>DVHB01000040.1 GCA_018712405.1 Candidatus Coproplasma stercoripullorum
CGATATGATCATCTCCCTCGGTTATCGCATCAAATCGCGGATAGCGACGCATTTCCGACGTTGGGCAACGGAACGGCTGAAAGAGTATATGATCAAAGGGTTTGCCCTCGACGATAAGCGGCTGAAAGAACTTGGCGGCGGCGATTATTGGAAAGAATTGTTAGACCGCATCCGCGACATACGCTCCTCTGAAAAAGTTATGTACAGGCAGGTGCTCGACCTGTATGCTACCAGCGTCGATTACGATCCGAAAAGCAGAGAATCGATTGCCTTTTTCAAGATGGTGCAGAATAAGCTGCACTACGCGGCGCACGGACATACCGCTGCGGAAGTGATTTACGAGCGGGCGGATGCCAACGCTCCCTTTATGGGTTTGACGACCTTTTCGGGTGAAATGCCAACGGCGCAGGATATAACGGTCGCAAAGAACTATCTCACGGAAAGTGAGCTGAAAATTTTGAACAACCTCGTTTCGGGATACTTTGACTTTGCAGAGGTGCAGGCGATGAAACATAATCCCATGTATATGGCAGACTATGTTGAACACCTTGATCGTATTTTGTCTTCTACGGGCGAAAAAGTTTTGGAAGGCCCCGGCACCGTCAGCCACGCAAAAGCAATCGAAAAGGCGAAAGCAGAATATAAAAAATATCAAGCAAAAACGCTTTCCTCCGTGGAAAAGGCATATTTACAGACGATCAAAAGTTTGGGAAAACAAGCAAAGAGCAACGTTAAAAAGGATAAATGAGGACCGCTGCGGCGTTATATTTATGAATAACGATTATGATGAAGATGATTTTAATAAATGTAATGTATAGAATGACTAAATAACTCAAAACATATTTAATGAATTTTTAAATAATAAAAAGGAGAAGTTAAGGCATGATTAAAATTTTCATTTCATCAACATTCAGCGATATGCAATCAGAAAGAGATATCATACAAAAAAATGTATTGCCAAAGCTTCGCCATTTTTCAAGAAGAATGGGGCATGATGTTTCCATTGTTGACTTGCGCTGGGGCATTTCAGGTGAGGAGATGGATTCAAATGAGGTTATGTCCAAAATTCTTTCTGTTTGCGCAGAGGAAATTGAATTTTGTCAACCATATTTCGTTTTATTACTTGGTGATAGATATGGCACACTGCCCAACGAAGTTTCCTTGATGTCGTTTCTGAAAAAGCATCCCGAGATTCCTGCCGAAATGGCAAAAAACAAAAGTATCACCGAAATTGAAGCCATGTTGGCCATTCAAAAAATGACCAATTCTTCTAAATTGATTGTTTGCGTAAGAGATCCAGATTTAATAGACAAAATTCCGCAGCAGTATCGCTCAATTTTTTCGGATATTGGCGAAAAGGCGAATTTACTGTCTGCGCTCAAGAAAAAGATTACAAGCAGTGGCAATGTAGAGATTATATCGTATCAAGCTGATTGGGACGAGGAACAATCAGCAGTTTGTGGTCTCAACTCATTCGCAGATCAATTAACCAATGCCTTAATACGACAGATAACTAATAATATTGGTCCAACAGAATCCTCACCCGAAAAAGAGGCCGAAGCTTTTGATAATATGCTTACAAGTAATGTATTGAAGAAATATGTGCCAAGAGAAGAGTATATCACGGATATTGTTTCTTTTGCAAACGGGAATGAGGACGTTTTAGTATTAAGCGGAGCTTCCGGAAATGGAAAAACCTATCTTATGGCCAAAGCGGCAGACACTTTATCGAAAACAAACGATTACAAAACCATTTCCCTTTTTCTTGGCAACGGACTCTACGACTTTTCAATTGAAAGCATTTTGACAAATTTGATATACAGATTAAATAATATTGCTGCAGAGAATGTTTTTATTGAAAATACTCTATCTCTTAGCGATTTAAAAACACTGTCGATCAGCCTTATTAAGAAAATCAGTCAAACCCACAAACTTGTTGTATTTGTTGACAATATATCCGCGCTTCAACTTGAAGACAAAGAATCATTTTTGGCTAATTTCCCGTTGCCCCAAAGCAAAACTGCGTATAAACTTGTCGTATCATCAGCCAGTACCGAACCTATAGCAACTAACGCACTGGCAGGATATAATTGGCGCACGATAGATATTCTTGGCGTAGACGAAGAAAAAATGCAAAAAATTGCAAATAATTTGCTATCTGAACAAGGCAAGGAGCTTGGCAATAGTGAACTGACGGCATTTTACAATTCTTGTCTTTTCCGTTCTCCACTATATGTTTCGTTGGCACTGAAGCGTCTAGTGATGATGTCCGCCACAGATTTTAATAATATTCACGAATTAGCTATTAAAGAAAATGTAGATGGCGGAAAAGCATTGTCAATGTATATGATTCGCTTAATCGAAAACTTCCCAGAAACAGAAGGAAGTTTTGCAGACATAATTATTGACCGCCTTGCCGAGGAGATCGGTATTAAAAACCACCATTTACTGATAGATTTGATTGTTGCAGCAAATGAGCAACTTCGGGCACATGATCTTGTAGAGATAATAAATTCTTTGACATTTGAAAAGATAACCCTACTTGATTTTATCAATCTTATTCGCAACGCAGAAGAAATTTTGACTATAAATGACTTGGATGGCAGGGTTCAGTTTTCTCATTCGCTATTTAAAGTACATTTTGCAAATAATGCGGTTACAGAAGATAGGAAACCGCATAATGCTATTTTCAACTATATTGATGGCTTGGAAAACGACGACTCGGTAAGAATCAGATTATATCTTATTATTGCGCTTTATACAGAGAATTATCCCAAGGCACTTTCTTTTATTAAATATGTAAATGAACGACACGCCAAAGGTGCGTATCAGGAACTAAAGCCGATTTTTTTGTCGAGGGACAAGCGTGATATGTTTATCAATCTTCTTAACAAGTTGGCGAAATTTGCTGCTGCCCAAGGGCCGGAAGATCTTAATATACTTGCCTCTGAGTACAACGGTGATATATATCATATTATAAATAAGGCAGCTTATGGCAGAAAAGATTCTGAAATTCAAATATTAGAGCTGCTTTACTGCCTTATGAAAAAACACAAAAATGAAGCGGCGTGCGGCAGTGAATATAACAGAACTATTTACATGATTGCCGAAAAATGTGGTTTGACTACGTCAGATTTTGAAAACAGATGTCAATATTTCGGTGATTTCTTGAAGTACTGCTCCGAGTTTTTTGAAAGTCTTGACGAGTCATATAAGCACAGAGATTTTATTCTAAGTGATCTCGGATATGCATATGAGAAAAATGCGACCATTGCAGCAGTGATGCATAAATGGCGTGACGCGAGTAAGCTTTATGATCTCGCAATCCAAACTATAAGCAATGAAATACATCCAAGCACAAACAAACTTGATTTGCTTGAGTATCAAAAATGCTCGCATATTGTGGACAAATACAATATGCTTATGTCAGATTTCTACACTAAAAAAAGAATGGGGTGGGACAATCAAGAAAACCTATCAACATATTGTCATAACATACTGCCGGAATTGCTTGAGGTGGTTGCTTTTTGCGAAAAAGCCGTTGATAACTTTATACAAAACGAGCGATGTATGGTGTTGGCAAGATACATTGGCTTGCTGATGGAAGGCAATTTGGTGTTGGCAAGATACTACAATATCATAGATGAGCATTACAAGGAGAAAGACTATCTTGAAAATGCTTTGAAAGCAGGTTACGCGCACTATCGGATGAGCGATGACGTGATTTCTTTGGATCAAATTCGATTTATTGAACTTCAACTTGGACTCAGTGATGCTTGCTGCCTGGACGAGCGTTTGTGTTATTTACAAAAAGCCAATCAAAAGACATTGGAAATTATGCAAAGGATTTCAAACCAGGATATGCGAAGCAAGATGGAGAAGGTTCTAGATGAAATCAATGGTCAGATGATGCGTATTGTATTTATGAAAATTCATCCTAACATCAACATAGAAAGTAAAGAATTTCTGTCGAAGTCTGGGTTGGTTTTCGCAAGAGATGCGACAAAAATCACACATCATACTTTCTACACCGTTGTTTCACTATGCCGAGATTATCTGGCAGAAACAGATCATTCCGGACGCCCCGAGATATTCTCCTATAATAGCAACTACGAAAAAGTTGTAAGTGGTATTTATGCCGGAATGATTGTGACCATACAAGAAGCAATTACTTTTGGTGCTAAAAAGATTCATGGCGATTTTGTCAATGCGTATCATTACATAGGTAAAAATCCAACGGAAGCCAAGATTCGTTTTCAAATAATTTGGGATGAAAATCAGGATTTAATGGAAATGACATCTCGATTTACTTTCAAATTTGTTGAAAAAATACCAAACAAATATACGCTACTTGCCGCAATTCAAACAGCTGATATAGCAGAAAAAACCGCACATAATTTAAAGGTTTTCGCATATGAGTCGGAAGAACATGAAAAACATTCTTTTTGGGAAGAACAAGAAATCAATTTGCACGCAGATGTATTGCTATATCGTATGTTAGAAGCTCTGCTTGAAGGAGATGCTTTCCCAACAGAACATGAGAAAAAACGTCTATTTCATCGTTTCTGTCCCGCCATCACGGATATGAGATTATTCGCTTTTTGCATTGAAAAGGGTGGAAAGATTCTTGAAAAATATCTTGATTTTGTCAGTGGAAAGGAGCATAAGCATTGGTACAATATCTATCAAGAGTTGGTACTATCTAATCATAAACAGGTT
Source organism: Candidatus Coproplasma stercoripullorum (assembly GCA_018712405.1). Classification (GTDB taxonomy): domain Bacteria; phylum Bacillota; class Clostridia; order Christensenellales; family Borkfalkiaceae; genus Coproplasma; species Coproplasma stercoripullorum. The sequence goes on from DVHB01000040.1 coordinate 4,720, forward strand.
AAAAAAGATATGACGGTGATAGGAAAGTACCTATGCGAAAATACTGATGAGCTTGAAATTAAGCGCGTTCTCTACCACAGTATTTTCTACGAATCTCTTGCCTTAGAATATGCATATAAGGACCACCGCAAAGATATAGCTGAGAAAATCGTATACAATGGATACGATCATTATCTCGAGCTGGGCACTTTGTATATTCTGCGCCATTATGATAGAGCATTCTACCATAGTGTAATCAGCGATGTGAAACGCATTTGCTTGATTAGAGGGATCAAACAAACGGTTGGAAACTGTTATATCAGGAATATGTATGGTGATACTTTTTGCGATGAATTCGTAAAATTGGCTAAAAAGTCACTTGAAAATCTAAAGTGTGCAGAAAAAGACGATCCTCGACTATATGACAAAAGAAAAACCCCAAATTGGGCGGAATAATATCCTTCTCAGCTTTTCAAGATACGAATTATAATATAGATTGCTATGATGCTTTTGATAATGTGCATAAGATATATGGGGGAGTGCTTGTTTAGTTTAGGGTTTAATTCGAAAAGTTCGTTTTAGGTTATTTATTCCCAGGGAAATGCGGGCGACTTTGTTTATAGCGACGCTATCTCCTATCCTTTCGGCTTCGGCCTTTCGTATACGACATTTGAATATTCCGATCTCAAAGTTACGCCTGTACCTAAGGAAAGCGACAGGAATCTCAAAGACGATAAATATGTAGTTGAAGTTACCGTCACCAATACCGGCGACGTTGCCGGCAAAGAGGCCGTTCAGCTCTATCTTCAGAAACCCTACATAAGCGGCGGCGTGGAAAAGGCCTCCGTAGAGCTTGTAGACTTCGGAAAGACGCCTCTTCTGGATCCGGGTGCTTCTGCGACTGTAACAATGGAAGTCGACGGCAGAGATTTTGCTTCATATGATGCATACGACGCCAGGGGCTATGTTGTAGATGAAGGTACTTATTATTTAACGGTAGCAAAGGACTCTCATGCGGCGGTAAACAGTATCCTTGCCGCCAAGGGAAAGACGACTGAAAATAGCGAGGCAATGGATGCCGACGGCGATACGTCCATGGTTTACAGTGAAGAAAAGACAAGGGACGCTGAAACCTATAAAACTTCTGTTGCAACAGGAAAAACCGTTACAAACCAGTTCGATAATGCCGATCTCAATTTGTATGAGGGCAGCGAAACCGAGGTCGAATATATCAGCCGCAGCGACTGGGAAGGCACAGTCAAATATGGTTTGAACGAAGATAACACGCGCACTTACGACCGCGTGGTGGTAAAGCCCACCGAGCAGATGGCTGTTGACCTCAACAAGAGCTGGGGCGGCACAGGCTCAACAAGCGCCCAGCCCACTCTTCTTCCCGAAGAAGCCAAGGGCGGCGAGTATCCTACTTTCGGTTCTACTTCAACGGCATATACTCTGGCAATGCTTCGCGCAAAGACGGAGGAGGTGGACGACGGCGATCCCACTAACGATGAGTGGATACCTTATGACGATCCCATGTGGGACGCGCTGCTCGACCAGCTTACTTGGGACGACCTCGTAAATCTTCTTTCCTACGGCCAGCGCATGAGCAGGGCGATCGACAGCGTATCCAAGCCCGAGGTAGTTGACCATAACGGCGGCAACGGCCCCAACCAGAGTTACAGCGTCGGCGAAAACGGCCTTGCCACCCGACTCAACGACCCTATGAAAAACGAAAGTCCCGTAGTATATCCTTGCAACGGTATAGTTGCTTCTACATTCAATAAGGAGCTTGCTTATTATTACGGTTGCCAGTGGGGCGAAGATATGCTGTGGTCAGGCATGTCCGGACTGTACGGCATGGGACTTAACACGCACCGTTCGGCATACGGCGGACGTAACTTTGAATATTACTCCGAAGATCCCGTTCTCATGGGTGTGATCGCCGGCGAGACAACGAAGGGCATGGCGACGCGCGGCGCATATGTATACCTCAAGCATTGCGTGCTCAATGATCAGGAGACATACCGCTGCGGCGGCTTTACCTGGGCAAACGAGCAGAGCATACTTTTACCTTCGTTCTTATGAAATAGCAATCTCCGATTACGGCGCGCAGGGCGTAATGGGCGGTCTCAACTCAATAGGTATGCTCGGAACGGGCGTTCAGGGCTTCTTCAATACCGTTTTGCGCGATGAATTCGGCATGACCGGCATTGTCGTTACAGATACCACTTCGGCAATGGGCGCTAACTTTGCTCTGTCTGTATTCTACGGCAACGACCTTCCCGACGGCGGCGTAAACGACGACGCTTTCGATTTTGCAAGACCTGTTTCTGAAGGCGGTACGGGCGAATACGGTAACTTTGCTCAGGCGATGCGTGAAAGCGCGCACAGAATACTGTACACCGTAGTTCACAGCAATGCAATGAACGGCATCGCCGCAAGCGATAAAGTTTATACGGTAACTCCTCCCTGGATAAAGTTACTCAACGGCGCAGAGATTGCCATAGGCATATTGTTCGGAATCAGCGTTGTTGCGTTTGGCGCTTCGCTCTTCCTCAACAGGAAAGAATTTTTCTGCAGAGGTAAACAAAAATGAATAAGTTTTTAAAAATATTGGTTTCTTCTGTATTGGCTGCTTCGATTGCGGCTTCATTCGCGGCGTGCACAGATAATCCCGGCGGCGACACTCCCGGCGGTGATGAGCCCGGCGATATTTTCGGCATAACCAAGCGGCCTGAAAACGACTTTGAAAACGACCCTAACAGGCACGACAGAAAGCCGGTGGAAAGGACGCTCACATTAAAGGGCGGCGCCACGTTTGCTGACGGTTCAACTTCAAAAACAGTGGACAGCGGAACAAAACTTGTATTCGGCGAGGATATAAATGTGACCGTACCCGAAGGCAGGGTTCTAAGCGGTTGGCCGGCAGATGATCCCGATAACGTCGGTCTTTACGGAGATTTCTATTCGGGGGCAGATTTTATGGCACTCAGAAAGGATACGACCATTCAGCCTGTGTTCGACGTCCCGAGCGAATCTTATGCTTCTCAGACTGTTGCTGACGGCGAAGAGCCTACATTCGGCAAGGTGTCCGGCTTTGCGTGGGAACAGCGTACAAGTTCTCCGCAGACCTCGGATAATGCATTTATCTGTAAGGATACGCTCACCAATCTTTCGGTAAATAACGAAATTGGTACATACTTCCACATTATGGGAGGTACTGCCGAGATTGCAGATCCCGAACAGGTTGTTCCCGCAGGCTGGCATACGCTGTTCCTCAGCAAATATCAGGTGGTGGAAACGCAGGCTTACGGCGTTACGTATACCGTTCAGAATTTCGGCGACGAGGCTATAGATGTAAGGGTTTATCAGACCAACAGCTCAAGCTCCTATCTGCCTTCGGATAAAGCGTCTGCGCCCGTTCATCTTGAACCCAACGAAGTTGGACAGTTGTTCGTAAGTTTCTCCGACTGGACGAACGGCAACATACTTACTTCGCTTGAACTTCTCAATTCGGTGAGCGAACTTAAAGTGGGTATGTATGCGTATATATCCGATCATTCCGAACCTCAGGCGCACAAGCTCACCGTTACCGACAGTACGATAACTACTGAAGAGGGCGCAACCTCGGCGGATATCGATGCCGGCGAACTTGTTGAGCTTGAATTTACCGGCACTCTCGACAAAGACCAGATATTCTGCGGCTGGCAGGACGTAAGCGATACCTCTCAGAAGTATCCTTCCAAGTTTGTCATGCCCAATAAAGAGCTTTCGCTCGAGCCCTGGCTGGAAGATAAGGCTGATCATATGCATACGGTAACGCTTGTGGGCGAAGGCATCAGCTTTGAAGGCGGAGCGACAAGCAAGCAGATGCTGTGGAATGACGAGCTCAATCTCTCCGATATTCAGTACTCAGGCGAGCTCAAGCCCGGCCATAAGATTATCTACAGCATATTCGGCGGAGGCATCAAGACTGAACTTACAAATACGGATACCTATACTATTCCCGACGGCGATGTGACCATTAGCTTTAAGGGAACTCAGGTCGTATGGTCTTCCTCCAACGGCAAGGTAGCGATGGCGCCGTTTGAAGAAGATATTGTGGATGCCAACCCTCACGGCATAAGGCGCGACAAGAGCCAGATGGCTCCCACAAACGGCGAATTCAGCGCACTGCGTACGAAGTTCGACAGCAGTTCGCTTGATATAAGCGCTTCTATCGGTGAAATTTACGGCGATCAGGCAGCTGTCTATGACCTGCGCGGATATACTACGGGCGACGGCAGCGATCCCGAAAATCCTGAAAGATTCCTCGATACTATCGCGCCAGATGCAATATTCATGCAGCAGATCAATCATAACACCGTCGCGGGCGAGTATACAGATACTCTCACTATTCAGAATCTCGGCGATAAGGATATAACCGTGCAGATTCATATAAGCACTTCCAGCGGCGATTATGATAATGCAGGGTCGTCAGAAGTTATAACGCTCAAGCCGGGCGAAATCAAAACTGTGACGTACAATATCAATATTGCCGCAAACAGTTCCGAAATGGTATCCATTCAGTATAAGGGTACCGAGGCGATAGAAAGCATGAAGCTTGGCATGTATATTTACCGCCAGCCTAAAATTTAAACAGCCGGTACGGCTGTTGCAAATATCCGCCGGGAGGGGACTCCCGGCGGATATTTGTTTCACAAATAAAAAACAGGTCTGATTAACCTGTTTTTTTTTGTTTGATCATAAATTAACGGCGAAAAGGACACTTTGTGCCGAGACATTGCGCATTTCCCGGGTAAAAGTCGCAGACAATGTTTTCGCATTCCATCTCTATGCCGTACCTGTCCTTTACGAATTGCGCGCCGTAAGAGAGGGAGAGGAAGGCGTTGCGCTTACAGCACCTCGCCCCGCCTATCTCGCTCATTTTAGCTATAACGGAGGAGGTGAAACGCATATTGTCCTTGTAAAACTCGTCGGTGCTCAAAGGGCTGGTGCCGTGAATTACCGAGAGTGCCGCACCAACCGAGGCGACAGAACCGCATATTCCCCAGTATCCGCACATTGCGCCAGGCATTTTAATCGTGCGCTTTGCAAGCTCTGCAAGGGAGGCCTCGGCGTCAATCTGCCCGCCTGCGTTTTTGTATGCCATAATAAAGGCGGCGCCGTCCAAAAAGTGGTGTTCGGGGCCGTGTATGTTTACAAAGTCGTTCCTCATAATTTCCCGTGCTATTTCAACGGGATTTTTTGAAGTTGCTTTAAGCGCCGCCTGCTTTATCAGTTCGTATTTTTGTTCTAAGGTGTATTCCATTTACTTGCCATCTCCTTCAAAGCGCTTTTTTAATACGCGGTAGTGGTTTTCGTTGGACTTGTCCCCGCCGTTGTCGGGGAACAGGCAGTAGGGCAGGCTGTCGGTCAGACGGTGTTTTGTAACGCAGTCACAGCACATTCCGTGGTTGGGGCAAGTCGATTTAGGGCACATACATTCGGTGACGTTAGGGCATTGCATAGTTTATTCCTCTATGTTTTTTCTGCATTTGGTGTCGTTCAAACAGACTTTTCAATTCAGTCAATTGTTTTTTGGCGGCAAGCGGTATTCAAATTCAATTGCCGCTATCGAATACGGAGCTCTGACGGCTGTCTGATTTTAAAAAACTTCGCTGATTGCCGTCAGTCAGTACGCCGCCTTCTTTCAGATGTCCCAAAAGTAAGGGGGAGTCAGGGTCATGCAGTTTAAAATTTTCCCGCGCTTTTTGCGGACTTTTGTTGGCATAGCAGTATTTGCAGCCGTTCAGGCAGGTGTCGTATACTCCGATGTCGCGGCTCTCTATGCAATGGCATCCTTCGCGCAGCCCTCTGTGTTTTATATCCCTGAATTCGCAGTTGTTGGCTTTGCCGAAAATTTCCAGCGTGGCGCAGCCCGAAGGGCGTATGCCGTAGCGGGAAAAGTCGCCGTTCGTGCCGCAGGTCTGGATCCGCATGCCGTACTTTGCAGCGATACCGCCCATGCCTTTTGCGATCATATCCCTGTCGGCTGCCGTCATGGGTATGATTTCAGGCATGTTTGCTTCCAGTTTTTTATACATCTCTACAAAGCTGAAAATGCATCTGTCTATGTGCGGAGAAAGTTTTTCTGCCATATAGGCAAATGTTTCCAGGTGCCGTCCGATAGTGTAATCTTCGGTGAGCAGCACCGGGTCATACCGCCACGCTATCCTGTTTTTGCCTGCAATATGTTCAAGTTCGATCAGGGTTGCTATGCTGTCGTCGATAGAAGGGACTCCGGGTTCTATGTCTTTGCCGTATGCCGTGATCGTGTAATGGAAATAGGTGCGGTATCTGTCCGTTATCTCATCCAGCCGCGGCAGAATGGGAGCATAGTTCTTTGAGCAAAACATTACGACGTCGATTTTATCGGGCGAAAGTTCGTAGCGCGTAACTTTATTTGGAAACAGCGGGTTTCGCGTATATACATAACCTTCTTCAAATCTCTTCAACAGCCATGGGGTAAAATATTGTATGGTGTCGGTGCGCGCTCCTGTATTCAGTATCATTTTTTGTCTCCTGTTCTGCCGTTGCGGCTTATCTGTTTAAAATATTTTTTGTTCCGTCGGGATTTATCGATTTTAACAGCGCGTCGCCGGCGTTGCTGAATATGTAGTCATAGTTGTCCAAAGACGCCGTTTTGAAAGTGGCGGAGGTGTTCACCTTGGTATTGTCGAAGATGAGTATCCGTTTCCTGCTCTTTGTGAGTGCCGTTCTTTTTATCTGCATAGATTCAAGCGACAGCTCGTATGCGCCTTCGGCGTTCACTGCCGAACATGAGGTTATCGCAAGATCGAAGTTGAAGTTTCCGAGATTGTTTGCCGCCATGCTTCCCAATACCGCCGCGGTATTGAATCTGACTTCTCCGCCCGGCATGATGAGGTTTACGTCGTCGTGGCGTGATATCCGCATCGCTATCTGCAGGCCGTTTGTTACCACCGTCTTGTGCGCAAGGTTCATTCGCTCCGCAAGTGCCAGACAGGTGGAGGAGTTGTCTATGAACACCGTCTGAAAGTCGGGCATATGTTTAAGCGCGACAGACGCGGCTTCCTCTTTTTCGCGCGCATTCTTCACCTGTCTTATAAAGATCGAAATTTCGTCGGCGCCCTCCATAAGTATGGCTCCGCCGTGCGAGCGTTCGACTTGTCCGCGCTTTTGCAGCTCGTTGAGATCTCGCCGCACCGTGGCTGCGCTGACATAAAGCAGTTCGGCAAGTTCTTCCACGCTTGCCGAGCGATGAGTCTTAAGATATGCAATAATTTGTGAAAATCTTTCATTATTTGACACTATTGCTCACCTCTGATTGATTTTGATTGAATTATACATTCATATTGCTCGTTTGTCAAGTTTATGATCAAATCAGGCAAATATATTGACAAATCTGAGCAAGCGGTATATGCTGAAGTTGCTTTGAAAGTATTTTACATATTTTGACAAAATCGGTAATTGCGCAGCGCAAACAATAGCTGCGGGTTATAAAAAAATTTCCGTAATAGGAGGGAAAAGACTAAATGAAACTCCAAAAGCATAAGCAACTGCTTCGCGGCGTAGCCGCAACGGCAGCTGCGCTCCTCACCCTCTCTACGGTGGCCTACGGAGTTGCAAAGTCCGATCTGGCCATCGGCTGGGTCGACGGATTCTTCGGAATAAACGACCGTACGATCTATGATGATTGGGTAGAGAAGGTTGAAGACACCGTTATCGAGGGGGAACCCGGATGGGTAAATCTTCCCGGCAGACCGCATCAGATGGATCATGATACTGTCGATGCGTATGCAGAGGCTCTTCGTGCGCACGCCATAAGGCAGGGCGAAGAGGGCTTCGCGCTCCTGAAGAACGATAACGATGCGCTTCCCCTCAATAAGTCGGCGGCGGGCAGCAACGTGGCGCTCTTCGGCTGGAACGCATACAACATGCCCAGCGGCCATACCGGCGTAGTTGCGGGCAACGGCTGGAACTCCAGCTGGGGCGGGCCTTCAACGCCCAGCGAGACCGACAGGTACGCCCAGATCACTCTCAAGGACGCGTTCGATAATATCGGCGGAATTACCGTAAACAACACCGTAACTGCCGACCAGTTCACGGGCGCCATGGCAGGCCCCTCGCGCGGCGGCGGCTGGGGCGGCGGTTCGGCAACTCCTTGGGAAACTTATGAATATACCATTCCCGAGGTTGCTCCCGGCGAAACGGTAACGAACGGCTGGACTATAGATAAAAACACCACTACCGGCATCGTAGTTCTCGGACGCGGCGGCGGCGAGGGCAACAATTATAAGGTGGACGCGGCTACCAATGCCGAAGATCCTCTTGCACTCTCTCCCGACGAACTCAGGCTCGTTGAGCTGGCTAAAGAGAAGTGCGCAAAGGTAGTTGTGCTCATCGTTTCGGCGAACGCAATGGAACTCGGCGACCTCGTTGAAGAGGGCGGCCGGTACGAGGTCGACGCCATCGGCTTCTGCGGCATACCCAACGACTATCAGTATCAGGGCATTGCCAACGTGCTTGCCGGCGAAGTGAACGCCACCGGCGGCCTCACCGATACATACGTATACGACAACAGCTTCACGCCCGCGTCTATCAACATGGGCCAGCAGCAGTATTCCGATCTTAATACAATAACTTCATTCAACGATCCTCTCGGCAGGAATACGACAAACTATCTCGCCGATAACTACATAGTTGAGGCAGAGGGCATCTATGTCGGCTACAAGTATTACGAGACCCGTTATTTCGACTCGATCGTAGATCCCGACGGCACCAACGCCACGGCTACCGTAGGTTCTTCCCAGGCAGGCCAGGCATGGAACTACGCAAACGAGGTTGTATTCCCCTTCGGCCAGAGCCTTTCTTACATCCCCTACACGCAGGAGATAACCTCCGTAGAGGTCGATAATTCAGAGACGGGCAACGTTACCGCCACAATAAGGGTGACCAACGAGGGCGATGAAGACGGCTACTTCCTCACCCAGCTCTATGTCAGCAGGCCCTACACTGAATACGATATAGAGAACAAGGTTGAAAAATCGGCCGTAGACTTCCTCAACTCCGCAAAGGTAGAGGTTGCCGCAGGCGAAAGCGAGGATGTGACCATAACCGTTCCCACCAGATATCTTGCAAGCTGGGATTCCACCGCTTTGAACGGCGAGGGCACCTATATTATGGATGCGGGCGACTATATCTTCACCGCGGCTTCCGGTTCCCATGCAGCCGTAAACAACGTCATCGATTATCTCGGACACGATACCGACGGCACCACCGAGATAGGCGAAGTAGAAACATGGAATCTCGCCGCATTCGACGAGGAAACGTTCTCCGTTTCCAACGGCGTCGAGGTGCGTAACCAGATGGAGAACGCCGACATCAACTACTTCCTCGGCGAAGAAGCCGTAACATATCTTTCGCGCAGCGACTGGGAGGGCACCTTCCCCAAGAACTATACCGACTACACCAACGACAGCGGCATAGCTCCCGAAGAGCAGTTCACCATCTCCGGCGCCGATAAGGAGACCGAGTGGCTCACAGAACTCATCAGCGCACAGTGCAACGTAACTCCTTCAAGCAACGAGTCAGAGTGGGTAAGCGTTGACCCCGTTCTTCCCGAAGAGGTTGCAAACGGCACATACTCGACCGTATGGCAGTGGATAATGTCCTTTGCGACGAGAGATCCCGACGCATTCAATGATATCAACTCCGAAGAGTGGCAGGCAGTTGCTGCAGCCATCCCTCTCGGCACGGCTATAGCAGCAACTCCCCAGGGCGGACATTCCACCCAGACTTTCCCCGGAATAGGCAACCCCGGCAGCGTTCAGTCTGAAAGCGTTTCCGGCTACCAGCAGACTCTCAAACTTTCAAACGGCGAAACGATGAAGCTCAACGTGGCTTCCAATACCCTCCTCGGCGCAAGCTTCAACCCAGACTTTGCATATGAGTGGGGCCTCATGGAGGGCGAGGGCGGCCTCTGGCTCCAGGAGACGGAGAGCCCCAGCGAATATTCCACAAACGCAGTAACTGTTTGGGGCGCAGGTCTCAACCAGCACAGGCACGCATACAACGGCCGTAACTCAGAGTATATGTCGGAAGATCCCATGCTCACCAACCGCATAGGCGAAGGCCAGCTCCGCGGCGCGGTCGAAAAGGGCGCTATCTGCGGTCCCAAGCACATGGGCTTCAACGATCAGGAACTTAACCGTCAGGGCGTTGCGTGCTACATGACGGAACAGAAGGTCCGCGAAACCGATACCCGTTGCTATGAAGGCGCTCTCCGCGTTGACGAAGGCAACGGCACGGGCGTAATGATGTCGTTCGCACGTATAGGCGCAACGAACGTAACTAACAGCGTTGGTTATATCAACAATATAATGCGCGGTGAATGGGGCTTCACAGGCATCATCACCACCGATATGGGCCAGGGCGCAGGCTATCACGAAATGGGCGCGCTCATAATGGCATCCGTAAACCAGTATGCAGGCTTCGGCACCAACCCCTTCTACATGGTTGACGCCAACGGCAACGAAAGCTCTGCCGACGACGCTATCGTAAGCGAGCGCTGGAGCTACATCACCCTCGGCGACGCAAGAAAGGATCCCGTATTTGCCGAGCAGGCACGCGATACGGCGCTCTATGTGCTCTTCACTATCGCACGCAGCGGCTCCGGCCTCTATGTTGAGCGTGTTTGGAGCGAAGGCGAAGATATCATCGTTCCCGGTTACGAAATCGAACATCATGATCCTGTAGGCACTATTGAGACGGCAGATTGGGAGTATATCTTCATCTCGCTCGAAGTTGTATTCGGCGTACTCACCGGTCTTGCAGGCCTTGCCTGGATAGCTTCTGAAGTAATTCCTTCAAAGGAGGATAAGTAATATGAACCTCATTAAAAAACAGGGCGCAGGCACCTGGATATCTTTGGGAGCTCTCGTACTCGCGCTTATAGCGCTCATAATCTACGGCGCGGCTCTCAGCGCAGGTACAGATCTCACTATAGCCAGCGGCAGCGAAATGTTCTATGACATGGCGCGCACCTCCGACATCGCAATGACGCAGCTCGTGCCCGTATGCGGCTCTCTCGCCCTCGTATTCCTTGCACTCGCAATAGTTTTGGGCGAACTCAACCTCTCCGGCACAGTTGGCAAGGTGTGCGGCTGGATAGGCGGCGCTTTAAGAATAGTTGCTCCCGCGCTCATCATAGTTGCAGTATTGAATTTCCTGTACGGCTCCTTCACAGGCCTCGGCTGGACCTTCTTCTCAAATGAAGAGCTGGTGATCTATCCCGAAGCCACAGCGGTGGGCCAGCAGGTCATCACAGGATTGGTATTCTTCGTCATCGCCGCCGTTGCGGCAATTGTTGCGGCATTCTTCGGAATGCGTAAAAAGGAAGCGGTGGCGTAACCCTCCTTATTAGTTAGCCGATCAGTTAAGACGTTTTTAAGGACATTCAGACTCGGCTAGGTTCGGGGCAGGTCGCTTTAATGGGGGCGATCTGCCCCCGAACAAAAATCAGAACAAATTTCTTCATCATTTTCTCCTTAAGTCTGGGCGCGGACGGCATTTCGTGCCGTCCGCGCCTCAATTTTTTTAATGAGCGGAATACCGCAAAAGTTTTGAATTTTTACCGGACATATATTATAATTATTCTTAAGAGTAGCGGAGGGCGTTATGCGTATAGCAAGATTCACTGTTGAACATATGGAAAGGGGGTGCGTTACCGATAACCCCGCGCCGCGCTTTTCATTCGCGCTTGCATCAGGCAGGCAGGGCGTGCAGCTCGAAAGCGCAAAACTGAGCGTAAACGGCTGGGCGGGCGAAACCAAAGAGCAGGTGCTCGTGCCCTATTCCGGCGCAAAGCTGAAGCCCTTCACAAAGTATGCCGCGCACCTCGCGGCAAAAGATAACTTCGGCGAAACCGCCTATGCCGACCTTGAGTTTGAAACGGGCCGCATGGGTGCGCCCTGGCAGGCGAAGTGGATAACGGACGGCGCTTATAACTTTACCGAAAAGAAAGTTTCGCCCGTGCCCATGAGTTTTCGCAAACAGCTTAAAACAAAAAACAAAATTGTCCGCGCCGTAGTTTATGCCACGGCTATGGGCGTATATAAATTGGAAATAAACGGGGTAAAGGCAGGCGACAGATATTTTGCGCCCGGTTTCACCTCGTATAAACATACATTGCAATATCAGGCTTACGATATAACCGATATGCTCCGCGGCGACGATGAGATCCTGTTCACCGTTGCCGGCGGCTGGGCTGTCGGTTCGTTCGTGTTCACGCGCAAAAACCGCATATCGGCCGACCGCCAGGCTCTGCTCGCCGAAATAAGGCTGGAGTATGAGAACGGCGAAAAGGAGGTTATCGGCACCGACGAAAGCTGGGAAGTGACCATAGGCGGCAACTATCTTATGGCTGATTTTTACGACGGGGAAACTTACGACGCTTCCTCGGATATCGGCAGCAACAGATGGCGCAAGGCCGTCCCCGAGCGGCTCAAAGTCCATCCGGAAATAATTGCCGAGATCGGCTCGCCCGTGCGCGCGCACGAGGAGCTGAAGCCGATTTCCTGCGTAAAGCGCGGCGATGAACTCATCTACGACTTCGGTCAGAACTTTGCGGGCGTCGTCTGTGCGCGTATAAACGGCAAAAAGGGGCAGAGGATAGTTTTCCGTCATGCCGAAATACTCAACTCCGACGGCTCCCTCGCCACGCAGCTGCTGCGCTCGGCGAAGGCTACCGCCACATATATCTGCCGCGACGGCGCGCAGAACTATTCTCCCGAATTTACATACATGGGTTTCAGATATGTGGGCGTGAAGGGAATAGATGAGGGCGACCTGATCTTAACGGCGCGCGCACTCTATTCTGACATGGATATCTGCGGCAGCTTCTCATGCTCTGACGAGCGCATAAACAAACTTCAGTCAAACATAATGTGGAGCACCAAGTCGAATTTCGTGGATATCCCGACCGATTGCCCCCAGCGTGACGAGCGCATGGGCTGGACCGGCGACATAAACGTATTTGCCCCTACGGCATGCTTCAATATGGATATGTCGCGCTTTATCGAAAAGTGGCTCTTTGATTTAAAGGACGAACAGCTCAAAACGGGCGGCATACCCAACACCGTGCCCGTGCAGGGCTACGGCTTCCCCGCGACCATGCCGGTCATGGCAATGGATTTCTGGGGCGACGCGTGCATATTCGTGCCTTGGGCGCAGTATCTTTCCCGCGGCGATAAAAAGCTGCTTGAAAAGATGTATCCCACCATGAAAAAATACGTCGATGCGTGCCGTTTCTGGGCAGGCTTCGGAATAGGCAAGGGCAGATATATCTGGCACACCCCTGCGGTACTTCACTTCGGCGACTGGATAGCTCCGGGCGTGCCTAAGATGAGCGACTGGCAGAAGCGCAGCAAGTGGACTGCCACCGCGAGCCTCGCAAGGACGAGCGGCATGCTGGCAAAAATAGCGGGAATGCTCGGAAAGAGCGATGACGAAAAGAAATACTCCGTTCTCTCGAAAAAGGTTGCCGACGCGTATGTTTCGGTATTTACCGACGGCAACGGCAAGCTGAAAAACCAATTCCAGACTGCGTATGTGCTTCCGCTTGCATTCGGCATGTTCCCCGAAGGGCAGCGCCGAAAAGCGGCGGAAAATCTGGAAAAGCTTGTAAAGGAGAACGATTATTGTATAGGCACGGGCTTCCCCGGCACGCCGTTCATACTCTTTGCCCTCGCCGATAACGGCTGCAAGGAAACAGCGTTTAAAATGCTGATGAACGAGAAGTGTCCCTCGTGGCTGTACGAGGTAAAGGCGGGCGGCACCACCATATGGGAGCGCTGGGACGCGCTCAAGGAGGACGGCTCGTCCAACTTCGGCGAAAACGACGGTACGGGCGGCATGGTATCGTTCAACCACTATGCAAGCGGCGCGGTCGGTGAATTTTTGTACAGGCGCATAGCCGGCATCGATCCGGTAGAGGCAGGTTACAAAAAGTTTAAAATAGCTCCGCTCGTCGGCGGCGGGCTGACCTCCGCCGAGGGACGCACGGTCACCCCATACGGCGAGATAGCAAGCAGTTGGAAGATAGAGGATAATATTTTCAGACTTACGATATCCGTGCCTGTTTCGACGCAGTGTACGGTAGTGTTGCCCGACGGCACCGAACATACTGCGGGCAGCGGAGAATATACATACAGTTGCAATCTATGAAAACATATTACCTTGCAATAGATATCGGCGCTTCGTCCGGCAGGCACATTGTCGGCTGGCTCGAGGACGGTAAAATCATGTTAAAAGAGGTATACCGCTTTGCAAACGGCGCAAAAATGCGCGCAGGCAGCCTCTTTTGGGATGCGGAAAGACTCTTTTCTGAGGTTTTGAACGGCATTAAGGCTGCGGGGGAGATGGGTTATAAGCCGCGATATATCGGCATAGATACCTGGGCGGTCGATTATGCTCTCCTGGATAATAAGGGCGCCATTTTAGACGATGTGTACTGCTATCGCGACGGCCGCACCGAAGAAGTCATACCCGCGGTGCATGCCGCTTTCCCGTTTGAAAAGCTGTATAAAAGGACGGGCATACAGTTCCAGCCATTCAACACGATATATCAGCTGTATTCAGACAAGATCGGCGGCAAACTTCAAAATGCGCGCAACTTTCTGATGTTGCCCGACTATCTGAACTACAGACTGACGGGCGTAATGCGGCAGGAATACACCAACGCGACTTCCACCGGCCTGGTGAACGCGGTCACGCACGAATGGGACAGGAATATACTTGAAGCGCTGGGATATAACTGCGATTTGTTCGGCGAGCTCTCACAGCCGGGTACCGTCGTGGGCGGGCTGAAAGGCGAAGTGCGTGATGTTGTGGGCTATAATTCAACGGTAGTTCTGCCCGCCACGCACGATACGGCTTCGGCAGTTCTTGCCGCTCCGATCGAGTTCGGACAGGCATACATATCTTCGGGCACATGGTCGCTCTTAGGCTGCGAACAGCCGGCGGCGAATACCGATAAAAACAGCCGTCTTTCCAACTACTCCAACGAAGGCAGCATTAACTTCGGTTTCCGCTATCAGAAAAATATCATGGGCCTTTGGATGCTTCAGAGCGTTCGACGCGAGCTGGGGAACGTCACTTTCCCCGAACTCATATCGCTTGCGCGAGGCAGGGAGAGGAAGTATATCGTCGACGTAAACGACAACCGCTTTTTAGCCCCGCAGAGCATGATGGCCGAAATCAACGCCGCCGTGGGTAAAACTCTCGATACGGCGTCGCTGGTGCGCACGGTATACGACAGTCTTGCCCTCAGCTATAAGCTGGCGGTGGATGAGCTGGAGGCCAATACTGGCGAAAGGTATAATACCATAAATATAATAGGCGGCGGCAGCAGAGACGGACTTTTGAACGAGTTAACAGCTGCGGCGACAGGTAAAATAATAGTGACTGGCCCGGTAGAGGCTACGGCCACCGGCAATATAGCAATGCAGATGATAAGCGCGGGCGAGATAAAAGATATCGTCTCCGCGAGAAATATCATAAAAAATTCATTCGACATAAAAGAGGTGCAGGCATGACAGCTTACGACTTGGCAAAACAGGAATACGCCGTGCAGGGAATTGATTGCGAGGCGGCGCTTAAGGCGCTCAGTGATATTCCTATATCAGTTCACTGCTGGCAGGGCGACGATGTAATAGGACTGGACGGAGGGGGTTCGCTTTCGGGCGGCATACAGACGACGGGCAATTATCCCGGCAGGGCGAGAAATTTCGAGGAACTAAAAGCCGACATAAAAAAGGCGTTTTCTTTGATGCCCGGCAAAAAGAGATTAAATCTTCACGCCAGCTACGCAATTTTAAACGGCGAACAGGTTGACCGCAACGCCTACCGCCCCGAACACTTCGCCCCTTGGGTGGACTTTGCAAAGGAGCTGGGATTGGACGGCATAGATTTCAATCCCACGATGTTCAGTCATAAGAAAGTAAAGGACGGGCTTACACTATCTTCGCCCGACGAAGATATAAGAAAGTTTTGGGTAGACCACTGCATAGCCTGCCTTAAAATAGCCGAATACTTCGCAGACGAATTCAGTTCGCATTGCCTCGTCAATATATGGATACCCGACGGCTTCAAGGACGTTCCCGCCGACAGGCTGACGCCCAGGCTCCGTTTAAAGGACAGCCTTGATAAGATCCTGGCCTGCGGATATGACAGGAGCAAAGTGGTAGTAGCTGTAGAGAGCAAGGTGTTCGGCATAGGCGTTGAAAGCTACACGGTAGGTTCAAACGAGTTTTACCAGAATTACGCGGCAAAGAACGACATCTGCTGCCTTTTAGATAACGGCCACTATCACCCGCTCGAATATGTATCGGATAAAATTCCCGCGCTCTTAGCTTTCTATGATAAACTTGCATTGCACGTAACGCGCGGCGTTCGCTGGGACAGCGACCACGTAGTGCTTTTCGAGGACGAACTCAAAGAAATCGCAAAGGAAATCGTGCGCAATAATGCTACGGATAAGGTGATGATAGGGCTCGATTACTTCGACGCAAGCATAAACAGATTGTCTGCGTGGGTCACGGGACAGAGGTCTATGGAAAAGGCTCTGTTATATGCCCTGTTAATTCCGCATGACAAGTTGAGGAAGCTTCAGGATGAAAGCAACTTCACCGAACTCATGGTTGCGCAGGAGGAGGTAAAGGATATGCCCTTCGGCGCCGTGTGGAAAGAGTATCTCTCCCGCGAGGGTCTGAAGGAAGATTACCTTGCCGAGATAAAAAAATATGAAAGCGAGGTTTTAAATAAGAGATGAAAGATATATTTACAGCGCCCTTTTTAAAGGAAATGTGCAAAACGGCATCAAATATGTACCGCCTGGGCTGGGATGAGCGCAACGGCGGCAACATCAGCTACCTTTTAAAGAATGATGAAGTTGCCGAATATCTCGACCTCAAAAAGGTCATAAGGACTATCCCTTTGATGGGCGTGAACGAAGTGGACTTCGACGCAAGCCCGCTTGAAGGCAAGATATTCATAGTCACGGGCACGGGCAAGTACTTCAAAAACGTGGAGGACGACCCCGAAACCAATTTAGGAATTGTCCGCATAGGCAAGGGCGGCAAGGAAGTCGAGCTGTTGTGGGGCTATAAAGACGGCGGAAGGCCTACGAGCGAGTTCCCCGCACACATGATGAGCCACATGGCACGCCTCTCGGTCGACCCCGAAAACAGGGTGGTAATGCACTCGCATCCCACCAACACGCTTGCAATGAATTTTGTGCACGAGCTCGACGAAAAGAAGTTCACGCACAGCCTTTGGGAGATGTGCACGGAGTGCATAGTCGTGTTCCCCGAGGGCGTGGGCGTGCTCCCGTGGATGCTGTGCGGTACCACGGAGATAGGCGTTGCCACCGCAAATAAGATGAAGGAATTCCGCCTTGTGGTATGGGCAATGCACGGCATATACGGTGCGGGCAAAACGCTCGACGAAACCTTCGGGCTTATAGAAACGGTTGAAAAGGCTGCGCAGATCTATATGCTCACCGCGCACCTGCCTAGGGTAAATACCATAAAGGACGAGGATATGCTCAAACTTCTCGAACTTTTCGGCGTGAAGAACTACCGCAGGGATTTTCTTGACCTTAAATAATTGAAATATAAATTCAAATTTAAATGATATTGGAGGTGCATGATGTCAGAAAAACAAGCCGGCGTAAAGAAGTCGGTGTTCGATAATCCGTTTCTGTCAACAAAGGTAAAATCGGCTAACGCAAAGCTGTTTCCGGAAGGGGTGCTCGGTTATTTCATAGGGCCTACGCTTGCGCTTTTAGCCAACTCCGTGCTGTCAAATTACTTCAATAGGTATATGTCGGATATACTCAATATCACGGCATGGGCGTCGGAATTTTTCAATTGGCTGCCGGTAATATCGGTAATATTTGTAATACTCGGCAACATAGTGGTCGGCAGACTTATGGACAGAAGCCGTACCAAAGCCGGCAAAGCAAGGCCGTTGCTGCTCGTTTCAGTTCCGCTCTTTGTGTTGGCGCTCATAATATTGTTTATAGCGTCTCCGTACGCAAACGGAGAGAGCGAGCAGGGGCAGCAGATATTGTTGCTCAGTATGATAGCCATAGGCTATAACCTGTGGTTTGCAATAGCATATCCGTTCTACTACACTCCGCATGCGGGGTTGGTGAACCTTTCAACAAGGAACAGTAAAGATCGTTCCCTTTTTGCCACCATATCCAATGCAACTGCGCTTGCGGCCATGGGGCTTACGACAATGATACTTCCGTTCTTCCTCAATCTGCTGTTCGTGCCCATGCTTGACTCTGAAGGCAATCAGATAGTAATAAACAATGTGGCGCAGATAGATATGGAGGCGTCGTTCAACCATTGGAAGGTGTTCGTTATCGCCTTGATGGTAATAACGGCTGTAGGCGTTCTCATAGAGTATTTCTTCACTCGTGAGAGGGTCACGGAAGAATCGTTTGCAAACGCAATAGTGGAGAAAAAGAAGGCTGAACCCTTATCCAGGCAGGTGAAGGTATGCTTCAAAGATAAGTTCTGGTGGATAATGATAGTGTTCTTCTTCCTCTATCAGCTTGGCGGCATGCTCAAAAACGTTTCTCAGTTATACTTCTGTTCGGCGATGTTCCCCGATGAATCTGGAGCATACTCAACCGCCATAGGCGGCTCTTTCTCCGGTACGCTTGCAATAATAGGCGCCATTCCCACGGCGCTCGGCATGGTGATAGCATGGCCTCTTTCCAATAAGATAGGTAAGGGCAAGGCGATACTTTTCGGCGCCATTTTGTCTGCGGTAGGCGGAGCAATAGGCTTTATCAGCCCTGATAACTTTGGTGTAGTGTGCGTGTCGTTTGCCGTTAAGGCTCTCGGTTCAACTCCTGCAATGTATCTGTCGCTCGCGCTTCTTGCCGACGTGCTTGACCATCAGGAGGCGATGCACGGTTTCCGTACAGACGGTTTCACCATGACGATATACGGCGCGATAATGGCCGGCATGACCGGCATTGCAACGGGCGTGCTGAATGTCACGCTCAGTGCGGTAGGTTATTCGGCTAATAATATCACCGGCGAGGCAATACAGACGGCAATGACGTGGATATTTATTGGCGGCGAAACTGTGTGCTATTTGGTTATAGCCATAATATTTATATTTATGGGCGTGGAAAAGTTCTCCGGACTTGACAAGCGTGCAATAGTCATCGACCAAAAGGCCAAGGCAGAGGCTGAAGGGATAGAGTATGTCGATCCCGCCGAAAGGATGAAGCTGGAAGAAGAACAGGCCGAAAGAGATTCCGAAGAGGCAAGAAAGGCAGAGCTGAAAAAATATTGCGAAAAGAAAGGCCTTTCGTATGAAGAAAAGGAAGCCGAATACGAAGCTAAGCTTGCACAAAAACAGGCTGCGGCGGAGGCAAAAAAGGCTGCGGTGGAGGCAAAAAAAGCTGCGGCCGAAGAGGAAAAGGCTCGCCGGTATGCCGCATTGAGCGATGAACGGAAAGCTGAGCTTGAAAGCAAGGCAGCTCATGCCGAGCAGGCGGCTAAAAAACGTGAAAAATGCGTGCTTGAAGAGTTCAACCGCTTAAGGGAGCGGAACGGAAAGCCTGTTTTAAGTATTCAGGAAAATTAAATAATCTATTCTCAGGAGATAATTTTTATGGCAAACAGGATAGTTTTAAACGAAACAAGTTACCACGGCGCGGGAGCAATACGGGAAATTCCCGGCGAAGTTACAAGGCGCGGCCTTCATAAAGCTTTTGTATGCTCTGATCCCGATCTCGTAAAGTTCAGGGTAACGGATAAGGTGTTGAATGTCCTAATAGACAACAAGCTCGATTACGAACTGTATTCCGACATAAAGCCCAATCCCACGATCGAAAACGTGCAGACGGGCGTTGCGGCTTTCAAGGCGAGCGGAGCGGACTATATAATCGCAATCGGCGGCGGCTCCTCAATGGATACCGCCAAGGCGATAGGCATAATAATCGCCAACCCCGAGTTTGAGGATGTGAGGAGTTTGGAAGGAGTTGCTCCCACCAAAAAGCCCTGCGTTCCTATAATCGCTGTACCCACCACGGCGGGCACCGCGGCTGAAGTTACCATAAATTACGTCATAACCGACGTGGAAAAGAAGCGCAAGTTCGTCTGCGTGGACGTGCACGACATTCCCGTGGTTGCCGTAGTCGATTCGGATATGATGAGCACGATGCCCAAAGGCCTCACCGCCGCAACCGGCATGGACGCGCTCACTCATGCGATAGAGGGCTATATAACCAAGGGCGCGTGGGAAATGACCGATATGTTCCACTTGAAGGCGATAGAGATAATTTCCCGTTCTCTCCGCTCGGCGGTAAAGGGCGAAAAGGAAGGGCGTGAGGGCATGGCTCTCGGCCAGTATGTAGCGGGCATGGGCTTTTCAAATGTCGGCCTCGGCATAGTTCACTCCATGGCTCACGCTCTCGGCGCAGTCTACGATACCCCTCACGGCGTTGCAAACGCAATTCTTCTGCCCACGGTAATGCGCTACAATGCGGAGGCGACGGGCGAAAAGTACCGCGACATAGCCAAGGCCATGGGCGTCAAAGGCGTGGACGAGATGACTCTGGACGAGGCCCGCAAGGCCGCCTGCGACGCAGTCGCCCAGCTTTCAAAAGACGTCGGCATACCCGAAAACCTCAAAGGTATAGTAAAGGAGGAGGACATCGATTTCCTCGCACAGTCGGCAATGGACGATGCCTGCCGCCCCGGCAACCCCAAAGACCCTACAAAAGAAGATATTATAGCGCTGTATAAATCACTGCTTTAAGTCAGCTTCATTTCTCCCTTAATTAACGGCAAAGGCCGCGCAAAATTTGCGCGGCCTTTGCTTTCTTTGGCGCTTTAGCATGAATAAACCCCCAGTTCTACTGGGGGACGATAAAAAATACTTTAGTAAATAAAAACCTCCGTGTTAAAATAAGTGAAGGTTTGGCGACCGCATCACTTAAAAAACAGGAGGTTTTTACCATGAAAAATGAAATAAAACATACAGCCCACTCAACGTACCGGTGCGAATATCACATAGTATTTGCACCGAAGTACAGGCGCAAGTATATATATGGGCAGATAAAAAAAGATATAGGCGAAATAATACGCAAGCTATGCAACGAAAAGAAAGTAGAGATATTGGAAGCAGAGGCTTGCCCAGACCATATACATATGCTTGTAAGTGTACCGCCGTATTTAAGTATAGCACAGTTTATGGGATATCTCAAGGGTAAAAGTACCTTAATGATATATGATAGACATGCAAATCTGAAATACAAATACGGAAGTCGCAGCTTTTGGTGCAGAGGGTATTATGTGGATACGGTTGGACGAAACGAGCGAGTAATAAGCGAATATATAAAGAGACAGCTAGATGACGACCATATGCATGACCAGATAAGCATGAGCGAATACATAGACCCGTTTACGGGTATAAAGAATAAATAAGGCAAAAAAAGACAGCCGCGACATAGCGGCTGCCCGAGATAAGTGATGCGTTGCCAAATTTCGATACCCGTTTACGGGTACGCCGGCAATAAACCCTTCTAGGGTATGTGCAAACCACCAGTTCAACTGGTGGTTTTGAATT
>DVHB01000041.1 GCA_018712405.1 Candidatus Coproplasma stercoripullorum
TGTTGTGCTATGAAGAGTGCCGCTCGTCTCAATTTGCCGCGAAAGCGGGCTCACCGGAAGTGAATGTCGGCGATTATATAATCGTGGGCCCTTAAAAATCGCCGACAGAGAAACTTGGTTTCTAAGATTCACGGAAATTGTCGCGCGCGGCCCGCGCGAGAATTTCGTGAGGAAAAAATATGCGTATTATTCAATGGTTCCCGGGGCACATGACCAAGGCCATGCGCATGATGCGGGAGAATGCGGCGCTGTGCGACGGCGCCATAATAGTGCTCGACGCGCGCTGTCCCGCCTCGTCGTTCAATCCTAAACTCAATGCAGTTTTTGCGGGCAAGCCCGTTTTATACGTATTAAACAAGTCGGACCTTGCCGAGAACGCGGAGGAGTGCGCGAAGTTAATAAAGTCGTCAGGTACCGCGGCCGTGGCTCTCAACGCCACGCAGAGCGGGTGCAGGCGGCAGCTCTTTTCTGCCTGCGAGGCAGTCGTGCGCGAAAAGCGCGAGCGCGCCCAGGCCAAGGGCTACGAGCGCGTGTTCCGCTTTATGGTGCTCGGAGTGCCCAACACGGGCAAGAGCACGGTGATAAACCTTCTTGCCGGCTCAAAGCGCACGGTAACTGGCGACAAGGCGGGCGTCACCCGCGGCAAGCAGTGGATAAGGCTGGAGGGGTTCGAACTTTTGGATACCCCCGGCACTATGCCGCCCAACTTTGAAAACCAGACGTTTGCGCGCCGCCTTGCGTACGTGGGCAGCGTAAACGACGACATTTTAGACTTCGACGATTTAGCCCTCGCTCTCCTTGCCGACATGGCCGAAAAATATCCGGGGCGCCTTTCGGAGCGCTACGGCATAAGCGATTTTTCCGCCCCCCTTGCCATGCTCGACGAGGTATGCCTGCGCCGCGGCTTTGTGTTGCGCGGCGGCGATTACGATTATGACAGGGCGTGCCGCGCGGTAGTGGATGATTTGAGAAAGGGCCGTCTCGGCCCGGTGCTTTTCGACAGTTCAGACGATATCCGTGCATTGAAATTTTAGTTGAAATTAAATTTTTAATATTATTTAATATATTAATTTTTTTGCTATTTTCAATTTTTTAAGATTTTTTTATACCGCGCACGGCGGCATTTTTATGGATAAATTGTTTTACGAGAGAGAACTTAAAAATAGCGGCTATAATCTTATCTGCGGCGCAGACGAGGTCGGCCGCGGTCCGCTCGCGGGTCCCGTCGTGTGCGCGGCGGTGATAATGCCCGAGGGCGACATTATAGAGGGCGTGGACGACAGCAAAAAACTCACTGCAAGAAAGCGTGAAAAACTCGATGTGCTCATCCGCGAAAGGGCGGTCGCGTATGCGGTATGCCGCGTCGAGCCGCAGGTGATTGACGAAATCAATATCCTCGAGGCCACAAAACTCTGCATGAAAAATGCAGTGGAGAGCCTTGAAATAAGTCCCGATTTCGTGCTCACCGACGGCAACATGACGCTGGATATAACCATACCCCAAAGGCATGTAATAGGCGGCGACGCTGCCAGTTATTCCATAGGCGCCGCCTCTATAATAGCCAAGGTGTACAGGGATAAACTCATGGACGAGTACGCCGCGCTCTACCCCGGATACGGGTTTGAAAGTAACAAGGGATACGGTACCGCGGCGCACATAGCCGCCATAATGGCTAACGGCCTGTGCCCCATCCATCGCAGGAGTTTTACAAAAAAATGGCAGTGACGTCGGGCGGAGCGCAAGGCGGGAGCATTAAAAAGCTCAACCGCAAAAAGGGTATAAAGGGCGAAAAACTGGCGGCAAAATATTTAAAGCGCGGCGGTTACAAGGTACTTGCGCGCAACTATAAGTGCCCCTTCGGCGAAGTGGATATTATCGCGCGCCGGGGCGACGTCGTGGCTTTTGTAGAGGTGAAGCTGCGCACATCAGAAGATTTCGGCGCTCCCTCGCAGGCGGTGAACAGAACGCGCATGCAGCGCTACATAAACGTTGCCCGTTTCTATTTTTCCGGCAGGGAGATGGACTGCACTGTCCGCTTTGATATAATAGAAGTGGAGGGCGACAAGATAAACCATATAATTTCCGCGTTTGAGGCGAACTGAATAGTGATGAGTGATAAGTTGCCTGCGGCAGCGTGATAAGTTGCGCAAAGCGCAACGTTGCGGCGCGACGTTGCCGCAATTCTATTAAAATATTTAGCCTTAGCACTCGACGAAAAGAAAGCTTTTCGTCGAAGAGGAGAAACCGCGGCAAAAGGTGTGGCGGGCAGGTTTTCCTGCCCGCCCGCGAAGGCACGCGTGTTTCGACGAGGTGTATCGCGATTTTCACAAAAATGCAAAAAAGGCGGTAAAAGCGCTTGCTTTTTTTTACAGGCTTTGGTAAAATACCGCTTGTAAATCGAACATTCGGGGGCGGTCCTCTGCAAAATGCGCCAAAATTGCGGCTTAAAGCCGCATTGCCGCGCTGTAAATGCTTGCATGAACGCTCTTTCCAGGAGGTCACAAAATGAAAGGTCTTGTTGAGGCAATCGAAAAGGAAGGCATGAAGGAGAATGTGCCCGCGTTCAACGTTGGCGATACCGTAAGGGTAGGCTTCAAGGTTATCGAGGGTACCAAGGAGAGGATCCAGAACTTCGAGGGCGTTGTAATCGCCAAAAAGCACGGCGGCATCAGGGAGAGCTTCACCGTAAGAAGGCTCTCGTTCGGCGTCGGCGTAGAGCGTACTTTCCCCGTACACTCGCCCAAGATTGCGTCTATCACCGTGGTTAAGCGCGGCAGGGTAAGGAGGGCAAAGCTCTATTACCTTCGCGGTCTCACCGGTAAGGCGGCCAAAATCAAGGAAATTAAATAAGTCTGAAAAGCACCTGCGCGCAGGTGCTTT
>DVHB01000042.1 GCA_018712405.1 Candidatus Coproplasma stercoripullorum
CTCAATTTGTCGCGAAAGCGAGATCTGCCGCTTTCCGCAAGCGGAATACCTTCGGCAGAGCAGCGGGCTTTGCCCTCGCGCACTGGAGGTGAATGGCGGCATTTCCATAATCGTGGGCGCTGAGAAATGCCGCCAGAGGAACTTAGTTCCTCAAAATCACGGAATTTTTCGCGCGCGGCCCGCACGAAAATTCGTGAATTAGTCTCACTCAACCGCAGGTTGATTTAAATTCAACCTGCGGTTTGGCCTATTCAACCTCTGGTATGTTGTTTTTTGCCCCGATTTTGTTTATAGTTTAACTGTAAATAAAAGAAGGAGGCGGAAAATGAAACGCAAAAACTTCCCCGAAGAAAATAAAGGCATGAACGGAGCGGCCGACGGCGATATACCTGCCGAGCGCGCCCTCTCAGAATATCAGAGCAGACAGTACGAGCGCATGCTCGACGAAGCCAGGCTGCGCGAATACGCGCTCACATTTTTAAAAAACGGAGGTAACATATTATGACAACTATAGGCCAGCGCATCGCATACTATCGCAAAAAGGCTAATTTAACGCAGGAGGAACTCGCCGAAAAGTGCTCGGTAACTCCCCAGGCGGTATCAAAGTGGGAGAACGACATCTCCGCACCAGACATCTCGCTCTTTCCCGTGCTTGCACAACTCTTCAACACTACGTGCGACGAACTTTTGGGCGTAGAGCACGAAACGCCAAAGGCCGTGCCCGAAGAGCTCGTCGACCTCAGCAAGACGATACTCCGCGTAAAGATAATATCCTCCGACGGGGACGTGGTAAAGCTCAATCTTCCCGTCCAGATAGCCGAACCGTTTTTAAAGAGTTCCAATATGAATGTCGGCGGGGATACGCTGAAGAATATCGACTTTGAGCAGATCATCCAGCTCGTAAAGAGCGGCGCCGTGGGTAAGCTTGTTGATATAACTTCGGCCGACGGCGACATAGTGGAGATATACGTCGAATGAAGATCCATATAAAATCCGACGGCAAGGAATTTACCATTCCAGCGCCTCTCTCGCTCGCCATCAAGTTTTTGTCTAAGGGAAGTATCTCCAATAGCGAGGCAGGCATTGAGATAACCGAAGAGCAGGCCGAGGAATATAAAAAGGAGCTTAAAAAACTTGCCAGGGGAATAAGGGAGGCCAGAAAGCAGTGGGGTCACCTCGTAATCGTCGAGGTCAAGGAAAAGGACGGCGACGAAGTCACAATCACGCTTTAACAATCAATTATAACATTATAATATAACAGCCGCAGCGGCGCAAAAATTGCGCCGCCGCGGCCATTTTGTTCTTTTGATCAAAATTTGCCCGCCGTGCTCTTTACAACCACAAAATATTGTGGTATAATATCTTAAACGGCGGTGCTGAACGTGTATTTTAGCGCGTATTTTTCGTCCGTTTCAGGCGGTGAAGATTCCGCCGCGAGAGGTTTTACTGTATGAAATGTATGTATTGCGGCTGTGAAGACAGCAAGGTTATCGACAGCCGTTCTGCCGACGAGGGCAGAACTATAAGAAGGCGCAGGGAGTGCATAGGCTGCGGCCGCCGCTTCACCACGTATGAGACAATTGAAGACACCCCCGTGCTCGTCATAAAGGCCAGCGGCAACCGCCAGGCCTTCGACTCTCAGAAGATAAAAAACGGCGTGATAAAGGCGTGCGAAAAGCGTCCCGTGCCCATGGCCAAGATAGACGAACTTGTCGATAACGTCTCAAAACAGGTGTATAACTCCATGGAGCAGGAGATCTCCTCCAAGGCCATAGGCGAAATGGTCATGTCCGAACTCAAAAAGATCGACGAGGTAGCCTACGTCCGCTACGCCTGCGTATACCGCTCATTCAACGATATCCCCAGCTTTATGGCGGAGCTTCAGTCGCTCATGGAGAACAACAAGAGTTCGGGCAAGTGAGCCGCAGAACACCCGCGGAAAATTTTATACGGATGTAATTTTTAACCTGAACTTTTTTTACCGCCGCGGCGCGCCGCGGCGGCTTTTAATCGGAGCTGATATGACAAAGAGGGTAAAAGTCGGCGATCTCTTCATCGGCGGGGGAGAGAGCGTAAAAATCCAGTCTATGTGCACGTTAAAGACCTCGCATACCGAAGAGGTCACCGCCCAGATGGCCGCGCTCGAGGGGGCGGGGTGCGAGATCATCCGCGTCTCCGTGCTGGACGAGCAGGACGCCGCTGCAATAAAGTCGCTCAAAACCCGCACAAAAATGCCAATAGTCGCCGATATCCACTTTTCTGCAAAGCTCGCCCTCGCCGCGATTGAGGCGGGGTGCGACAAGGTGCGCATAAACCCGGGCAACATAGGCGGCGAACAGAGCGTAAAACTCGTTGCCGACTGCATAAGGGCGCACGGCATCTCTGTGCGCGTCGGTTCCAATACGGGCAGTATTGAAAAAGAGTACCTGCAAAAATACGGAGTGAGCGAGATATCTCTCGTGGAGAGCGCCTTAAAGAGCGTTTCTATGCTCGAAAAGTATGGCGTAAACGATATCGTCATATCTGTAAAGGCCTCGTCTGCGCCGCTCACATACAGGGCATATAAACTTTTGTCGTCAAAGATAAGTTATCCCCTGCATATCGGCGTTACCGAAGCAGGAACTTATGAGAGCGCGCTCGTGAAATCTTCGGCCGCGCTCGGCGCCCTGCTTTTAGATGGCATAGGCGATACGATCCGTGTGTCGATCACGGGCGATCCCGTGCGGGAGGTGTACGCGGCGCGGCAGATTTTGCAGGCCGTGGGTCTTGAAAAAAATTTTGTAAACGTAATATCCTGCCCCACCTGCGGCAGGTGCATGTGGGATTCGGCGGCGCTCGCGGAACGTGTGACCGCCCGCGTAAAAGATAGTAAAAAGCCGCTCAAAATTGCCGTCATGGGCTGCGTAGTCAACGGTCCGGGGGAGGCGGCTGAGGCCGACCTCGGCATTGCCGGCTCAAAGGATTACTGCGTCATTTTCAAAAAAGCCGCGATAGTCCGCAGGGTGCCTGCCGAGCGCGCCGAAGAGGAGTTTTTAAAGGAGATAGACATACTTCTGAATGACTGAAGATATACTTCGCGAAGTCCGCGCGTCCAGCGGACTCAAAAATGCAATAATGGGCTCGGTCGAGCTGCAGCGAGCGACGTCCGCAGTCACCGTCCGCCTCATCACCGACCTTTCCTATACCGACGCCGACTACAACAGCGCCTATTCCGTGGTTCGCAAATACGTCCCGGAGGAGTTTTCGCTCGAGCTGAACATATCCAAACTCACGCCCGACGGCGCCATGGTGCGCAAAAAGATACTCTCGGTCATAGCCGAAAAATATCCCGCGCTCGCCGCCGTCGTGGAGGAGAAGGATATTTTCGTGGAAAAAACGGACGACGGGTTTGAGTTCGTTCTTTCGATTTTCGGTGATAAGTCGAGGGGGGAGGCGATAGTGCGTACCGTCGCGGGCGAACTCAAAAAGTCGTTCTGCGGAAACTTCAGCGGCTCCGTAAGGGAGAACGCGCTCTCTGCCGAAAACCTCGTCATCGAGCGCGAGGAAGAGGAGGAGAAGTTCGAGGCTCCCGCGCGCACATTCGCCGTCGAAAATTTTGCGCCCATAGAGAGCGCCGACGCCCCCAAACGCGCGCTGTACATGGCCGACTTCAACTTCGTCAGCGACAACGCCGTCGTGTGCGGCAGCATAGTCGATTTATCCGAGCGCTCCTATACGCGTTCAAACGGCGAAGAGCGCCCCTACTTCAGCATAACGCTCTCCGACGGCACGGGTACGCTCACGCTGACGTGTTTCGCGCGCAAAAAGAGCGAGGAGAAGATCCGCGCCTTAAAGGCGGGGGAGAGTATAGTGTGCAATTGCCGCAGCGAGGTGCGCGGCGGCGGGCTGCGCTATACCACCACGGCAATAAACTTCGGCACGCTGCCTAAGGACTTCGTGCCCGAAAGGCGCCAGTCGCGCCCCGTTCCAAAGGCCTACCACACGGTAAAGCCCGAGCAGTTTGTCGACTATACACAAACCGACTTTTTTACCGATACGACCCTTCCCGAGTGTTTCAAAAATACCTCGTTCGTCGTGTTCGATTTGGAGACTACCGGCCTTACGACGATTCCCGTCGCGGGGCAGATGGACGGCATAATAGAGATAGGCGCCTACAAGGTCATTGACGGCGAAATAAAGGAGAAGTTCTCCACGTTCGTCAATCCCGAAAGGCCCGTGGGGCTTGATGCCAGAATAACGGAGCTAACCGGTATCACCGACGATATGGTAAAGTCTGCCCCCAGCTATAAGGACGTTTTGCCAGACTTTGTAAAGTTCTGCTCGGGATCGGTGCTCGTCGGGCACAACGCCGTGGGATTCGACTATAAATTCATAAACTTTTATTGTTCCGAGCTCGGCTTCCAGATAGATTTTAAGGTGATCGATACGCTGTTCCTCGCACAGAAGCTCTTGAGGCTGTCGAACAACAAACTCAACACCATTGCCGATCACTTCGGAATAAAGTTCAATCACCACAGGGCGGAGGACGACGCGCTCGCCACCGCCAAGATCTTCATCGAACTCATAAAAATAAAAAAATCTTTGCCATAACGCTTATAAAAGTTGCAAAATTTTTAACGCCGTGGTATAATCTGTATGTACTTGATAGTTATTTACGATTGAGTGCCCGGCCAGGGCACTCAATCGTCGTATTAAAGGGGTTCACGAAAATTCGGCGCGGGCCGCGCGCTGAATTTTCCGTGAGTTGAGGAACCATGTTCCTCTTCGCGCGACCATTTGGAGCCCACGATTATATAGTCGCGCGAATTCACCTCCGGTGAGCCCGCTTGCGCGGCAAATTGGGACGCGCTGGCGCAAGGAAACCTTGCTTGCGAATAAAAATTTATTTTTAATATTTTCTCGTTTTGCATACCTTATCTTTCCTCTTGTCATCCTGAGCGGAGGGCAGGCGTCAGACAGCCTGCAGTCGAAGGATCTCATGACGGTGCGTATTAAAAGGTAAAATTAACAATGAACTTTAAACCTGTAGAAGAAATTAAAACTTTTTTAAACGATATTGCAATACCTATGGGTATAGAGATCGTCGACGTTGAGGTAAACGGCGAAAACCTCACTGTATTCATCGAAACGGAGGCGGGCGTCGATCTCGATACCTGCGAAAGGTTCCATAATGCCATATTGGAGCCGATAGATGAACTTGACCCGAGTTTCGGCGCGGCGTACACGCTCAATGTCTCAAGCCCCGGACTTGACAGGCCGTTCAAAACCGTTCGCGACTTTGAAAGGAATCTGGGCAAAGAAGTGGAAATAAAGCTATATGCTCCCTTAAAGGGCAAAAAGTTTCTCGAGGGGGTGCTCACAGCATTCGACGAGCATTCAGTGACCGTCCTCATCGGCAATGCCGAAGAGAAGATAAATAAAACTAAGATAGCCAAAATAAATAAGGCGATAAAATTTGAATAATCAGTACGGAAAAATATTTTTTTGACTAAAACAAATAACGTGCGCAAGGCGGGTTTCCCGCCGATAGCGCGACACAATTTGCCGCGCAAGCGGGCTCACCGGAAGTGAATGGCGGCATTTCTATAAAGGTGGGCACTTAAAAATGCCGCCAGAGAAACATGGTTTCTCAAACTCACGGAATTTTTCGGGCGCGGCCCGAACGAAAAATTCGTGAATATCTATTCTCAGGAGAATTTAAAATGACTAACAAAGATTTTTTCTTGGCGCTCGATGACTTGGAAAAAGAGAAGGGTATCCCCAAGGAAGTTTTCCTTGAGGCGCTTGAGAATGCGCTCATCTCGGCGTGCAAAAAACAGTATGCAGGCGCCGTCGGCGCCGTTGAAATCAAACTTAATCCCGAAAAAGGCACGCTCGACTTTTACACCGTAAAGGACGTGGTGGAAGAGGTCACAGACCGCGAAAAGGAAATCTCTTTGGAAGAGGCCCGCGCCGTCAAAAAGAGCGTAAAGGTAGGCGA
Organism: Candidatus Coproplasma stercoripullorum; assembly: GCA_018712405.1. Lineage (GTDB taxonomy): Bacteria > Bacillota > Clostridia > Christensenellales > Borkfalkiaceae > Coproplasma > Coproplasma stercoripullorum. Next base: position 5,981 of record DVHB01000042.1, read on the forward strand.
CAAACTCACCGAAAAGTTTGTTCCCAAAGATTTTTCGCGCATTGCGGCTCAGACTGCAAAGCAGGTGATCCTGCAGAAAATACACGAGACCGAGCGCGACGCCGCAATGAGCGAATTTGCTGATAAAGAGGGCGAGCTCCTTGTCGGTTCGGTTCGTAAAAAGGACGCAAAGAATGTATATATCGACCTCGGCAAGGGTCAGATCGAGGGCGTGCTTCTGCCCTCCGATCAGGTGCCCGGCGAGGTTTATAACGTAAACGATAAAATAAAGGTGTTCGTCAAAAAGGTAAAGAGCGGTTACAACGGCGCGCAGGTGCTCGTCAGCCGTTCCTCCCCCGGGCTTGTGAGAAAGCTTTTTGAAGAGGAAGTTCCGGAAATAAAGCAGGGTACCGTCGTGATAAAGGAGATCAGCCGCGAGGCGGGCTCCCGCACAAAGATGGCCATCTATTCCGAAGATCCCCGCGTGGACGCTATCGGCGCGTGCGTTGGCAACAAGGGCGCAAGGGTGAATGCTGTGGTCGCCGAGCTCGGCGGCGAAAAGATAGACATCATCCCCTGGAGCGAAGATCCTCTCGAGTTCATCGCAAAGGCGCTCTCTCCCGCAAAAGTGCTCTCCGTCACCCAGCTCGACGGTGAAAAGACGGCGATGGCTGTCGTTCCCGACGACAAGCTCTCTCTCGCCATAGGCAAAGACGGACAGAACGCCCGCCTTGCCGTAAGGCTTACAGGCTGGAAAATAGACGTAAAGAGCCGCAGCGCGGCCGAAAAGCTGGGGCTTGCCCCCGCCGAGGAGGGTGAAGGCGAGGAGCCTGCAGCAGAGGAAGATGCCCAAAACTAAAAAGATTCCGCTGCGCATGTGCATAGCTTGCCGCGAGCTCAAGGAAAAACGCGACATGCTGCGCATAGTCAAAAATGCGCAGGGCGAGATATTTATCGACTATACATCAAAGGCGGCGGGGCGCGGTGCATATATATGCGACAATCCCGACTGCATAAAAAAACTTAAGAAACAGCGCCTTATAAACAAAGTTTTCTCATGCGAGGTGCCCGAAGAGGTGTATGCGCGCATAGAGGAGGAGTACTTTGGAAAAAAGAGCTAAGGCAGAGAGCTACATAGGCTTCTGCCTGCGCGCCCGCAGAATAACGCTCGGTTCGGGCGCGGTTGACTGCCTCAAAAGGGGCGTGCATCTTATAATAGTGTGCTCCACGGCTTCAGAAAACTCCTTTCGCCTCGCGCAGAAATTTGCGCGCAGGCACAATTGTCCGCTCATGATATGCAGGTGCGGGCTGGAGAACGCCGTGCACAAGGCGGGCTGTAAAATAGCGGCGGTTACAGACGGACAGCTTGCAGGGGCGATAATCGCCGCCGCAGACGAAAATTACGAACTATATGCTGGAGGCATAAACTGATATATGGCAAACAAATACGAGAACGCTGAAAATATAGGAAAGCTGGTATCAGGCGGCACCCTGACCGATCTTGGCAAAAAGGTCAACGCGTCTGAAAAGAGGGTGTCGGAGATCATCAAAAAGCTGTCCGATATGGAGAGCGCCATCCAGGCCGCTAAAAAACAGGAAGAAGAGCGCATAGCTTCGGAACAGGCCGAGAAAGAGAAAGCGGAAAAGGAAGCTGCCAGGGAAGCTGCGGAAGCTGCTGAAAAAGCGGCTGCCGAAAGGGAGGCCGCAGCGAAGGCCGCGGCCGACAAGGGGAAGGAAGTCCCCACCGCGGCAAAGGGTAGCGCTGAGGAAGCTCAGCCCGTACAGCCTGCAGCCGCAAAGCCTGAGTCTGAACAGCGGCCCGCTTCCGCTGAAAGTGTGCCCGCAGACAGAAAGCCTGCGGAAAGCAAACCTGCGGCCGTGATCGAAGGCAGACCTGCAGATAAAAAGCCTGCAGAAAACAGGCCTTCGGCACCTGCGGCAAAGGCGCAGCCCGCACAGCCTGCACGCAGACAGGATAACGCCTCCCGTTCGCCGCAGCCCCGCAGCAACAATGCGGCGCAGTCCTCCGGCAGAACCAGGCAGAACGATAACAGGACGTTTGTAAATAAAGATTCGCGTCCTCCCCGTGCAGGACAGGGCGCCCGTCCGGGCGCTCCCCGCCCTTCAGGCGCACAGGGCGCATATTCCCCCCGCCCCGCGGCAGGCGCAAGGCCTGCAGCTCCCGCGCCCGCGGCAAAACCCGGCAAAAATTTCGGGCCGGATAAAAAGAAGGGCGGCGACAGAACGTATGTTGAAAAGGAGAAGAGACCTTTAAACAAGCGTTCGCTGCAGAAGCAACAGGGCGCCAGCGTGGAGGACTTCGACGACGAGAGGGACGTATACCGCAAGGTGCGTACCAAAAAGACGGCAAAGCAGACCGTTCAGAGTGTAAAGATCGATCGCGCCGTCGTCACTACCGAAAATATTCCAATAAAAGTGCTGTCAGAAAAGCTCGGCGTCACAGCGGTGGAGATAACCAAGCGCCTCTTCAAGGAGGGAATAATTACCACCGTAAACGGATCTATCGACTACGAGACGGCATTCATGATCGCTGCGGATCTCGGTATAGAACTCGAATACAAACCTGAAAAGACCGCAGAAGAGAAACTCATCGAAAAGCAGGCCGACACGGTGGAAGAGATCGAAAGCCTCATTCCACGCGCGCCCGTCGTAACGGTGATGGGCCACGTCGACCACGGCAAGACCTCCCTTCTGGATTATATAAGAAAGACCAAAGTCACCGAGGGCGAGGCGGGCGGCATAACTCAGCATATAGGCGCTTACTCTGTAGCGATAGGCGATAAAAAGATAACTTTTCTCGATACGCCAGGCCATGAGGCGTTCACGGCAATGCGTGCGCGCGGCGCACAGGTCACAGATATCGTTGTCCTTGTCGTTGCCGCCGACGACGGCATCATGCCGCAGACGGTGGAGGCGATAAACCACGCCAAGGCGGCGGAGGTTCCCATCATCGTGGCCGTAAACAAAATGGATAAGCAGGGCGCCGACATAAACAGGGTAATGCAGGACCTCACCAACTACGGTCTTCTTCCCGAGGCATGGGGCGGCGAAACGATGGTATGTCCCGTTTCGGCAAAGACGGGCGAGGGCGTAGATACCCTGCTCGTAAGCATACTTACTCTGGCCGAGACGAGGGACCTTCTGGCAAATCCCGAGAGAGAGGCTCGCGGCACCATAATAGAGGCCAAGCTCGACAAGGGCATGGGCCCCATGGCGAGCGTGCTCGTACAGAACGGCACCCTGCACACGGGCGACAATATAATTTCGGGTATGGTTACGGGCCGCGTGCGCGCCATGATAGACGACAAGGGCAGGCAGGTGAAGTCTGCCGGGCCTTCTACAGCCGTATCCGTTCTGGGATTTGAAGAGGTGCCTAACGCTGGCGATCCGATATACGCCGTGTCGCAAGAGCTCATGAAGCAGGTTGTTGAAGAGAGGAAGAGAAAGGAGAGCGAAGCCCGCGTTCAGCAGACCTCCAAGATAACTTTGGACGAAGTATTCGGCAAGATTGCCGAAGGCAATATGAAGACGCTGAACCTCATCATAAAGGGCGACGTCCAGGGTTCGGTAGAGGCAGTAAAGCAGTCTGTCGTAAAGCTCTCCAACGACGAGGTGCAGATAAAAGTCATTCACAGCGGCGCAGGCGCGGTGAACGAGTCGGACGTAATGCTTGCCGATTCCTCCAACGCGATAATTCTCGCGTTCAACGTCCGCCCCGACGCAAAGGCAAAGGCGCTTGCAGAGCGCAGCAAGGTGGATATCCGCACATACCGCATAATCTACGACCTTCTTGACGACGTAGAGGGCGCATTGAAGGGCATGATAGCTCCAAAGTATCAGGAAATTTACATGGGCAAGTGCGAAGTGCGCCAGGTGTTCAAGATCACGGGCGTCGGCAACGTTGCAGGCTGCTATGTGACCGACGGCAAGATCGTGCGCGGCGGCAAACTGCGCATCTACCGCGACGACGTGCTCGTGGTGGAGGGCAACGTCCAGCAATTAAAGCGCTTTAAGGACGACGTAAAGGAAGTAAATTACGGCTTTGAATGCGGTTGCTCGATAGAGGGTTTCAAAGACATAAAAGTCGGCGATATTATAGAGTGCTACATGATACAGGAAGTTCCCCGCATATAAGTTTGAAAAATATTCATCGTGAAATACTGTGTCGTGCTTACGGTGCGTTCAGTCACTTACTCGTCGGTGCAAGGCAAATTTAATAACAAACCAAATAAATCTGTTTGTTGCCTTAGAGATGCATGCGCCTCCTCTTCGCCAAAAATCTTTTTGGTGAGTTGCTGAGGTGGATGCAAGGTGCTCCTTCACGCAATTCCGCACGCTCCTTGTCTTTCACGCGACTATTTTTCAAACAGCGTCGTCAGGCGTAAACTTTTTTCTAAATAAAAAAGAGGACTACAATATGAAAGGTTTAAGGGGAGAGCGCTTGAACAGCGAATTTCAGAAGGCCGTATACGAAGTGATCTCGCGCAGGCTGCGCGACAGGGTCCCTTCGCTCTCCGCCATAATCAGCGTAACGGGCGCCGATGTCGCCCCCGATCTGAAAACTGCTAAAATTTATGTAAGCATATACGACAGCTCTGAAGAGCGCAAGCTTGCGTCCTTCAATACTATTAAAGAAAATGCCGGTTTTATCCGTCATGAACTGTCGCACATGCTTCGCATCCGCACCGTGCCCGCGCTCACGTTCATTCTTGACGGCAGCATGGAATACGGCGCTCATATCGACGAAATTTTGAATAAATTGGACGTAAAAAGCGAAGATGACGACTGATAATTCGGTAGCGGCCGTGGCCGCGCGCATAAAAAAGGCAAATAAAGCGGCAATATTCTGTCATGCCCGTCCCGACGGCGACGCCCTGGGAAGCGGGCTTTCGCTGTGCCTGGCGATGCGTGCGGCTGGTAAAACTGCCGAATTTGTGTGCGAGGACGCTCCTCCGGAAAAGTTCTTCTTCATACCCGAGATGCGCGAGGTGAAAACTTCGCTCCCTCAGGACGACTACGATCTGTATATCGCCGTTGACTGTGCCGACGTCGCGCGCATGGGCGAGTTCGGGCATGCTTTTTCGTGCTTCAGGGGCGACACTGTGTGCGTCGACCACCACATATCCAATAAAGGTTTCGCAAAACTTAACTGCGTGCGCGTGTGCTCTGCCACATGCGAAATAATGCCCGAAGTGCTGTCGGCGGCCGGTTTTGAAATAACCGCGCCCATGTCAAACGCGCTCATGCTCGGGCTCATAACCGACAGCGGCACTTTCACCCACAGCGACGTCACCGCCCACACGTTCAATGTCGCGGCGGAGCTCCGTTCGGCGGGCGCCGATGTAAACAAGATAAATTACGAGATGTTCTCCCGTCAGAAAAAGGCTCGCGCCCTTTTGTTTTCGCGCGCCCTTTCAAACCTTCGCTTTGCATTGGACGACAGGCTGGCGTTCATTCTCGTAACACAGTCCGCGCTTGATGAGACAGGCGCCAACCGCAGCATGACCGAAGGTTTTGTCGATTTTCCTCTGTCCGTCGACGGGGTGGAGGTTGCCATAGCTCTTCTGGAAATGAAGAGGGGGCAATATAAAGCTTCTCTTCGCAGCAAGCGCGTCGACGTGAACGCCGTGGCGGCAACGTTCGGCGGCGGCGGACACGTGCTTGCCAGCGGGTGTATGCTCTTCGGCGAGTACGAAGAGGTAATAGATCGGCTCACTTACGCGGTGTTTCAGCATTTATGATTTTGAATAACGCGCCCGCAACGGGCTTTATAAACGTAAATAAAGCTACAGGCGTATCCTCCGCAAGAGAGGTGGCAGTCATAAAAAGGCTCACCGGGCTCCCGTGCGGGCATCTGGGCACTCTCGACCCGATGGCAAGTGGCGTTCTGCCGGTGGCTGTCGGCAATGCAACCCGCCTTTTCGACTATTTTTTAACAAAGCGCAAGCGCTACGTCGCCGAATTTACCTTCGGAATAGATACCGATACTCTCGATACGACGGGCACGGTGCTGTCGCGATGCGATAAAATTCCCGCCGAGTTTGAGATAGAGGCGGTTCTTCCCGCGTTCACGGGCGACATTATGCAAGTCCCGCCCAACTACAGCGCAAAGAGCGTGAACGGCGTGCGCGGTTATGCGCTCGCCCGTCAGGGCAAAGAATTTTCCCTCCCCGCAAAGGCGGTCAGCGTGGGAGAGTTTAAACTTTTGGGCATGGTGGACAAGGACGCTTTCCGCTTTGAGATAGAGTGCGGCGGCGGCACCTACATACGCTCGCTCGCGCGCGACCTTGCCGCGTCTTTGGGCACATGCGCCGCAATGAGCGCGCTTTGCCGAACGGAGAGCGGCGGTTTTAAAATAGAAAACTCGATTGAAACGCGGGCCCTCACCCGCGATAACATAAACGAATATCTGATACCCACAGATTCGGTATTGCCATATCCTAAAATTACGCTCACCCCTTCGGAGTGCAGGCGCTATTTAAACGGCCTCGCCGTTAATACAGAGCTTGAAGCGGGGCAATACAGGGTCTATCTCGCCGAAGGCTCATTTTACGGAGTGGGCGTATCCGACGGCACAACTTTAAAATCGAGGTTAAAACTATGTTAGAGATAGTAAACTACAACAAAGACGAATACGATTTTCCCGCGCTCGTAGTACTCGGCTGTTTCGATGCCATCCACATAGGGCATGCCGAGCTTTTAAAAAAGGCCAAACTGCAGGCCAAGATAAACGGGCTTGACCTTGGGGTGATGATGTTCTCAGAAGGCAAGGGGGGAAGGCAGGTATTCACCTTCGACGAAAGGTTGAAGTTTCTCGAGGGGTACAACACAAAATTTGTGTTGAAAATCGACTATACCGAAGATTTTAAAAGCACCGCGGCATTAGATTTCCTGCACAACGTGGAAGAGCATGTAAACGTAAAGGCGTATATGAGCGGCAAGGACTTCCGCTTCGGCGCGGGCGCCAAGGGCAAGTCGTCCACGCTCAAAAATTATGCCGAAGACGAGGAGAACGGCGTCTGGTATATGCCTGTAAAGGATATCGCCGTCGACGGCGAAAAGGTGAGCACTACTCTCATCAAGCAGTGCATCGGAAACGGCGAGATCCAGAGGGCAGATGCTCTTCTTGGTCGCGAATATTTTGTCAGCGGCGAAGTTTGCGAGGGTCACGGAAGAGGCAGGTCGCTTGGTTTTCCCACTGCCAATATCGTATATCCCGCTGACAAAGTGCTTGTAAAGAGCGGCGTCTACGGCGTAGAGGCGGAAATTGACGGCACCGTATATAAGGGCGTGGCCAACTGCGGCCCCCGTCCCACGTTCGGCGAAGAGACTGTCGTTTTAGAGGTGTATTTCGAAAATCTTTCCGAAGATCTCTACGGCAGGACTATAACCGTCAGGTTTCTCAATTACATACGCGGAATAAAGAAGTTTGAAAGCGCCGAAGAGCTTTCCGCTCAGATATCGCGCGATGCGGGCATGGTAGGCGCACCCGACAACCTTGCAGAGAGCGCAGCGGAAACATTTGATGAATCCGGCGAGATTACCGAAGCGGTCACGGCAGAACAAGCGGCAGGCGAAACAATTCCCTCTGAAGCAGCAATTCCTGAGGAAGCCGTATCGGTGGTTCCCGAAGAAAAAGCTGTAACAGAAGATATGACTGCCAATGAGGCTATTCCTGCCGAAGAGACGATTCCCGAGGTGGAAGAGCCCGCCTTTGAGGCGGCTGTGCCGGAAGATACGGCGGTTCCCGCAGAGAAAGTCTCGGAAGAGTTATCTGCCGAAGAGCCTGTCCGTTCCGACAATATGTTTGAAGAGAGCGAGGATGCATGCGATCCCGAGGGCGTAAGTTTCGAGGTGGAAGGACCTGCCGAGGCTGAGGCGATATCATCTCTTGTCGAAGAGGTGTTTGAGGGCGAGCCGGGAGAAAGCGAAGATGCAACAGAAGGTGTTGACGCTGACGCTTATGAGGAGGATCTCCCCGAAACCGGGAATAAAACAGTCGACGAATTTGTACGCAAAAACAAGAGCCGCCGCAAAGGACGCGGCAAATCATCGCGCAGAAGAGGCAGTAATAAATGATAAAATTCGGCCCCAGCGGCAACAGCCGGAGTTTTTACGATATGGGCTATAAACATACCGAGCAGGCGGCCAGATATGTCAAAGATTTCGGTCTCGACTGCTTCGAGTATTCCTTCGGCAGGGGGGTAAATATGTCGGAGGGTAAGGCGGTATCCATAGGGGAGGCGTTCGCAGAGGAAAATATTGAGATCTCTGTGCATGCGCCATACTTTATAAACTTTGCCAACCCCTCGGACGAGGCGGCGCAGAAGTCGTACGGCTATGTTCTTGACAGTGCAAAATTTTTAAAACTGTTCGGCGGCAGCCGGCTGGTTTTCCATCCCGCCGCGCAGGGCAAAGCCGCGCGCGAAGATGCTGTGGCGCTCACCGAAGAGCGTCTCAAAGTCCTTCGCGACTATATCTACCTCAACGGCTATGAAGACCTGATGTTCTGCCCCGAGGTAATGGGCAAGCTCGCCCAGATAGGCACGCTAGAAGAGGTGGTGCGCTTCTGCAAGATAGATAAAATTTACACCCCGTGCGTCGATTTCGGTCATCTCAACTCGCGCGAGCAGGGCAGTTTGAAGACGGCGGACGACTACAAGTCGCGCCTGGAGTACATGATATCCGAGCTCGGATATGAAAGGGTAAAGCACTTCCATGTGCATTTTTCCAAGATAATGTACGGCGGCAAGGGCGAAATAAAGCATCTCACCTTTGCCGACGATATATACGGCCCCGAGTTTGAACCGCTAGCCATAGCCTTAAAGGAGCTCGGATTAGAGCCCTATATAGTCAGCGAGTCAGACGGTACCCAGGCCGAGGACGCCCGCGCAATGAAAGAGATATACAATAAGGTTTGACATACCGCTCATATTTTGCTAAAATAATATAAAAAGAACGGCCGCAACATACGGGCGCGGCCGCAATAAACCGCGGCGTAACAGTTCCGCGGTATCTCGCGCAGAGCCCTGCGCGGTTTGGAATTTTTATGATTTCAGAGAGGTCACGCAAGATATTCAAGGCTGCGGGCGCAGACAAACTTGTGGTAACTGCCCCCGATTTAAGGTTTTATTTAACAGGCTTTGCCAGTTCCGACGGCATGGTAGTGGCGGATGAAAACGGCACAACGTTCTATACCGACGCGCGCTATTTAGAGGCGGCGGCTGCCGCGCTCAAGGGTAGCGGAATAGATGTAAAGGAGCCACCCAAAGGCGGCTATATATCCCTCGTTTCGTGCGATAAGGTCGCCGCGGCGCTCTCGCGCATAACCGCCGACGAATATCTTTCGATATCAAAACAAGTAAGAGAGATCGTCGACTGCACTCCCGCCTTCACGGAGGCGATGGGTGTGAAGGACGAGGGCGAACTCGCCGCAATAAAAAAGGCGTGCGAGATTGCCGACAGGGCTTACGTCGATATGCTCGGAGCCTTCAAAGAAGGCATGACCGAGAACGACGCCGCTGCGGAACTTGAATACCGCATGCGTAAATTTGGCGCAAGCGGCCCTTCGTTTGAAACTATCATGGCTTTTGGCGAAGGTTCTTCCGTTCCCCATCACGAAACCGGCTCAAGAAAGCTTAAATTCGGCGACATAATACTTATGGACTTCGGCTGCAAGTGGGGCGGATATTGTTCCGATTGCACGCGCACTTTCCTCTTCGGCGACGATAAAAAGCACGAAGAGTTCAAAAAAGCGTATGAAAAGGTGCTGGAGGCCCACATGGCCGCAAAGGCGCAGATCTGCGACGGCATGACGGGCCAGTCGGCCGACGCTGTTGCAAGGGACGTACTCAAGGGTGCAGGGCTGGATAAATATTTCACTCATTCCCTCGGCCATGGCATAGGCATAAACATTCACGAGTTTCCCAGGCTTGCTCCGAGGAGCGCCGACGTCCTCAGGAACGGCATGGTCTTTTCAGACGAGCCGGGCGTCTATTTTGAAGGCAACTTCGGTATCCGTATAGAGGACAGTATAACTTTGGAAAACGGCAGGGTGGTGAGCCTCACCGATTCCGATAAAAAGCTCACCATACTTTAAAATATGAATGTGCGGCGCAATGAATTGCGACGGATCAGTGTAGCGGCGTTGAGAATACGCCGCCGTTAAAAACAGAGAAAAAATAATTTGTAAATGGAGATATATTATGGCATCAATGTTGGCAGGCGATATCCGCAAAGGTTCAACCTTCGAATACAACGGCAAGGGCGTATACACCGTAACCGAATTCCAGCACGTTAAGCCCGGCAAGGGCGCGGCATTTGTCAGGGCTACGCTCAAAAACGTAGTTACCGGACAGGTTCTCTCCGATGTAACTTTCAACCCCACCGCAAAGCTCGAGACGGCTCAGGTTGAAACACGCAAAATGACTTATTCCTATACCGACGGCGAGTTCTACTATTTCATGGATCCCGATACTTTCGAGATGACTACTCTTAACTTCGGTCAGGTGGAAGAGGCGTTAAAGTACATCAAGGAGAACGATGTTGTCACCATGAAGTTCCTCTCAGGCACGGCATTCTCTGTCGAGCCCGAGAATTTCGTCGAACTCAAGATAACCGAATGCGAACCCGGCGTAAAGGGCAACACTGCCACCAATGCCATGAAGAACGCTATTGTTGAAACGGGCGCAACCATAAAAGTTCCCATGTTCGTGGAAGAGGGCGAAGTTATCCGCATCGATACCCGCACGGGCGAATATATGTCGCGCGTCGGCAAGTAAGATAAATAATCTATGAAGGCGGTCATTCAAAGGGTGGGGCGCACTTCGCTTTCTGTTGGAGGCAGCCTCATATCCGAAATACCGTTCGGTCTTGCGGTGTATCTCGGCGTAAAGTCGGGCGACACCGACGATATGCCTGCGGCAATGGCAAAAAAAATCGCCGCCCTGCGCATATTTGAGGACGAAAACGGCAAGATGAATCTCTCCGTCAAAGATGTCGGCGGCGAAGTGCTTATGATCTCGCAGTTTACGTTATATGGCGACTGTTCTCACGGCAACCGCCCGAGTTTTACTCTCGCGGAGCGCCCCGAGCGCGCCAACGAGCTCTATCAGAGGACCTGTGAAGAGCTGAAGGCACACGGCGTGCCAGTAAAGACGGGCGTGTTCGGCGCCGATATGAAGATCGAGCAGTTCAACGACGGGCCGGTTACAATTATTTACGAAATATAAATGATAGCAGGGCGAGTCGTTACAATTCGCCCTGTTTTGCTGTTTTTTAGTCTATGAAAATTCAATTTTTAGGTACGGCTGCGGCAGAGGGCGTGCCCGCAATGTTTTGCAACTGCGATATCTGTAAAAATATCCGCGCCCTCGGTGCGGGTGAATACCGCACGCGCACGCAAGTTTTTATCGACGGCGAGCTCTCCGTCGATTTTCCGCCCGAAGCCTATGTGCATTCGCTCAGGTATGGCTTCAGCCTTGCGGACTTAAAATATATCTTTGTCACACATTCGCACATGGATCATTTCTACGCGCATGACTTTATCCTGCGCGGCTACCGCTATGCGAGCGGCTTTGGTTCGCCTCTGCAGATATACGGAAATAAAGAGGTGTGCACTGTGTTTTCGGAGTGTACTCGCAGGGAGATGAAGCCCGCCGTTGCGACAAACGTACAGATGAACGAGATCTCCGCATACCGCAGCTATGATATAGGCGGGTACAGATTGCTGACGATGCCCGCTGTGCACAGCAATACGGAGGAGGCGCTGCTATTTTATATAGAGAAGGGCGGTAGGGGCTATCTGCATCTGCACGATACGGCCCTGCCCGACGGCGGCATATACGAGTTTTTGCATGCAAACGGCGCAAGGGCGCAGGCCGTCGCCCTCGATTGCACCTATGCCGACAGGACGGGCATACCCCGACCCAGGCACATGAACATTGAGGACTGTGAAGAAGTCATCAAAAATTTAAAGGCGGCGGGGGTGTGCGACGATAAAACGAAGTTTATAATAACACACTTCTCGCACAATTGCAACCCTGTCCGCGCTCGGCTTGCTGTAATTGAAAAACGTTACGGCGTTACAGCCGCCTACGACGGCATGGAGATAGAAATTTAGTCTGTTTTTGATATGAAGATAATAAAGCACTTTATAACTATCACAAGACATCGCTTAAAGGTATGCAAATATTGCTTCAAGTCGGGCCTCATATGGCAGGGGCTCACCCACGACCTCTCCAAATACAGCCCTTCGGAGTTCTTCGCCGGAGCGCGGTTTTATCAGGGTAACATGAGTCCGCAGGTAAAGGAGAGGGTGGTGCTCGGATATTCGGCGGCTTGGCTGCATCACAAGGGCCGCAATAAGCACCACTTCGAATATTGGCGTGACGTCGATAAAACGGGCAAAAACGCCCCCGTAAAAATGCCTGCAAAGTACTTCGGCGAGATGATATGCGACAGGGTAGCTGCATGCCGCATATATTTGAAGAAGAATTATACGCAGCGCAGCGCGCTTGAGTATTTCGAGCGGCGCACCGACGTGTCATATATGCATCCCGAAACGGCTGCCGACCTCAGATACTTTTTGGCGCTAATTGCAGAAAAGGGGGAGGATGTCGCATTCAGGGAGCTCAAGGCATACATCAAGGCGGAGCGCAAACGTGAGAAGCGGGAGTGTAAAGCCAAAATTAAGCAGTATAAGAGCGAAACCTGAGCATATTTGCACATATTATATCACACATAGTATTATGTAAATCAACATATTTGTTAAATATAGCATAAAATTAAGCGCGGGCAGAAATTTCTGCCCGCG
>DVHB01000043.1 GCA_018712405.1 Candidatus Coproplasma stercoripullorum
TGACCTATACGTTGCGAACGTATCGCGCTACCAACTGTGCTATATCCCCGTATTAATTTTTGTTGCCGCATAATAGCTCTGCACCGCAGAAATTTCCGCGCAAATGTTGCAACATAATAGCTCTGCACCGCAGAAATTTCCGCGCAAAAATTCAGCAACGTGCTGCATCTGTAATTTTAATAAAAAATCGGCATTTTGGCAACTGTTTTATTGCATCAGTGCAAAATTTTTTTATTTTAAATAAAGATGCCGCACTTATGCGCCTTGCAATGAATTAATATCTGTTTACGGTTACGCTTCCGGCGATTGCCGCGCAGGCTGTTGACACTCTGCTGCTGCGGGAGTATAATATTTAAGCAATATAATAAAAGTCCAGATTGTGGTGCGGCATAGCAGTTATTTGTCGTATACAGGCTCAAAGCAATTTTTAAAGGAGGTCAACCATGAAAAAACAGGCCGTCAATCCATATCTGCCCGAAGGTAAGTACTTTCCAGACGGCGAGCCGCACGTGTTCGGCGGCAGGGTGTATGTATATTGCAGCCAGGATAAATTCGGCGGAAAGCGCTTCTGCACGGGCGACTACGAGGTATGGTCGGCCCCGATATCCGACCTTTCTGATTGGTCGTGCAAAAAAATCGCACTGCCCCGCAAAAATAAGTTAAACAGAAGTGGCCGCAAATGTATGTGGGCGCCCGACTGTACGCGCGGCGCCGACGGAAAGTTTTATCTCTACTTTTGTTTTGGCTTTGAAAACCGCATTTGCGTGGCAAAAGGGGATGAGCCCGACGGCCCGTTCGAAATCATAGGTTGTGTGCGGCATGAAGACGGCCGTCTGTACGGCACGGCAGAGGGCGACGTCATGTGTTTTGACCCGGGAGTATATACCGACGAGGGGGGACGCACTTATCTCTATTCAGGCTTTTCGCCCCGCGGTCTCATAAGATTAGGTCTCAGACTCAAGGGGATCAAAAACGTGAGCGGTAACGGCGGACAGGTGATGAAGCTCAGGGCCGATATGCTCACGCTCGACGGCGCGCCGCACATGAGCATACCCGGATGCGAAAACAGTGAGGGGACGGGGTTTGAAGGGCACGAGTTTTACGAGGCCTCTTCCATGAGAAGGATAGGCGATGAATTTTACTTTATTTATTCCACCATAAACAGCCACGAGATAGCCTACGCAACGGGCCCCTCGCCAGAGGGCCCGTTTGAATACGGCGGGGTCATAATTTCTAACGGCGATTTCGGAGTCGGCTGGGAGCCTGATATCGCAAAGACGTATTGGGGCAACAACCACGGCTCGCTCGCCGAACTCAACGGGCAGTGGTACATATTCTATCACAAACAGACCAACAAGACCGAGCAGTCCCGCCAGGGCTGCGCCGAGCCTGTGGAGATTGGCGCGGACGGCAGTATACGGCAGGTTGAGACTACCTCCTGCGGCTTGAATGGCGGCCCGCTCGCAGGGGAGGGGATGTATCCTGCATATATCGCCTGCAATCTCACGAGTGAGGGCGGAGCGTGCAAGTGCGCCTACGGCCCCATGCGCAGGTGGACGTATTTCAGGCACCCATGCATAACGCAGGATGGAGGCAGGCAGTATATCCGCGGCATGCGGCGGGGCGCGCGTGCGACGTTCAGATATTTTGATATAGCGGACCTTAAGACAATATCCGTCACCGTGCGCGGCTCCGGCGGCGTGATGGAGGTGTATGCCGACGAAGAGGACGAGCCGTTTGCCGTGATACCGCTTCAGCGGCGCAGTTCATGGACGGAGTTTGCGGCGGAGTGCGCTGTCGACGGCGGAGTGCGTGCGCTCACTTTCAGATATAACGGCGGCGGAAAGTGCGACATGCTCGCTTTTACGCTAATTAAATAAAAATAAAAAATCTGAATTCAATTATTGTTTGACAGATCAATTATTTCTGCTTTTTAGGTTTATATAAAAAATAATTATTTATTATTTATTTATAAGGAAATTAAACAAACGTATTGATCTCGCAGCATACAGCAGCCGACGGCGCATGCCGTCGGCTGCTGTATTTTACTGTCTGCACAATTTACAAAACTCTAACATTTGTTTTATAAAACGGCAACGATAAGCCGCTATACTGTGTGCATAAAAAACAGGAGGAGATAATGAACGCAATAGAAATTCGCGGGCTTAAAAAAAGTTTTCGCGGGCTGTACGCCCTCGACGGGCTGAACATGACTGTGCCTCAGGGCGCTATATATGGTTTTATCGGCGAAAACGGCAGCGGCAAATCGACGACCGAAAAGCTCATCTGCGGGCTGTTGCCGTTCGGCGGCAGCAGTGTAAAATTGTACGGCAGGGACTATACTGATGAAGCCGTGCGCGCAAAAAAGGGCGACTACGTTACCTCAAAAACTCTTGCAGGTTTCATCGGCGGCGCGTGTATGCTGATATTCTATTTTGTCGGCGCAATGATAGGCGGCGCAATAGCGGGACTTTCGTTTGATGCGGGCGTGGGTACAGGTCAAATCGCAGCATGTCTCTTATCGAAAGCGTTTCTGATGGCGGTATTTGCGTCGATCTATCTGCTCCTGTCAGTTGCGGCAAAACAGAGGCTGTGGCTTTCGCTGGTCGCTTCCCTTGCCGCGGGCGCCCTGCTGTTCATGATGATTCCTGTGATGACGCCGCTCGATTCAACTTTTCTCAATGTCATATTATGTCTTGCGGGCGGCGTGCTTTTCGGCGCGGGGTTGGGCGTTGCGGGCGTAATAGTTTTAAACAAGACGAGCTTGGTATGAAATCATTATTTCGTCTGCGCCGCATATAATGGAAATAATTTTAATGCGGAAAATCTGATGCCGGCAGAAGGAAAAATTTTAATTAATAATAAACGGCGGGGTGCTTCGCATGAATCCCCCCGCCGCAATTGCGTGGCAATAATTTTTACTGTTTTCAATCGATATTCTGCAGTTTCTTCATAAGTTCAAAAATTGCAACGGTTTCCGCTCTTCCGAGGATGACGGTCTGCGTTTTTCCTTCATACAAGCACGGGTATCCCTTCAGCGTAATGGTGCCGTTGCTGTTGTAACTGGCCTGTATCAGGCATTCGCTGTCGTTTATCACTTCAACAGCGTTAATTTTGCTCGAATGCGTTACCTTTAACATGATTTGCCGCCTTAAATCAAAGTCTTGCTCTGCGCTTGACTGCGCATTTATATTTTAATATAATTATATAGTACAAAAATTATAAAATCTTTAGCTATATTTTATAAAAATATAACAATATTTCAAAACAGGCGGTATCATGGCGGAATTCAGAAAAGACGGGTCGGAAAAGGTGATCTATTCGTTCGGAAGCATACCCGTATATGTCAATATGGGCGAACTTTCGCAATATCCGGGCTACAGAGAGGTTGCTCACTGGCACAGCGAGGTCGAACTCATAGCCGTATTCTCCGGCAGCATGGATTTCAGCGTGAACGGAGCGGTTGTAACTTTGAATGCGGGCTGCGGCATTTTTGTAAATTCAAAGCAGGTGCATTACGGTTTTTCGCCGCAGTGTTCAGATTGCAGATTTATATGCGCGCTGATAGAGCCCAACGTCCTGTGCTCTTATATCGGCGGCGCGGAAAAATATATTTCTTCGCTTGTCAACGGCGGCGCGCGGCAGTATCTTGTTTTCAATAAAGAGCAGAACGGCGGCGGAGCGCTGTTTTCGGCGATAGAGGGGCTGTATTCGTCAAAAGGTGGTGCGGGAGGTGAGCTTGAAGCGCTTGCCTGCAGTTTCCATATCCTGTATGAGCTGTATATCTCCTGTGGGGCTGATCCTGTTGGCAGCGGTGCGGATGATTACAATTTGCAGGCGTTGAGAAGGATGATAGCGTTTATATGCTCAAACTACGGCGATAAAATTCAGCTTAACGATATCGCGCGCGCAGGAAGCATATGCAAGAGCAAGTGTAACGGCATTTTTAAGCAGTATCTCAACACAACGCCTGTAAATTATCTCATAGACTACCGTATACAGAAAGCTATGGAGCTTTTGTCCTGCACAGATATGAAAATAACGGATGTCTGCTTTGAAACAGGCTTTTTAAGCGTCAGTTATTTCATAGAAACTTTCAAAAGATCATACGGCTATCCGCCTTCGCGCGTGCGCAAAGCGGGTCTTTCGTAAATTTTTGCACTATGAATGTGGAGTTTTATAGTATAAAAAGCGGCGGGTGCTTCATA
>DVHB01000044.1 GCA_018712405.1 Candidatus Coproplasma stercoripullorum
GGCAAATTGTGCCGCGCGCACGCCCCTGTTTTTAAATCCAATTACCCGCCCGCACTTTTCGGCGCGGACGGGTAATCGAAAATATGAGGTTTTGAATGATCGTTATGAAACCGATTTTAAGAGCTTTTCAACCGCGGCCTGCATCTTGCTCAGCGCGTCTTCCGCATCCGCTTTGGTGTTGGCTTTCACCGAATAATAGATTTTCAATTTAGGCTCGGTGCCAGATGGACGCACGCAGATGAAGCTGCCGTTTTCCAACTCGTAGTAAACGCAGTTGGTGGTGGGAGAGCCTATCTCTGAAGTTTCTCCTGTTGCAACGTTGGTTTTTACATTCTTGGAATAGTCGCGGATATATGCCACTTTGTATATGTCGAACTTGCTTACGGGCGCCGTCTTGAGCGCGTCTACAACGGCGTTCATTTCCTTCATTGCGTTAAGACCCTTGTATTGTATGGATACGTTTTTATCCAGCACATAGCCGTAGTCTTTGTATATTTCCTCAAGTCTGTCGGAAACGGTCTTGCCCTTATAGTCATAGTAGCACACCATCTCGGCGCACAGCATTGACGCTACTACCGCGTCCTTATCCCTCGCGTGGGTGCCGCGAAGGTATCCGCAGCTCTCTTCAAAGCCGAACACGAAGGTGTGGGAGCCGTCCTTTTCCCATTGCTTTATCTTGTCGCCTATAAATTTGAAGCCTACCGGCACTTCAAAAAGAGTTACGCCGAACTTGTTGCATATGGCGCGCGCCATACCCGTAGTTACGAACGATTTGACTACGGCCGCGTTTGCGGGGAGCTTTCCGTCCTCCTTCAGACGTGTGAGGATGTAGTCCAGAAGGAGTATGCCGACCTGGTTGCCTGAGAGCGCGGTGAATTCGCCGTCCTTGCCCTTTACGGCCACGCCCAGGCGGTCGCTGTCGGGGTCGGTGCCGAAAACCACCGTCGCACCTATTTTCTCTGCGAGGGCTATGCCTTTCGAGAGTGTCTCCTTAAATTCGGGGTTAGGCACTTCCACGGTGGAAAATTCAGGGTCCTTTTTGGCCTGTTCTTCTACTACCGTGGCGTTTATGCCTATCTTCTTCAAGATGGTGGTGACGGGTATGTAGCCCGAGCCGTGCACGGGAGTATATACAAGTTTCAGGTTCTTGCCGCACTTTTTAACGGCCTCTTTGGAGAGCGTGAGTTTGGTAAGTTCCTTATAATACTTTCTGTCTACCGAAGAGGGGACTGTATGTTTGTATTTTTTCAGCTGCTCGGCCGTGGGCTTAGGCGCGGCCAGGTAGTCGGTCTGTTTTTCGATGAACTGAACCACTTTGTCGGTGTCGTCGGGGTTCATCTGCGCTCCGTCTTCGCCGTAAACTTTGTAACCGTTGTACTGTTTGGGGTTGTGCGAAGCGGTCACCATAATTCCGGCTACCGTTTTTAAACAGCGCACGGCAAACGAGAGCATGGGCACGGGATGCACGTCGGAAAAAACGTAGGCGTTTATGCCGTTGGCGGCAAGCACGTCGGCGGCCGCATTTGCAAACACGTCTGACTTAAGGCGGGTGTCGTAAGAAATGACCACGCCGCGCTTTTTGGCGTCTTCGCCCAAAGTTTTGATAAAGGCCGAAAGCCCCTGGGTAGCGCGCATGACGGTATATATATTCATCATGTTGGTGCCGTAGCCTATTATGCCGCGGAGGCCCGCCGTGCCGAAGGCGAGTTCGGCGCCGAAGCGGTATTCTATCTCCTCGGTATTGCCTCTGACAGATTCGAGCTCGGCCCTGCCCTCGGCGCACAGACGGCTGTCTGAAAGCCAGCTCTCATAAATATCGGTATAACTCATAAATCCTCCTAAAAAGCGCACCGCGCAAAATATAAAGTTTTAAATGGGTAAATGCGCGCCGCAATTTTTTGCGCGCGCAATCCGCCCGTTTCTTTTCCATAGGCAAAATGGTTTTGCTGCGGTGCAATATGAAACGGACGCATTTCCCGTCTACATAATTATATAAAAAAAATTAATCTTTGTAAAGGGGGTAAATGAAATTTATTGCGCTTAAATGAAATTTTTTTCATGCCAATTGTTGAAAAATAACACATAAAACGCACAATACGTCAATAATGCGGCCGCGTTTTGTCTTTTCCGGCGCCGTTTCCTGAAAAAAAGCGGAACACGCAGAAGAGATGCGTGCCCCGCAAAGATAAGGGTAAATGCAGACGCGTATAAGCGCTGCCATGATCCCGTTTTTATTCTCCGCGCAAAAATTGCTCGCGAGAGGTTTCCTGTTCAAGCTCGGGTTTTACTATCGTGCGCTTGTCGGTGAAGTACTTTATCTTGTTGCTGTCGCAGTAGTTTACAAATTCATAGCACAGAAGGTACAGGTAGCTTAAGGGGATGGTTATTATGAGCGCCGCACCGAATGTGCCTATCGCGGCCAGCACGTTGAAGGCAAGAATTGCCACGGATGAGGAGGCGAAGAAAGAATAAACGCTCCCTGAATTTCCGCTCTCTCTCATAAACGAATACTTGAATCCTCCGACCACGCTCTTTTTACCGCAGATTATTGCCGGCAGCCAGTCGGTCGTAAACATCATCTTAACGCCCATCAGAAGTATCATGAATACGACGAAAAGAAGCACTGCTATCATTATCGGAAGGCGCATGGCAAAGAACAGAATCAGATAGAGAATTGTTGCGCAGCCCACGTCATACACAAAGCTCATCGGCAGGTAAATTACCGAATAGAGGCTGGCTTTGCCGAGATTCTTTATCAGCGTGCCCGTGAATGAAGAATTTGCCTGCATCGCCATTTTGTCGTTGATGAGGGCGCCGGCCGTATAGTTGCCCAGTCCTATAAAGAAGCGGCGTATCAGTCCTACAAAGATGAGCGCGAGAGAGCTTAACACGAGGTCGGAGGGATGGTCTCCGAGGTAGGTTATAAGCTCGTTGAAGTTGGCGCTTATAGACTCGAAATATGAGGCAAGCCCGCTCAGGTTGCCGTGCACTATGTCGTCGAGCATGGTATTGAAGGACTGCACGATGTTGGCAAAGTATTCAACGTTGTCCAGCCTGTTCACAAACGGTACGATAATCGCCGCGCTCAACCCGATTGAGATTAGTATTACTATCAGAAGATATACGAGCAGCTTATATGTGACCCTGAAATTATCTATAAGTACGTTGATCGTGTGTTTGAATCTCATAAATGCCTCTCTGTGCGGAAATTCCCGCGCATTAAGCAAGTTACCGCGCGCATTGCTGTGTGCTTGCGCGAGATGACCGCAAAAATTAAATATTTACTATAACTTCCGTCGCCTTGCCGTTGTGCACGGCCAGGTAGCAGTAGCTGTTGGACGAATAGCGCGACAAATTTCCGGGATTTATAAGTTTTACTCCGTCGATTTCGTCTACTTTTGCGCAGTGGGTGTGTCCGTACAGAGCTATAGAGCAACCCGCAGACTTTGCCTCTTCGGCAAGGTGAAAGAGCGCCTGTTTTACTCCGTATGTGTGCCCGTGGCACATAAATATCTTCACGCCCTCAACTTCGACGACCTTTTCGTCGTCGCCCATTTTGTCGAGGTCGCAGTTGCCGTTTATCACTATCGTCTTGTCCGGATATTTATTTCGTATATATCCGCCGTCGGTCGAAAGGTCGCCCAGGTGGACAATATAATCGCACTCTGCAAAAACGCCGTCCAAATTGTCTAAAGCGGCGCGGTTGCGGTGGCTGTCGGATACAATTATAAATGATTTCATCTTTTTTTGTTACAGGAAGCGGTGGGGGAATCAGAATGTTTTCAGCCGCTCCATAAGGTCGTAAAGCGCGCGCGCTCTGTGCGAAACTTTGTTTTTCTCGCGGGCGGAGGCTTCGCCGAAGCTTTTTTTCAGGTCGTCGGAATAGAACAGGCAGTCGTAGCCGAAGCCGTGCTTTCCCCGCTCCTCTTCGAGTATGCTGCCGAATGTTTGTCCCACGCCGAACAGCTTTCTGCCGTCGGGCAGGCACAGGCATACCGCGCACTCAAAGTGGGCGCGTCTGTCGTGCGCGCCGCGCAACTTTTCCAAAAGCAGCGCGCGGTTGGCGGCAGGTCCCTCGCCGGAAAAGCGTGCGGAAAAAATTCCCGGCGCGCCGCCCAGGTAGTCTACGCACAGGCCCGAATCGTCGGCAAGCGCCGGAAGTCCCAGCTTGTCGCACACGGCCTTGGCCTTGATGTAGGCGTTTTCCCTGAACGACTGGCCGTTTTCTTCGATGTCGCCTTCAAAGCCCGCATCGTGCATGGGTATTATCTCCACGCCTTTAAAAATCTTTACAATCTCTTTAATTTTGCCCTCGTTTCCGCTGGCGGCTATAAGTTTTGCCAACTGCATGTAGTGCCTCATCTTGTCAGCTTTCGCCGGGAGGGGGTGAGCCTCGCTCTTCTCTCCGCGCTGCCGCGCGGATTGCATCTGCGGCCGGACGGGGATCGCCCGCTCTCTGTCGCAGATGCATATTTAGTTGTATTTCCCACAATATCAATTTGCCTTTTTCGCCGCATTTTGCGGCGCGGCAACCGCGGCATTAAAGCCTCGGCTAATTACATTATATACTAAAAAATCCAAAATGTAAAGAGCTTATTTTTCCCATTTATGCTCGTGCAGCTCGCCTTTTGTTTCAAGCCTGCCGAAATCGTTCTGCCTCAGCGCCTCATAAACAGCCACTGCCGCCGCATTTGAAAGGTTTAAACTCCTCGCCTCTCCTATCATGGGGATGCGCACGCACTCGTCGGGATGGGATAACAGCAGTTCTTCGTCCAGTCCCTTGGTCTCCTTGCCGAACACCAAAAAGTCGCCCGCCTTATACTCTGCGTCGGAGTGCCTCTTCCTCGCCTTGGTGGTGAAGTAATAAAAGCGCCCGTTCGGGTACTTTGCAAACAGCTCGTCCAGATTTTCGTATATGTGCACATGCACAAGGTGCCAGTAGTCCAGTCCCGCGCGCTTCAAATATTTATCGGATATCTCAAAGCCCAGCGGCTTTATAAGGTGCAGGGCGCACCCTGTCGCGGCGCATGTCCGCGCTATGTTGCCCGTATTCTGCGGTATCTCGGGCTCCACTAAAACTATATTGAACATTTTTACTCCTGTATGATATCAGTTATAGAACCCTGCGTCTTTCAGCATGCCGACGAGTTTTACCAGCTGTTCCGATCCATTCGCGCGGTCGACGGCAAAAGAAAAACCTATTTCGTTTTCCGCGCTATTGCGTATATTTTCCTTTGCTTGCGATATCGTAATCCCGTCGCTATAGAAGTCTGAAAGATAATCCTGCACGCCGTAAACTTCAAATTCGTAGCCGGACAGCGTTTCAAACGGAAATTGTGCCGCCGCATCCCGCCCCAATTTCGCCGATAAGGTAGTTGTCTCCAAGCCCACTTCAATGTCGCATAACCCTTTTACGCTTATTACGGGTATCGGGTAGTATTCTTTGACCCATTTGCCGTCGTCTTTATGGAAGTGGCCGTTATACCAACCATATTCGCATTTTCCGAAGCCCGATAACAAAAGCGCCAGATCTTCTGTCTTTTTTGCCAACGCCTGATATAACTCGTTCAGTTTTTCCAAAAAATCGCTGTTCATTTCAACCTCCGGTTTAATTGTATGCTTTGGCGTCGCGGCACTTTGCCGGCAGTTTCTGCATGGCGGGATTTGTTATGATTTTTATGCTGACGTTTTATTTGAACACCGTTAATTGATTTTACCATATTCTGCCGCATAAAGCAAGCAACGTGCTGCAAACGGTAAAACACGGCGGCAAAAATGCGAAAAACTCATTTATGTGCTCCTTTGTCGTTTGTAATTAAATTATATATGCGCTCGTCGGCGATTTCAACCACATTGCCGTTGCCGATGTGCATTTTTTTGCCAACTTTCGGTTGCGCGGGTCGTTTCAGACGAATTTTTTATAAAAAGTATATTGACAGATGCGTTTTTATGTGTTAAAATATTAATAATCAATACTATTATTATTTTCAATGAATGTGCATGGATTTATGCCGCAGAGCGTCGGGACGCATTCTTCAAGGTGCATTAAAATGAAAAAACAAAGAAATACCGCGCAAAAGAGAATAATCATGCAGGCGCTTGAGTGTGCCGATCATCCCACGGCCACCGAGCTGTATGAACTGGTACATGCCGAAAATCCGCGCATAAGCAAGGCCACGGTATTCCGCGTGCTGTCACAGTATTCGGAAAACGGGGAGGTGCGCCGCTTACATATCGCAGGCTCGGACGACAGGTTCGACGCCACCCTCGCTCCGCACGCGCATCTGCGCTGTGCATACTGCGGCAGAATAAGGGACGTAATGTTTCCCGAGCTTGCGCCCATACTCTCGGCGGAGAGCGTGGAGGGATATAAGGTATATTCGGCGGAGATAGACTTTCTGTGCTGCTGCCCGGAGTGCTCGGCGGCAGGCGCGGACAGGGGCGGAATTCTTAACTGATTTTTTAACGGGATTTATGGTAAGGGGTTTGCTTTACCTTAAAAATATATGTAAAAAAACGGAGGTCATAAAATGAAAGAGTTGAAGGGAACAAGGACGGAACAAAATCTTCGCGCGGCTTTTTCGGGCGAGAGCGAGGCACGCAACAAATACACATACTTTGCATCCGTTGCCAAAAAGGAGGGCTATAACCAGATAGCCGCCATCTTCGAGGAGACGGCCGCCAATGAAAAGGAGCACGCCAAGATGTGGTTCAAGCTTTTAAAGGGCATAGGCGATACGCAGGCCAACCTCGTATCTGCGGCTGGCGGCGAGCACTATGAGTGGACCGAGATGTATCCCGAGTTTGCGCGCGTTGCAAGGGAAGAGGGATTCGATGCGATAGCTACCATGTTCGAGCGCGTTGCAGAAGTCGAAAAGGAGCACGAGGAGCGCTATAAAAAGCTGCTTGCAAACGTTGAGGGCGGCCGCGTGTTCATCCGCGAGGATGTGCAGATGTGGCAGTGCACCAACTGCGGCGCTATAGTAATCGGCAAAGAGGCGCCCGATGTGTGCCCCGTATGCGCGCATCCTAAGGCCTACTTCCAGCTCAAACCTGAAAACTATTAAAAAAATCCATATAAGCGTCGCATAACTTTGTTGCGCTGCGGCAACTTTCGGTCATTTACGTCTTTGTAAACTCCCTAAGGTTTTCCTCGCGCGCCTTGTCTTGCTCGCTTCTTTGAATTTTTTGGTTCGCGAATTTTCTGTGCCGGTGACGCCCGATAAATTCGTGAATTATTACATAAATGCCGCGCTGAAAAGCGCGGCATTTTTACATGGGACAAAGAGCCAACCATGTGTCGTTTTACGTTAAAATTTATTCCGTATCTTCCGTGTCGAGCGGGTCGATGTGCTCGAAGATTATGTTGTCGGCCACGTTCATGGCGCGCTCTTCCTTCTCTTCGCTGTTCACCGTCCACGCGAGTACCTGCACGCCGCGCCGTTTCTTTTTTGCCACATATCTGTTGGGCAGGTAGTTTATGTCGTAAGATATAAAGTCGGCGTGCATTATGCGGTAGAATTTGAGCGTGCGCAGCATATAGTTCAGAAAACTGCGCTTCTTTTTTATAAGTTTATACGAGCTTAGGTATCCCACGGCGTATTCGTCTGTGTGCGACTTCAGATATTTGACCGCCAGCGGGTGGAAAGATTGCAGCGCCACCATGTCCTTGTAGGGGTAATCTTCAAGTTCGCGCAGCAGCTCGTCTGCCTGCGCTTCGTTGAACATGCGCCTGAACTTCAGTTCAATAAGCAGGGGCACCCGTCCGTCTACAAGTTTCAAAACTTCCGGCAAAAAGGGGATCTTCTGGCCGTCTTTAAGCGTGTATTCTTCCAGTTCTTCCGAGGTGAGCCTCTCGGCGACGCCCGGCTTGTCGGTCATTCTTGAAAGGTATGAGTCGTGTATCACGCACAGCTTGTTGTCCTTGGTGAGGTGCACGTCCAGCTCTATGCCGTAACCGCTTTCGATCGCCCGCCTGAAAGCCTCCATCGAGTTTTCGCACACGCCTTCGCCGTGTAGCCCGCGGTGAGCTATGTGAAAGCTCATGAATTTATCACTCAGCTTCTTTCTTACGATTTCCATGTCCGTACTTCCGTAATTTTTCGTGTGTATATGCGCTGAATATATTTGCAGTACAAAATTTTAACCTGCGTCGCAATGCGCAATTTTATTTTTAAAATAATTTATCGTTCGTCGTCTGCAGCCGCATAGTCGTCGGCAACATAATCGTCTGCAGGATCGTCGAGACCGTCTGCAGGGTCATATATGCCGTCGGACTCCTCATATGCGGCGCGCTTTCCGAGCACCGCTCTGCGTAAGAGCAGAAACAGGCGGGACAGACTGTAAAATGCGAAGAAGATCGCCACATATGCCATGTAAAGGCCCAGTACATACAGTACGTTTATCTCATAGCCCCACATGGTTATGGTGACGACGGGCGGGACCTCGAACGGCAGGGGATTTATCTGCGTGAACGCGTAATTTGGCAGAATAATGTCGTCGCCCTCAAGCCCGAGGCTCATCGAATATCCCGTTACGGCGGCGCTCGCCGCACTCGCCGCCATTATCACGGCAAAGTAATAGACGAGCGGTATTATGCAGTCATTTATCCGGAATTTATATATGCCGAGCGCAGAGGGGAGTACGCATAACATGAACAAAAGAATATGCGTTACGCAGAAATAGAGTATGGAATAGCTGCAGAATATGCCGTAGTTCGACATACTGTCTTTGCCGAAGTATGCAAAGACCGACAGCGCCCCGCCTGCGTGCACGAAAAATGATATCGAATACAGCGTCCTCTTTTTCAAAAATACCGAGAGCGAAGAAACATAGACCCCTATATTACATATAAACAGCGGGACGCAAGCCAAAACAGTGTTATAAACATTGTAGCCGTCGCCCATCACCATGCTGTCTTTGCTGTGGTACTGCAGAAGCAGCGCGCCCGCCGCCGCACACAGCCAGCGGCATTGCTCCGCGCGCGGCTTATTCTTTAAAAAGAAGTAGCCGCCCAAAGTTGCGCCCGCAAGCACAGCGACAGCCAGAAAATGCCATACGGTGAAATTTTTAAACCGCAGGAAACTGTCCTGAGGAATGGTGTTTATGTCGAAAAAATTTTCAAATATGTTTAGCGGTACGGCTGCGGCCATCGCCGCGGCGAGGTATATAAAGCTGTCCGCACGTACTTTAAAGCCGTAAATCGCAAAGACAGCTGCGCAAGCGCCCAGCATGCATGTGCTTTCCGCGGCAAACAACGCTATGTGCGCCCACTTCGGCATGAACAGGTTGATGGAGTTGTATATTTCCTGTGCGGGCGTTTCGGCAACCTTGGTTATGTCGAAAAAATTTCCGATAGTGAGTGCGGATATAGCCACGGCGACCGGCATTATATATTTCGCGCAGTCGGCGCACCGTTTGTTGCAAAAGAAGAGCGCGCCTGCTATGAGCAACAGTCCCGCCTTTTTTATCCATTGCGCAAAGGCAAAAATTCCGAATTCGGATATTCTGTTGAATATGTAGTAGTCCGAAACTGTGAACGTCAGCGCGAGCGCGGCAACGAGCATTATTGCGGCAAACACCCGTCCGGCAGTTCGGGCTGCGTTGTGATTTATCATGATGCATTAATTATAGTCCGTTGTCTGCCGTTTTGTCAACCTGTGCGGGACTGTAAAATTGTGACGGCGCGGCATAAAAGCCGCGCCGTTGCATATATTTTCTTATTTTTCTGTAAGGGCCTTTAAAAATTGCAGCAGTGCCTGCTGTTGGCCGTAACTCAACCGCAGGTAATATTTCAGCAGCAGATCTATGTCAGAGTCCTCCCGTTCATATAGGATCGAATTGCTTTTACCAAGCAGTTCGTCGGTAGATACGCCGAAGCAGTCGGCAAGTTTTATTACGGTAGAAATATCCGGCTCGCTTGCGCCGCTCTCCCAATTGCTGATGTTCCTTTGAACATTTCCGATTTTTTCTGCCAATTGCTTCTGTGTCAGGCCGGCTTCTTCGCGCAGTTCTCTTAATCTCATCATAGCTTCACCTTTACTAATTTTTACCAAAATAATTACTAAAAATGTTGACATAGTATAAAAATTACTGTATACTATCAATTGTGAAGTAAAAAAATTACTTAAAACTAAAATCAAGGCTTAACAGCCCAAAGAACAAAGGAGGAAGGTTTTATGGTGTGTGTAAATCATCGCGACAGGGAAGCTGTTGCGCAATGCAGCGAGTGCGGGGCATATATATGTGCTGAATGCGCGCAAAAGTCGGAGCCTTTAAAGAGCGTGTGCGGTACGCTTTGTCCGAGTTGTTATCGCGATAAAATAACGCAGACGCGCGATTACTATTCGGGGCAGCGCAAAAAAAAGCTCGCTTCGGCAATAGTAAGTCTTATATGTTATGTTTCAGGCTGGATATTCGCGGCAGCAATTCCGGGCATGGTATTTACGGTTATAGGCATTGTGCTCATGGGCATATATCCTGCAATCGCATGGTTCAGGTTTGCGGGTAAATCAATTGACGATTATGATGCCAAACACGGCGCAACTTATGTTGTAACAGATAGCGGCGTGCACAGGGACAGAGCCGTATGGCTGAGGGTGGTATTTTTCTTTGCGGGACTTATATTCGGCATATTTATTACGCCGATCAATATAATACGCTGGTTTATAAGCGCGGCAAAGAATAAAAAAACTGCAAAAATGTACGAAGCTGAACTTGCTTCGCTTTAATTGAATAATATGTGCGGCGCCTTTCTCTGATTTAACGCGGGGGAGGCGCCGATTTATTGTTCCGGCAAAAATCTTGCGTTGAGGGGCGATGAAAATTACCCCTTGCCAAATTCGGCGTTTGGTTATATAATGTATGCGTGGCGGCGCCATGCGCACACGCGGCGCGCCACGCTCAAAGGAGCATTTATGAAGCAGGCGTTCAATCCTTTTTTACCCCTTGGCGAATACATACCCGACGGCGAGCCGCACGTCTTTGGCGACAGAGTATATCTCTTCGGCAGTCACGACAGGGCCGGCGGCACATCTTTCTGCATAAACGATTACGTCTGCTGGTCGGCGCCCGCGGACGATTTAAAGAGCTGGCGGTATGAGGGCGTCATCTACCGCCGCGGACAGGATCCGCTCAATTCTGACGGCTCGCACGCTTTGTTCGCGCCCGACGTCTGCCGCGGACCCGACGGGCGCTATTATCTTTATTACGCGCTCGACTTCGTGAGCGTGATCTCCGTCGCCGTATGCGATACTCCCGCGGGTGAGTACAAATTTTACGGCCATGTGCACTTTAAAGACGGGCATGTGCTTTCTTCGCGCGCGGGCGAGCCGTACGCCTTCGACCCAGGCGTGCTGTGTGAAGGGGAAAACGTGTATCTTTATATGGGTTACTGTCCCTATCCTCCCAGGCATCTTATGGAGGTTCCGAAAACATATACGCATGCATGGGTATATAAACTTGCGCCCGACATGCTCACGATAGAGGGCGAGGGCAGGCCCGTGGCGCCCTCCTGCTCAAATTCGGCGGGTACGGGTTTCGAGGGGCACGAGTTCTTCGAGGCCTCGTCGATAAGAAAGGCGGAGGGGAGATATTATTTCATCTGGTCGTCCTACTACGGGCACGAACTGTGCTACGCCATATCGGAAAGCCCCGAAGGACCCTTTGAATTCGGCGGTACGATAATTTCCAACGGCGATATAGGCATGGGCGGAATAACCGACGAAAATGACTGCAACAACTATATCGGCAACAACCACGGTTCTATCGAAAAGATAGGGGGCAGGTGGTATGTTTTCTGGCACCGCCACACCAACGGCACGTCGTTTTCCCGTCAGGCGTGCGCCGAGGAGATAAAAATCATGCCCGACGGCGCCATTCCTCAGGTCGAGATGACGAGCTGCGGTTTAAACGGCGGGCCGCTTTACGGCATCGGAGAATATCCCGCGGCCATAGCCTGCAATTTAAAGAGCGGCGTCGGCACGCGCAGGGGCGATATCCCTCACGGCGGCGCTCACCCTTATATCACGCAGGACGGGGAGGACGGCGACAGTTCCGCCGTGCAGTATATCGCAAACTTAAAAGAAGGCGCCCTGTGCGGTTTCAAGTATTTTAATGGCGCGGGCGCAGATAAAATAAGCGTCGTTATCCGCGGCACGGCAAGAGGATATTTTGTCGTGAGCGACGGGAATAAAGACATTGCAAAGATAGGGCTTACCCCTTCGGCAGAATGGAAAAAGTTCTGTGCGCCACTTGCCGCAAGGGAGGGGATTTTTCCGCTGTATTTCACCTTCCGCGGAGAGGGGTACGCCGATTTTCTCTCGTTTGAGCTGCAGCGATAGCGGCGCAAAAATAAAAACGCGCCTTTTGTTGCATTTACGGGCGCAATAAGTTATAATATAGAAGGCCGATTGCATCAGTGAGCCTGATTTCGGCAAAAAAGTTTTTTATTTGGAGTGTGGCGGTTTAAGCCGTCAAAATTTATCGGAAGTTTTATGCAAAAATTTATTCTATCTACAGATTCGACTTGCGACCTGTATGCCGGTTTCATTAAGGAAAACGACATAAAGTTCGTCAGCCTTACATACACGGTAGAGGATAAGGCCGGGAACATAACCGACGGGCTGGACGCCTTCACCGACTATTCGCAGTATGTGGATTTTTACAACATGTTGCGCAATGGCAGTCTTTCGCGCACCTCGATGCTCAACTATGAAAGCCATATGGCGCATTTCACGGCGCTTGCCAAAGAGGGCGCGGAGGATGTGGTGCACTTCACCATATCAAGCGGGCTTTCGCCTACGGTGACCGTCGCGGAAAAGGCGGCCGCCGAAGTGAAAAAGAGTTACCCTGAGTTCAATGTGTATGCTATAGATTCGCTCTCGGCGACTATCGGCCAGGGCGCGCTCGTCCGTGCCGCGCTGCGCATGCGGAACGAGGGAAAGACCGCCGCTGAGACGGCAGAGTATGTAAAGGCGTTGCGCTTTAAAATTCAATACATGATCGCCGCAAACGATTTAAATTATTTAAGGAGGGGCGGCAGGGTGTCGTCGGTGGCTGCGGTCGCGGGCACCATGCTGGGAATAAAGCCCATACTCACCTTCTCGCGCGAGGGCAAGCTGGTAATCGCGGACAAGGTGCGCGGAATGAAGCGCGCTTTTGCGCTGGCGCTTGAAAAGATGGAAAAATACCCTCCGTCAGACGAGCACGGCTTCTTCTGGATAGTCCATACCGACGCGGAGGAGGATGCGCACAAACTTGCCGACATGGTGGAGGAAAAGTATGGCAGGCGTCCCGATATCAGCATAATGGGGCCCGTGATAGGTTCTCATGTCGGCCCGGGAGCCGTGGCCATAATCTGGAAGTCAGACATCGAAAGAAACGATGGATAATGAGGTTAAAATAAATAGGGCCGCCGCGCAAGTTTTGCGCGGCGGCTTAAATTGTATCTATTATTTATTTTATTTTCAGCATCCTGTCCAAAAGGGTGTATCCCCTTTCAAAGAACACTCCCGTATTCTTTGCCTCGGCCTCGGTGTAGCGCTTTGCTCCGTTGCCCAGATCTTTTACGTTGGTGTATAAAAGGTAGGGCACGGGGTCGGCAACGTGCGTCTTTATCGCGCAGGGAGTGGGGTGGTCGGGGCAGATAAGCATGCAATAGTCTTCGCCCGCCGCCTCAAGTCTCTCTTTGAGCGTCTTTACCACGAGCCCGTCGATCTGCTCGATAGAGAATATTTTGTGTTCGACGTCGCCGTGATGGCCGCACTCGTCGGGTCCCTCCATGTGTATGTACACATAGTCCAGCCCGCCGTCCGTAAGTTCGCGCGCGGCGGCCTCGGCTTTTCCCGGAAAGTTGGTGTCGTAATTGCCCGTCGCGCCCTCCACGGGTATGAACTTCATGTCGGCGAGCAATGCTATGCCCTTTACGAGGTCGACGGCCGATATAACGCCTCCCTTCAGGCCCGTCTTTGCGGTAAAATTCTCAAGCGCCGGCTTTGTGCCCTCGCCCCACAGCCAAAGGCTGTTTGCGGGGTTTTTGCCCGCGGCCATGCGCGCCCTGTTTATCGGGTGGTCTTTCAAAAGCCCGTAGCTTTTCTTCATCAGCGCAAGATAGCGCTCCGCGCACGATCCCTTAGGCAGGTATTCCGTTATCTTTCTGTCTGAAATGTCGTGCGGAGGGGTGAGCGTATGTCCGGTTTTGCCGTTTTCCGCCACAAGGCAATGGCGGTAGGATACTCCGGGATATAGCGTAAGGCCGTCGCCGTCGAGCTCCTTTTTAAGGTAATTTATAAGCTCTTTCGCCTCTTCCGTCGTTATCTCGCCGGCCGAATAGTCGGCCATGGCCATGTCCTCGTAGCTGCCTCCGCCCGCAAGGGTCACAAGGTTGGCGCGCAGAGTAACGTCGGTGTCTCTTAAGTTTATGCCCATGGCCACCGCCTCCAAAGGGGAGCGGCCCGTGTAGTACTTAGCGGGGTCGAAGCCCATTACCGACATGTTCGCCACGTCGCTGCCGGGCGCAAAGCCTTTTGGAACGGTGCGGAACAGTCCTAACTCTGCGTGCGGCGCAAGTTTATCCATATTGGGCGTATTTGCATATTCAAGGCAGGTCTTGCCGCCCAGTTTTTCAATGGGCCAGTCGGCCATGCCGTCGCCCAGAACTACTACATACTTCATTAATTTTTACCTTTAATATATTAATATAATTAACAGAATAATTAATTTTTATCTGATTAATTTTATTTTCAACTTTTATTTATTTAAATTCCAGTCCACGGGCGTCTTGCCGTGAGAGATGAGGTAGTCGTTGCACTTTGAAAAGGGGCGGCTGCCGAAAAATCCGTTGTATGCCGAAAGGGGGGAGGGGTGCGCGCTCTCCAATATCAGGTGGCGGTTTCTGTCTATCAGCCCGCGCTTGGAGCGGGCGTTTCCGCCCCATAAAATGAACACCGTGTGCTCGGTCTCTTCAGAGATGAGCTCTATCACGCTGTCGGTAAACCACGCCCAGCCGCAGTTTGCGTGCGAGTTGGCGCGGTGCTCGCGCACGGTGAGGGTGGTGTTCAAAAGCAGCACGCCCTCGTTTGCCCATTTTGTAAGGTCGCCGCAGTTTGGCTCTCTTATCCCCAGATCGCTCTCTATCTCCTTGTAGATATTTTTGAGCGACGGGGGGAGCGGTACGCCCGGTTTTACCGAAAAGCACAGCCCGTGCGCCTGCCCCGGCTCGTGGTAGGGGTCCTGCCCCAGAATCACAACTTTCAGCTTATCCAGAGGCGTAAAGCGGAAGCAGTTATATAAGTCGTACATGTCGGGGTAGACTATGTAGTGGCTGTATTCGTATATCAGAAATTCGCGTATCTTTTTATAACGCCCGTCGTCGAACAGCGGCTTCAGCGCCTCGTCCCAGCCGCCGCCAAGGGGCTTCACAGTTTCTCCAGCACGGCAGCATAGGCCGCGCATTCGCGCTTTGCACCCTCAAGGTCATGCTCCGAGTAGTTTCCGCACTCTTCGCGCCTGCTTCCCGGTATCTCGGTGAATTCCTGCGCTCTTTTAAAGCAGTCCTTCAGCATTTCAAGCACCTGCGCATGGTTCGAGCCGTATGTCAGCAGATAGAAACCCGTGCGGCAGCCCATGGGGCCGAAGTAGATTATGCCGTCCTTATATCTGCCGTTGCGTAAGATCGTGGCGCCTATGTGCTCTATCGTGTGCAGCGCCTTCTGCTCTATGTAGTCGCCCGCGTTCGGTTTTTTAAAGCGCAGATCCCAGGTGGTCACGCCGTGATTTTCTCCGCACTCGTAGAGGCCCGGCTCTATCAGGTCGTGGTTCTTTGAAAAGGAAGGAATTTTCTCCATAAGATTCTCCGTAAGGCGGAACATTTCCGCAATATTTTATCCGCGCAATTTTTGTATTGCTGCAGTAAATATATCTTTCGTTTCGCTTTCAAGGTTTTTATAGCACAGCGCTATATTGCGTCCGTATTGCTCGGTCGTGCTGCCGCTGCCTGCTATATCGGAAACCGTTTTGAACATAAACAGGGGGGTGCCGGTGTGCGCGCAGACGTGCGCCATCGCCGCGCCCTCCATGTCCCGCAGGTCGGCTTCAAAGTCCCCGGTGAGCATCTTAAAGTCGGCAATATCGTCGTTGAACCTGTCGCCCGTGGCCAGTTTTTTGACGGCGTAGCCGTCTGCGACGGGCAAGGTAAGCCAACGATCTTCAAACTCGTTCAATACGCCCATTGCGGTGCCGTTTATCTGCCGCAGGTCAAAGTCGTATTCGGCCGCGCGTCCTACAGCATATATGCCGCCCACCTGCATGGAGGCGTTCAGAGCGCCCGCCGTGCCTGCGTTTATTATGGCTTCGGCGCCGTATCTTCCGACGGCCATGGCCGTCCCCAGCGCAGCGTTGACCTTGCCCACGCCGCATACTATGACGCGGACGTCCTCGCCGCACAGCTTTCCGCTGTATACCTTTTTATTGTAAACGATTTCATGTCCCGCGTCCTGCATATTTGCAACTACGGGCGCCGCTTCGCCCTCTAAGGCTATAACAAAACAAATCATACCGCTATTATAGCAAATGCGTAAAAATAACGCAAATTTTTGGCGGAAAAAAGTGTGTGCAGGGCAAATTTTGCGGCGTGCGCGCTCCGGAGGCAACATGCAGGCGCGGCACGCCCTTAAGTGGGCGCGCCGCGCAACAAATCATAATGTTTTCCTGATTTCATACTCTGCGCTCTCCGCGCATAACGCCGTGACGGCGCGGTCCGTGACGTGAAAGACTATCTGTTCTTTAACCGTTTCGCCGTCGAGGTACAGCCTCCCGCCGATAAAGCTCAGGCGCTTTACGTATCCCCAGACGGTGCCGCCCATATATTTCACAAAGGCTTCGCGCGCCGTCCAGTGCATTAAAAAGTCACGCTCGCAGGTTATCTCTGCCCGCTCCTTTCCGCAGAAGGAAGCAAGCACCGCTCCGCGCTCTTTGCCGCGGAATGCCTCGGTGTCAACTCCAACGGGATTTTCCGAAACGGCTATCGCGCATGTCCCGCCGCTGTGCGACAGGCTGAACTGTACGCCGTTGCCATCAACATACGGTTTGCCGTTCTGCGTGCGCAGTATTTTCTGCGGACGGCCGCACTCACTTTCAATCAGCCGGTCGAGCGTCTCTTCGCGTTTATTTTCGGGGCAGAAGTACAGACAGATCATAGCATCAGCGACTCTATGTATTCGATCTGTTCCTTTGTGGCAAGGTGCTGCGTAAATGCGCAGGCGCTGCCCGCCGCCGTCGCAAAGTTGAGCGCGGAAAAATAGTTGCCGGAGGCGAGGTATTCGTGTATAAAGCCTGCGATCATGCTGTCGCCCGCGCCCACGGAATTTACAAGTTGTCCGCGCGCCGCGCGCACATACAGCGCCTGGTCTGCCTCGGTCACCATAACGGCGCCGTCGCCGCCCATGGAACAGATGACGTTGCGCGCGCCCTGCTTCTGCAGTTCCCGCGCGCAGGCGGCTATCTCCTTGGTGTTGGGCAGCGTTTTAAGTCCGAAGATCTCGCTCAGCTCAAATATGTTGGGCTTTATCAGGAAGGGGCGGTATTTTAACGTGTTTGTCAGAAGCGCGCCGCATGCGTCTACGACTACGTTTATGTTTTTCAGCGGCTTCAGCTTTTTCAGCAGGTTCTCGTAAGTCCTGTCGTCGAGTGTGGAGGGCACGCTGCCGCAGATAACCAGCCAGTCGCCCTCTTTCAGTCTCTTCTTAAGGCTGGAAATAAGGCGGGCAACGTCGTCTTCGGAGACAATTGCTCCTATGCCGTTTATGTCGGTCTCGGTAGTGCTCTTTATCTTAACATTTATGCGGCTCTGTCCCCCGACTTTCAGAAACTCGTGCTCAAGGCCCATTGCCGTAACTTTTTCGTCTATGGCATTGCCGGTGAAGCCCGCAACAAAACCGTAGGCAAAGGATTCGTCGCCCAACTCTTTTAAAGCGAGCGAAACGTTGAGTCCCTTGCCGCCCACGGTTATATATTCGGTGGCGGTGCGGTTTACTATCCCGCTCTTGAGATTGTTGACTTTTACGTAATAATCTAACGAAGGATTAAACGTTATTGTATAGATCATTTTTCCTTTTGCCTCGGCTGCGGATACGCATAAGGCAACCCATCATACTTCACGAATAACTTTATAATATTTGCACATAAAAGTCAATTAAAAGAGGCTTTGCGCGCAAATGAAATTTTTTGTCTGCCTTTTTCCCCAAAAAAATACATATGATTTTTGTTGATTTTTTTGCACGGCGCGTTTATAATAAATCAACCGCAGAAAAATATTTCTGCGGGGCGACCTCGGGCCTGACACAGTTTCGATTGCGGGCAGAGGACGGAGTAAGCATACCGAAGGCTCGGCTTCGTAAAAACGGAATTTAAATTTAAACGCAGAATCAAAAGATTCCAAAGTTGTTGCATTCCCTGCCTACAGGGCACCTGCAATGGCTTGCGCTGCCTAAGGTTTAGGCGGTCCGTCGCCTGCGTATCTCCGCCGCATGCAGGGGGCGTCATTCAGGCGGATAACGGTTTTTAAGGCTTTGCCGCGCCTTTAAAACTGTAATTTTGCGGCACGCTGCCGCCCTTTCCCCGTTTATCGGGAGGGGCGGAGTAAGCTAAAAGGTAAACTAAGTATGTAGAAAGCCCGCCCGACCCCCGTAAGACCAGAGTGCAACTCTCTGCAGGTCCACCATAAAAGATATATTCACAAAAATTCCCGTCTTGAGTGACGGGAATTTTTGTGTTCTATGTAGAATATGCAAAGGATTTGTTTTAATAGGCGTCCTCGTCCAGCGCCTCAATGTAAAAACTTACGGGGCGGAAGCCGTCGTTGCAAGAAATCATTGCCGACTTCCTGTTCTTCATCCAACCGTCGTATATGCCTTCTCCGCCGCACGAGAGCGCGAGCACGAACGGCGACATGCTCTCCCACGCGCTTTCGCACAATCCCTCGGGGCGAGTCCAGCCGTTGGCAATGAATGTGTCGCCCTCTCTAATGTCGCAGGCGTGTTCGATGGGGTTTTCGTATTTCTCTATGAGGTCGTCGTAGCGCGCTGTGCGTACGGCCGTAATTTTGCACTTCTTCATAGACGGCTCCTTATTGGCGGTACAATCATTATAGCACGCGGCGCCCGTGATGTAAACGCGCTGCGCAATTTTATTTGTTAGCATTTAACAAAAATATTGTGCGCGTTCTGTAAAAGGCTTGTATGCCGGTAAAAATACAAATATCGTTTGACATTAAATTTATTTTTTGCTAAAATTCGCTTGTTTTGCATGCGGCGCGGCGGGATTATCCGCCGCGCCGCTTACACGGACGCACCCGATGTGAGTTTGTTTATTTCGTCAAAATTTATTCCGTCAAAGTTTTTATTTATAGAGAGAGGAGGTTTTATGGTAAAAGAAATTGCGCACAGCCTCAGGGAGTATAAGCGCGTATCGATTGCCACCCCCGTGCTCGTCACTTTTGAAGTATTGCTCGAATGTCTCATTCCCTATGTGATAGCAATACTCGTCGACGAGATACAGGGCGGGTGTACGCTCGAAACTATTCTGATATACGGCGCGATACTGATCGTAATGGCCACGGCTTCGCTGGTGTTCGGCGTATGTTCGGGCGCGGCGTGCGCGTCGGCTTCGAGCGGGCTGGCAAAGAATTTGAGGAAGGATATGTTCTATAAGATACAGTCGTATTCCTTCCAGAATATCGATAAGTTCAACGTGTCCTCGCTGATTACGCGAATGACCACCGACGTCACCAACGTGCAGACGGCCTACATGCTGCTCATACGCCTTGTGGTGCGCTCGCCGCTAATGCTCATATTCAGCTTTGTGATGGCATTCGTTATGGGAGGAAATCTCGCGTGGGTATTCGTGGCGGTGGTGCCCCTCCTCGCTGTCGGCCTCACTATAATAGTGGTAAAGACGATCCCGCTCTTTCACAGGGCGTTCAGAAAGTATGATAAACTCAACAATTCCGTGCAGGAGAACGTTAAGGCCGCGCGCGAAGTAAAATCTTATGTGCGCGAGGACTACGAGCAGAAGAAGTTCGGCGCCGCTTCGCATGATCTGAGGATGGATTTCCAGAAGGCCGAAAGGATACTCGCCTTCAATTCGCCCATAATGCAGTTCTGCCTGTATGTGGTAATGTGCGTGGTGCTCACATACGGTTCGTACCTCGTGATAACAGGCGTCGGCAACGAGAGCTCTATAGGCATAGGCGAGCTCTCGTCCATTCTCACCTACGGCTTTATGATGCTCAACAGCCTGATGATGCTCTCCATGGCGTTTACGATGATAGCTATGGCGAGCGAATCCGGCAGAAGGATCGTGGAGGTGCTCAAAGAGGAGAGCAGTCTGCAAAATCCCGCGCAGCCCGTATATGAGGTAAAGGACGGCAGCGTTGACTTCGATGACGTCAGCTTCAAGTATTCCGCCGCCGCAGAGAGAAACGCCCTTTCCGATATCAACCTGCACATAAAATCGGGCGAAACGATAGGCATTATCGGCGGCACAGGCTCGTCGAAATCTACTCTCGTGCAGCTCATTTCCCGCCTGTACGACGTATCGGAGGGCAGCGTAAAGGTCGGCGGCATCGACGTGCGCGAGTACGACATAGAGACTTTGAGAAACAGCGTCGCCATGGTGCTTCAGAAGAACGTCCTGTTTTCGGGCACGATAAAGGAGAACCTGCGCTGGGGCGACGAGAACGCCATCGACGAGGAGATAACGGAGGCGGCCCGCCTTGCCTGCGCTGATGAGTTTATCGAGCGGTTCCCCGAAAAGTACGATACTTATATCGAGCAGGGCGGCGCAAACGTGTCGGGCGGACAGAAGCAGAGACTGTGCATAGCCCGCGCGCTGCTTAAAAAGCCCAGGATTCTCATTCTGGACGACTCCACTTCGGCGGTAGATACGCATACCGACGCAAAGATACGCAAGGCCATGCGCGAATATATACCCGCAACCACCAAGATTATAATTGCCCAGCGTACGGCTTCGGTAGAGGACGCCGACAGGATAATCGTGATGGACGGCGGCAAGATAGACGATATCGGCACGCATGCCGAACTGTTGAAGCGCAACGCCATATACCGCGAGGTGTACACCTCGCAGAACAAGGAGGGACACGACCTTGAAGACTGAAAAGAAAAAGGGTGTGCTTGTGCGCCTGTTTAAAACGGTGCTCTCCTTCTATCCCGTGCTGCTGCCCGTTGCCATAGCGTGCATAACGCTCACCGCCATAGTGGGAGCGGTGCCCGCAATATTCATGCAGAGGGTAATCGAAAATATAACCGCAGCTATCAAAAGCAATACGCCTTGGTCGGAGGCGGGCGGCCCCATACTCAACGACGTGTATATACTCATTGCGCTGTATGTAACTTCGCTTGCCTCGGGCACGGCGTTCGGTCAGCTGATGACGATAATCACGCAGGGCACGCTTGAAAAACTGCGCGACAAGATGTTCAACGGCATGCAGCGCCTGCCCGTAAAGTTCTTCGATACCACAGGCCACGGCGACATAATGAGCTATTACACCAACGATATCGACACGCTGCGCCAGCTCATTTCACAGTCTGCTCCCCAGATACTCATCTCAGGCATAACGGTGCTTTCGGTGCTGTTTATCATGCTCTACTACTGCCTGTGGCTTACTTTGGTCGTGCTTGCAGGTACCGCCGTTATGCTCATCGTAACCAAAAAGATAGGCGGCGGCAGCGCGCGCTATTTCGTTAAGCAGCAGCAGGCGATAAGCGAGGAGGAGGGCTATGTCGAAGAGATGCTCACCGGCCAGAAGGTGATAAAGACATTCTGCCATGAAGAGGCGGCGGAGGCGGGCTTCGACGAGGTAAACGAAAGGCTGTACGACGCCAGCCGCCGCGCCAACAGGTATGCCAATATGCTGGCGCCCGCGCTCTTCAACATAGGCAACGTGCTGTATGTAATTCTCGCGGTCATCGGCGGCGTATTCCTCACGTTCAACGTTTTGAACGTCAGCTTTTCGGGCATGGCAATATCCATAAGCGTTGTAGTGCCCTTCCTCAATATGGCAAAACAGTTTACGGGTAATATAAACCAGGTTTCCCAGCAGGTAAACTCTGTCGTAATGGGCATTGCGGGAACCGCGCGCGTGTTTGACCTTATCGACCGCCCGCCTGAGGTGGACGACGGCTATGTGACGCTTGTGCGCGCCCGCGAGGAGAACGGCGAAATTGTGGAGTGCAAAGAGCGTACGGGCATGTGGGCATGGAAACATCCCCATCACGCCGACGGCTCAGTCTCCTACACAAAGCTCCGGGGCGATGTGAGGATGTTTGACGTTGACTTTGAATACGAACCCGGAAAGCCCGTGCTCCGCGGCGTATCGCTGTATGCAAAACCGGGACAGAAGGTAGCTTTCGTCGGCGCGACAGGCGCAGGGAAGACAACTATCACCAACCTTATAAACAGGTTCTACGATATTGCCGACGGCAAGATCCGCTATGACGGAATAAATATAAACAAGATAAAGAAAGACGATCTGCGCAGATCGCTGGGCATGGTGCTGCAGGATACCAACCTGTTTACGGGCACGGTAATGGAGAATATCCGCTACGGCAAGCTCGACGCCACCGACGAAGACTGTATTGCCGCGGCGCGTCTTGCGGGCGCGGATGACTTTATCACCAGGCTGCCCGAGGGTTACAACACCTTTATAACGGGCAACGGCGCCAACCTTTCGCAGGGTCAGCGTCAGCTTTTATCGATAGCCCGCGCCGCAGTCGCAGATCCTCCCGTAATGATTCTCGACGAGGCTACATCGTCGATAGATACCCGCACGGAGGCCATCGTTCAGCGCGGCATGGACGCGCTCATGAAGGGGCGCACCGTGTTCGTCATCGCGCACAGACTGTCTACCGTAAAGAATTCTGACGTAATAATAGTGCTCGACCACGGAAGGATCATCGAGCGCGGTACTCACGAGCAGCTTCTCGAACAGAAAGGACAGTATTATCAGCTGTACACGGGCGCATTCGAGCTTGAATAACAATATTCTAATTTAATCGCTAAACCCCGCATATGCGTCGCATAGCTGTGTTGCGTTTACGGGTGTGTTCGGTCATGTACGTCTGTGTACACTCCCTCACACCTTCCGCACGCGCCTTGCTCTGCTCGCATCTGCGTGGTTTTATCGTTGCATATATTGTATAAATTTATTTAAAAAAAGTCTGCGGGCGGCGCAAAATTTTTGCGCCGCCCGCGGCATTTTGATTTATCGTAATTATTAAAAAATTAAATTAAAATAAAATTGAAATTATTTTTTAATTAATTTTTATTTAATTAAATCGGATAATTTTTTTGAATTCAAAAAATTCATTATCACCTCGTCGAGCTCCTTCCATAAGGGCAGCGAGAGGCAGTTGGCGGCGTTTTCGCATGGTACGTCGGAATAGAGGCAGGAGACGGGCGCAAGCGGGCCCTCGGCCGCAACTATTATCTCGCCGACAGTGCATTCGTCGGCAGATTTTGCAAGGCGGTAGCCGCCGCTCTTTCCGCGCGCGCTCAAAACAAGCCCCGCCTGCGAGAGGGGGCCCATCACCGCCTCCAGATATTTTGCGCTCTCATGCTGGCGCTCGGCGATGTCGGTGAGCGAAATGTTTGTGCCGTCGTTATGTTGTGCAAGGTCTATCATAACTTTAAGGGCGTTGCGCCCCTTCGTCGTTATCATCATAATAATCAGCCGCCGTATTCGATCATTTTGTCGATGCACTTCACCGCCGCAAGGCGCGTCTCTTCGTCCATAGTTATCTCTTCGCCGCCCTCGCCCTTCACGGCGTTGTAAACGTCGGCTAGGGTGGTTATCTTCATGTTGTGGCAGGCGAGGTCCTTGGAGAGGGGGTAGAACTTTTTGTTCGGGCATCTGAACTGAAGGTGCTCCACAATGGCGTTCTCCGTGCCTATTATAAATTCCTTTTTGTCCGATTTTTCTGCAAAGTCCATTATCCCCGTGGTTGAGCCGACGTAATCGGCGAGCTCGGTCACCTGCGGTCTGCATTCGGGGTGCACCAGAAACAGCGCGTCGGGGTGTGCCTCTTTGGCCTTTAAAACGTCGCCCCTCGTCATGCGAGCGTGGGTGGGGCACCCGCCCGAAACGAGCTCGAACGTCTTTT
The DNA here is from genome assembly GCA_018712405.1 of Candidatus Coproplasma stercoripullorum. Classification (GTDB taxonomy): domain Bacteria; phylum Bacillota; class Clostridia; order Christensenellales; family Borkfalkiaceae; genus Coproplasma; species Coproplasma stercoripullorum. The sequence continues at coordinate 24,177 of DVHB01000044.1, forward strand.
CGGGTATCTGCTTTTTAACGTATGTGCCAAGGTTTATGTCGGGTATGAACAGAATTTTATCTGTGGGGAGCGCTCTGCATATCTTCACCGCGCTAGACGAGGTAACGCACACGTCGCACACGGTCTTGAGTTCGGCCGTGGTGTTTACATAAGCCACCACCGTGTAGCCGGGCAGGCTCTCTTTAAGCTGCAAAATGAGCTCTTTGTCCATTTGTTCGGCCATGGGGCAGCCCGCGTCGGGGTTGGCGAGAATTACCTTTTTTTGCGGCGAAAGCATCTTCACCGTCTCCGCCATAAAGCGCACGCCGCACATAACTACCGTCGACTGCGGCGCCGTCTTTGCCTTTACGGAGAGGGCGTAGCTGTCACCGGTGAAATCGGCCACTTCGCAGATAGCTTCGCTCATATAGCTGTGCGCAAGTATGCAGACGTCGCGCTCCTTCTTTATACGCATTATTTCCTGCTGTAAATCTTTTAACATTTCAATCTCCGCATGCCGCCGTTGCGGCGGACTTTCTCCGTCGCGCGGATGTGCCGCGCGTGCAAAAAATTTAACTCCTATAAACGTACTATGATTATATCATATACTTTTTACGCGGTCAACAGTATTAGATAGTGTTGCTTTCGGTAAATTTTAGCACGCGGCCGCGATGATCGGGCAGCGGCGCGTGCATGCTACCGTGCGCATCGGAGACAAAGGGGGGATAGTAAATTGTGCATACTGCATAAAATATAGATATTTGACAAATAAAACTTAACTTAAGTTAATATTTAATTGACAAGCGGCGTTTTAATACCTATAATGATTATAGGATTTAAAAGTTCGCCGACGGGCGGCGGCGCCGTCCGCAAAAAAATTTACAAGGAGAAATTTGCCTATAAGTTAACGGTATGCATCTGACTTTTCATTAAAACCTTACGTTTAGCTGTAAACCCCCTTCGGTCTGTGCCGGAGGGGGTTTATTTTCGGCGGAGTACGGCGCAGAATCTGCAGAAACTTGTGCCCTTCGGTACTGCCGATATATTTATTACAAATTTTTTACGAAGTTGCGCGGAAGTTTGTTACAAGTTTGCGTTAGACTTAAATAGCTCAATAATTATTCGATGTGAGGACATTATGCAAAACAGTAAATTGTTAAAAATTCTTGCAGCAATAGCGGCCGTAGCGGCGCTTTCGGTTTCGTTTGCGGGCTGCAGCGCGCAGAACGGACTTTCGGCCTATGAAATAGCGGTTGAAAACGGCTTTACCGGCACCGAGGAGGAGTGGCTGGAATCGCTCGAGGGCGAAGACGGGAATGACGGACAGAATGGAGAGGACGGCGCAGGCATAGAGGATATTACCTACAGTTATGAATACAGCGCCGAAGACGGCTGCTATTATACGATAATCGTGTTCCATCTTACAGACGGAACAACCAAGGAAGTAAAGATCCCCGGCGGCGAAGGCAATGCCGACCAACCGTCTGAGAGTATATTTCTGAATAAGGCGGCGGAATATTCCACAGGTTATTCCGATGCCGACGGCGGTGTGGCCGAAATAGTGCAGTATAATGAAGATAACGACAAGCTGTATCTTGTAAACGGGCATACGGGTTCGGTCGATATCGTCAGCGTTGAGCTCTGCGGCGACGGCGAGCTGGAGACGAATTTTAACGAGGCGTCTGACCGCATAGATATGCGCACGCTTATCGGCGAAAACAGTGAAAGATTTGCCGAAGGCTTTGAATACGGCGACGTAACGAGCGTTGCCATAAATGCCGAACGCGACGTCATTGCGCTGGCCGTTCAGCACAGCGATTATGCGGAAAACGGCGCGATAGTCATTCTCGACTATGACGGAAAGTTTGTAGCCGCATATGAGGCGGGCGTTCAGCCGGACATGGTGACCTTTGCGGGCGATATCGCGCTCAGTGCCAACGAGGGCGAACCCCGCGAGGGCTACGGCGAGGGTACGACCGATCCCATGGGCAGCGTCACCGCGGTCGACCTTTCGGCAGAGACGCCCGTTTCAAAGACGATAACGTTTGAAAGTTATGACGCGCGGCGCGATGAGCTTGTCGCCGGCAAAGTCCTTCTCAAAAAGGATACGGCCCCCTCGGTGGATCTGGAGCCCGAATATATAGCTGTCAGCGGCGGATATGCATATGTTGCCCTGCAGGAGGCCAACGCCATAGCAACGCTCGACCTTGAAACGCTTACATTTATAAGCGTGAAGGGCCTCGGTTTCAAGGACCACAGCGCCGAGGGCAACGGGCTGGACCTTCTTGAGGACGGCGCTGCCGACATTCAGACGCAGGATGTTTACGGCGTTTATATGCCCGACGGCCTTGCAACGTTTACTGCAGGAGGGAATACATATCTCGTCACCGCCAACGAGGGCGACGCCCGCGAGTGGGGCGATTATGCCGATATAGAGGAATATATGATCGGCGGCACGGATGTGGATGTGCTTATAAATTCCGAGTTTGACGGGCTGGAAGACGGCAGGCACTACCTGCTCGGCGCGCGCTCGTTTTCGGTATGGGATGTCGAGGACATGAGCCTGGTATTCGACAGCGGGGACATGATAGAGAGCTATATTGCGGAGAGCGAGGAATATGCGCCTTATTTCAACTGCAGCAACGACGACGTTGAACTCGACAGCCGCAGCAAGAAAAAGGGTCCGGAACCCGAGGCGGTGAACGTTCAGCAGATAGACGGCAAAATATATGCGTTCGTAGCGCTTGAGCGTCAGGGCGGCGTCATGATGTTCGATATAACCGATTTTGAAAACGTATCCGTCGTTTCGTATGCAAATTCGCGTGATTACAGCGGCGATATGCTCGGCGACGTTGCCCCAGAAAGTATTGATTTTATTTCGGCGGCTGACAGCCTTAACGGCAAAAATCTGCTTGTGGTCGCCAATGAAAACAGCGGCACGATAGCGCTGTATGCCATGGAGAACGAGGAAAAGACGTACACCATGCACTCCAATTTTACTGAAGCGCCTGAAGAGCCCGTCACTCCCGCAGACCACCTTATAATCTGGTCGGTATTCGGCAACGGCGGTAAGGACGACGGCGCAACATCGAACGACTTTATCGCCATAAAGAACCCCACGGGAAGCGACGTCGATCTTACCGGATTTACGGTGCGCTATTCGGCTGAGGGAGACGGCGAGCGCGTTTGGATTGAGATCCCGCTTGAAGGAACGCTTAAAGCGGGCGAAATGTTCGTCATTATAGGTAAAGATACGGGTAACAGCGCTCCCGCGATAGCCTTTGCCGAGGACGAATACAACATTAAAGTTGATGAGCTTGAAATTGACAACAAGCACTATTCTGTAGAACTTTGCGACGCTTCAGACAATACGGTGGATGCTCTCGGAGTGACCGATTCCGGTGAGGAAGAGTTCGGCGAGGGGACGCTTGTATCCGGCATCAATAAGCACAGCGTTGTCGTGCGCGTGAACGACGGAGACTCCGGTGATAATTCAGCCGACTTTGAGGTCGTCGACTTTGACGATATCGAAAATGTTTCCGACTACAAGCCCGTTGCCGGCGGAATGTCCGACTGATTTTAATTGAAAATGCGGAATGGGCGGCGGCGCGCGGTTGCGCGCCGCCGCCATGGCTTTATATGGCGGTAAATGCTGCAAAACTTTGCTCAAAAATTTTTTTAAAGTGGCTTTATTCCTATTGACAAAATAGGAATTACTTTCTATAATTATATCATACTAAATAAGTAGGAATTAAACATGCGCGCGGCGCGGAAGCCCGCGCGGTTTCAGAGGAAGAAATAAGTGGAAAACTTAAGTACTGTTTATGCAGACAACGCGGCCACGACCGCGATGAGCAAGACGGCGATAGAGGCAATGCTGCCCTATCTCGATAAAATTTACGGCAACCCCTCGTCGCTCCACTCGGTGGGGCAGAGGGCAAAGGAGGCGCTGGAGGCGGCGCGCGCGGACGTTGCGTCCTGCCTGGGCGCGCAACCGAACGAAATTTACTTTACCTCCTGCGGCAGCGAGAGCGACAACCAGGCCATCCGTTCTGCGGCGCATATCGGCGCGCAGAAGGGCAAAAAGCACATAATCTCCACCGCGTTCGAACACCACGCCGTGCTCCATACGCTTAAAAGACTGGAAAAAGAGGAGGGCTTTGAAGTTACTCTCCTCGACGTGCATTCAAACGGTGTTGTCACGGCCGACGAGGTAAAGGCGGCCATCCGCCCCGATACCTGCCTGGTGACTATAATGTTCGCCAACAACGAGATAGGTACCGTTCAGCCGATAGCGGAGATAGGCGCTGTCTGCCGTGAGGCAAAGGTGACATTCCACACCGACGCAGTCCAGGCGGTGGGGCATATACCCGTAAACGTTGCCGAACAGAATATAGACATGCTCTCGCTCTCTGCGCACAAGTTCCACGGGCCCAAGGGCATAGGCGCCCTGTACTGCCGCAGGGGAGTAAGGCTGCTTCCCTTTATCGACGGCGGCGCGCAGGAGAGGGGCAAGCGCGCGGGCACCGAAAATATCGCGGAGATAGCCGCCATGGCGGCGGCCCTCAAAGAGGCGTGCGCCAATATGGAGCAAAATTCGGCCAAACTCGTCAAGTTGCGCGACAGGATAATTTCCGGACTCACCCAAATACCCCACTCCAGGCTCAACGGCGATATGGCTCACCACCTGCCCGGAACGATAAATATGTGTTTCGAGGGCATAGAGGGCGAGGGGCTGCTTCTGCACCTCGACGACAGGGGTATCTGCGCCTCGTCGGGCTCTGCCTGCACTTCGGGCTCGCTCGACCCTTCGCACGTTCTGCTCGCCATAGGCCTTCCCCACGAGGTTGCGCACGGTTCGCTTCGCCTCAGCCTCTCGGAATATAATACCGAGGAGGATGCGGACAGAATAATCAAGGCCGTGCCCGAGGTGGTGGAGTATCTTCGGAATATGTCACCCGTATGGAAAGAAATGGTGCGCGGCGAAAAGCCGTTTCTTCTTTAAAAATAGAAGGTTCAAAATCGCAAAACGGCAAATCGGGCGGCACATATGCCGCAATGAATGCAATTGTTATAAATAAAAAATAAAATTTACGGCGCCTTATGTGCGCGGCTTCAGAGGTGTTTGATTATGGCATTATACAGCGAAAAGGTTATGGATCATTTCAGAAATCCCCGCAATGTGGGTGAAATTCCCGACGCCGACGGCATAGGCGAAGTGGGCAACGCGCGCTGCGGCGATATAATGAAAATTTATCTCAAGATCAAGGACGGAATTATTGAGGACGTAAAGTTCAACACGTTCGGCTGCGGCAGCGCGATAGCTTCCAGCTCTATGGCCACCGAACTTATAAAGGGCAAGCCGCTCTCGCAGGCGCTCGAGCTTACCAACAAGGCCGTGGCAGAGGCGCTCGACGGACTTCCCGCGCACAAGATGCACTGCTCGGTGCTCGCCGAAGAGGCCATACGGGCGGCCATAAAGGACTATTACGATAAAAACGGCATAGAGTACGACAAGTCGCTCTTCCCCGAACCCGACGAAGATGAGGAACTGCACGAGGACTGAGCGTTAGGTTCTGAATATTAAATGCAATGCGGCCGGCGGCCGCATTGCATTTTTTTGCCCGCGGCGTGCATGTTCGGGGCTGCATATGGCCGAAAAATGTGTGATTTTTTCTGATTTTGCAAAAGGATTGAAAATGCGTGACATTTAGTCTGTGCGGATGTTCATGGCTCTCATTTGTTGACCTTTTTAACAATTTTTATTATAATATAATCATGAACGAAGAGTTTGCCCGCTCAGAGGCCTTTTTCGGGCGGGATGCCATGCAAAAACTCTATAATGCGAAGATCGCGCTCTTCGGTGTGGGAGGAGTAGGCGGTTGGTGCGCCGAGGCGCTCGCCAGATGCGGCGTGGGCAGGGTCGACCTGTTCGACGGCGACGTTGTTTCGGTCACAAATATAAACAGGCAGGCCGTCGCCCTCCGCTCCACTATAGGCAGGAGCAAGACGGAGGTAATGGCGGCGCGAATGCGCGACATCAACCCCACCGCAGAGGTTCGCGCCTTTGATGTATTCGTAGATGAGTCCAACATAGGCGGCATAGATTTTTCAGTGTACGGCGTCGTACTCGACGCGATAGACACGGTGACTTCCAAGGTGCTCATAATCGAGCGGGCCCGTGCCGCGGGCGTGCCCGTCATCTCATGCATGGGTGCGGGCAATAAGCTGGATATTTCGGCTTTTAAGGCGGCGGATATCTCAAAGACGAGCGTGTGCCCGCTTGCTCGCGCCGTGCGCACCGCACTGCGAAAGCGCGGCATATACGGCGGCGTTACGGCAATTTACTCTGCCGAGCAGCCCAAAAATGTGCTTGTGGAGGATGATTCGTCGCGGCATATCCCCGCGTCAAATGTATTTGCGCCCGCTGCGGCGGGGCTTGCGCTCGCCAGGGAGGCGGTGCTCAAAATAATAGATGCGGGTGAAAAATCATGATCGCTCAGGACGATAAGAAGGCGTGGGTAGAGCGCTCTATAATAACCAAATTCAGAAAGACTATCTGGGCGCCGTTTTTAGAGGCTTTGCGCGTATATAAGCTCGTCTCCGAGGGGGATAAGATAGCCGTCTGCATCTCGGGCGGCAAGGACTCCATGCTGCTTGCAAAGCTTTTTCAGGAGCTTAAGCGGCACAGCGAAGTGGAGTTCGGCGTCGAATATATCTGCATGGACCCCGGCTACAGCGAGGAGAACGCAAAAAAGATAGAGTATAACGCCGCCCTTTTGGGCGTTCCCATAAAGTTCTTCAAGTCGGACGTGTTCGAGGCGGCAAGTATCGTCGGCGGCGAATCGCCCTGCTATATGTGCGCGCGGATGAGGCGCGGCTATCTGTATGCGCGCGCGCACGAGCTCGGCTGCAACAAGATAGCGCTCGGACACCACCGCAGCGATGTGATAGAAACCACGCTCATGGGCATGTTCTACGGCGGCCAGATACAGGGCATGATGCCGCGCATAAGGAGCGCGAATTTTCAAGGAATGGAACTCATCCGCCCCATGTATTGCATATCAGAGGAGGATATCGCGCATTGGCGCGACTATAACGGACTGGAATTTATAGCCTGTGCGTGCAGCTTTACTGCGCGTCTGCAACAAAACGGGCAGGGGCGTTCGGTGCGGCAGGAGATGAAAGAGCTTGTGAAAGAGCTAAAGAAGCGCAATCCCGACGTGGAGAAGAGCATCTTCAAAAGTATCCATAACGTTCAGCTCGACACTCTCCCCGGCTATAAAACGGGGCAGACGAGGCACTCTTTTTTAGAGAGATTTGAAGACTGATTTTGGCAATTGACCCCCATATATGCCTCAACCAACGCAAAAATTTGCGCGGGTGCGCATAAAGTGCGCCGCCTGCGTAAAAATATATTTCAAGGAGAATCAAAATGTCATATCCCGTAACTGTACTCGAAGGCGGCAAGATCCAGATCGGCGGTTGGGTTTATACCGTTAAAGAACTCAAAACCAGCTGGAAGCTTACCTATGACATGGACAACATGGAAGTGGTGGTAAGCGTTCCCAAGTCGACTGCGGCAACCGTGGAAGAGCTTCAGGCAAAACTTCAGGAAAAGTTTTAATTTTACTGCAGACTGAAAAAATTACCGTAAATCAAAAAAAGCGCCCGCGCAAATTTATTGCGCGGGCGCTTTTTTTACCCGTACTGTGCAAAAAACTGTCCGCTCCGTTGCAAAATAAAATTGAAGGGTGTATAATATAGCCAAATTAAAGTTAAAAATATTTGCAGGTGAAATATGATATATGATTCCATAACCGAACTTATAGGCAGCACCCCGCTTCTGCGGCTCAACAAATATGTAAGGGAGCGCGGTCTTGATGCCGAAATTATTGCAAAACTCGAATATCTGAATCCCGCGGGGTCGGTAAAGGACAGGGTGGCGCTCAACATGGTGCTCGACGCCGAGGAGCGCGGCCTATTAAAAGCGGGCGGCACTATAATAGAACCCACTTCGGGCAATACTGGCATAGGCCTCGCTTTGGTTGCGGCGGCGCGCGGTTATAAGCTCATTCTCACCATGCCCGAGACGATGAGCGAGGAGAGGCGCAGGCTTATAAAGGCCTACGGCGCGGAGATAGTTTTAACGCCCGGCGCCGAGGGCATGTCGGGCGCGATAAAACGCGCTGAGGAGCTCAAAAACTCCATTGAAGGCAGCATAATAGCGGGGCAATTCGAAAATCCCGCCAACCCCGAGGCGCACAGAAAGACCACCGCGCAGGAGATTTTAAGGGACGCCGGCAAGGTCGATTTCTTCGTCGCGGGCGTGGGCACGGGCGGAACGATTACGGGCGTCGGGCAGGTTTTAAAGGAACACTATCCCGAGGTGAAAATCGTGGCGGTGGAGCCCGCCGGCTCACCCGTGTTGTCTAAAGGGGAAAAGGGCCCTCACGGCATACAGGGCATAGGCGCCGGATTTGTGCCCAAGGCGCTCGATACTTCCGTATATGACGAGGTTATGACCGTCACCGATGAAGAGGCTCTTGCGGAGGGCAGGTTCCTCGCCCGCACGGAGGCGTTCCTCACCGGCATATCTTCGGGTGCGGCGCTCTTCGCCGCAAGAAGGGTCGCCGAACGGAAAGAGAATGCGGGAAAGCGTATTCTGGTGCTTCTGCCAGACAGCGGAGACAGATACCTTTCCACAGCGCTCTTTAGTTGAAACATATACTGATTGCGTATTTTATTTTGCCGCGGCGGTTGCCCGCCGCGGCAAAATGTGTTATAATGGGCAAAATCTATATACAAGACGGAAAACTATTATGAAGATAACCGATATTTTAAAGAGCAAAGACGCCGTGCTCTCTTTCGAGGTGTTCCCTCCCAAGACGAGCGACAAGTTCGAGGGCGTTTGGAGGGCTGTGGAGGAGATAGCCGCAATAGGACCCGATTTTATGAGCGTGACATACGGTGCCGGCGGCGGCACCTCGGCCTATACAGTGAAGATATCAGAAGGGATAAAGGCGCTGGGCGTGAACTCCGTGGCGCACCTCTCTTGCATATCCTCCACAAAGGCCGACGTAAAGGAAAAGCTCGTGCAACTCAAAGAGGCGGGCATGGAAAATATCCTCGCCCTGCGCGGCGATATTCCTCAGGACTTTTCGGGCAATTTAGAATACAGGTACGCGAGCGAGCTCGTCGCAGAGATAAAGGCCTTCGGCGGCTTTTGCATAGGCGGCGCGTGCTATCCCGAGGGGCACCCCGAGTCGGCTACGCTCTTTTCGGATATCGAAAATTTAAAGCGCAAGGTCGACGCGGGTTGCGACTATCTCACCACGCAGATGTTCTTCGATAACGACGTATTCTATTCCTTCCTCGCAAAGGCCTATTCGGCGGGCATAACCGTGCCCATAATTCCGGGCATAATGCCTATAACGCGCGCCGGCCAGGTAAAGCGCACGTTCACGCTCTCAGGTTCGCCCATACCTGCAAAATTCAGGCGCATTGTCGACAGGTTCGGCGATAATCCCGAGGCCATGCGCAGCGCAGGCGTGGCCTATGCCACCGAGCAGGTGATAGACCTCTATGCCAACGGCATAAAGGCGGTACATATCTATTCCATGAACAAGCCCGAAGTCGCCCGCGCGATAAAGAGCAACCTTGCGGGGATAATTTAAAGTTATGCCGATGGTTTTGACGGGTAAGATAGATAAGCTCGACATAAAGGAAACCATGCGATATCTGGGCTATGCAGGCGTAAAAAGCGCAGATGGGCTCGACGGACTTATCGCCGAGTGCGAAGGGCTGATTCAGCCCGTGCTCGCGCCCAAGGCGGTGTACGACGTGTTCCCGCTCACGCATGGCGAGGGAGAGGCGCTCGATCTGGGCTTTGCCAGGGTGAACAGTCATTCGCTCTTTCTCAATCTCAACGGGTGCAAAAAGATAGTGCTCTTTGCCGCCACCGTTGGCGCAGGGGTGGACAGGCTGATTTTAAAGTATAACAGGCTGTCGCCCGCGCGCGCGGTCGTGCTGCAGGCCATGGGCGCCGCCGCCGCCGAGCAGTGGTGCGACGAGTTGAACGCCCGTATTACGGCGCGGTTCGGTCCCACACGCCCGCGCTTTTCGTGCGGGTACGGCGACCTGCCTTTAAAGCTCCAGCGCGAAATTTTTCCCGCGCTGAATGTTACAAAAAATATAGGCGTAACGCTCACCGACGGCGACCTTATGATACCTGAAAAAAGCGTCACGGCAATCGTGGGTATATTGAATAATTGAATAGTTCGGCCATATGTGGCGGGCAATTGAATTTAATTATGAATTTTAAAGCATTTTTAAACAATCATATAGTAGTTTTGGACGGCGCAATGGGCACGCAGCTGCAGGCTGCGGGCTTAAAGCTCGGCGAGCTGCCCGAGGAGTGGAATATCTCTCATTCCGACGTAATAGAGGGCATACACAGGGCATACTTTGCCGCGGGTGCCGACGTTGTGTATTCGAATACCTTCGGTGCAAACGCCCTGAAGTTCGGCGAAAGGACGGAAGAGGTAGTCTACGCAGGCGTTGCATGCGCGCTCCGCGCGCGCGGCGAGGCCAAAAACAAGTTCGTCGCGCTTGATGTCGGCCCGACGGGCAAACTTTTAAAGCCTCTCGGCGACCTCGATTTTGAGGACGCGGTCAAAATTTTCGGCAGGACGATAGCCGCGGGCGTAAAGGCGGGCGCCGACCTCATCGCCGTTGAAACCATGAACGATTTATACGAGCTCAAGGCCGCCGTGCTCGCCGCAAAGGAGTACGGCGGCGGTCTTCCGATAATCGCCACGGGCGTGTTCGGCTCGGACTGCAAGATGATGACGGGTGCGGAGCCCGAGGCCGTTGTCGCCCTTCTCGAGGGGCTGGGGGTGGACGCGCTCGGCCTCAACTGTTCGCTCGGGCCCAAAGATATGGTCCCCGCGGCCACACGCATGCTTAAATGCGCATCCGTGCCCGTGATAGTAAAGCCCAACGCAGGTCTTCCCGAGGAGAAAAACGGACAGACTGTGTATAACGTCGGCGAGGACGAATTCGCCGACGAAATGGGCGGTCTCCTTGCGCTCGGAGTGCGCGCAGTCGGCGGCTGCTGCGGCACTTCGCCCGCATATATAGCCAAACTATCGCGTATTGCGGCGCAGTTTTTGCCGCAGAAGATAGCGGATAAAAACCTTACGGTGATATCCTCTTATACGCACGCCGTGTACTTCGGCGGCGCGCCCGTGCTCATCGGCGAGAGGATCAACCCCACGGGCAAAAAGCGCTTGAAGCAGGCGCTCAAGGAGGGCGACTTTGCCTATATCCTCGGCGAGGCCGTATCTCAGGCGGAGAGGGGCGCGCACGTGCTGGACGTGAACGTGGGACTTCCCGAGATAGACGAACCCGCCGTTTTAGAGTGCGCCGTATGCGAAATCCAGGCAGTCACCGATCTTCCTCTGCAGATAGATACCTCCGATCCCGCCGCCATGGAGCGCGCCATGCGCCGCTACAACGGCAAGCCGCTCGTAAATTCGGTCAGCGGCAAGAGGGAGGTCATGGACGCCGTGTTTCCGCTCGTAAAAAAATACGGCGGCGCGGTCATCGCGCTCACGCTCGACGAGGAGGGTATTCCGCCCACTGCCGAGGGCAGAATTGCCATTGCCAAAAATATCTTAAAAGAGGCAAAAAAGTACGGGCTCAAAAAAAAGGATATAATCTTTGATACGCTCGCCATGGCGGTGTCCGCCGACGGCGGCGCGCCCGCAGCGGCGCTCGGTGCACTGCGGTATTTGCGGCATAGTATGGGGGTAAATACCTCTTTAGGCGTTTCAAACATATCTTTCGGCCTGCCGAACAGGGACTTTATAAACGGCACGTTCTTTGCCATGGCGCTGGGCGCGGGGCTTTCGGCCGCGATAATCAACCCCAATTCGCAGGAGATGATAAAGACATATAAGAGCTTCTGTGCGCTGTCGGGCCATGACAGGGGCTGTCTTGAGTACATAGAGTACGCAAATGGCGTTCAATCGAGCATATCTGCCGTCCAACCGCAGGCAAAGCCGCTTTATGAAGGCGAAAAAACTTTAAAATACTGTGTGGAAAAGGGGCTTAAAGCCGAGGCCGAAGCCGCTTCGGCCGAGCTTTTGAAGACGCAGGCCCCGCTCGATATAATAAACGGTCAGATAATTCCCGCGCTCGACGAGGTGGGAAAGGGGTTTGAAAACAAGACGCTTTTTTTGCCCCAGCTTTTGATGAGCGCAGAGGCGGCCTCGGGTGCATTCGAGGTGATAAAACGCGCATTTTCGGGCGGGGGTAATTCAAAGCGCGTGAAGATAGTAATCGCCACCGTCAAGGGAGACATTCACGATATAGGCAAAAATATCGTAAAGACTCTGCTCGAAAATTACGGCTTTACCGTGTACGACCTCGGCCGCGACGTGCCCGCGCGCGCAATAGTCGATAAGGCAAAGGAGGTGGGCGCGGAGATAGTCGGCCTCTCGGCGCTGATGACGACGACGGTGGCCTCCATGCGCGACACAATCGCGCTTTTAAAGGAGGAGTACCCCTCGGCGCGCACTCTCGTCGGCGGCGCGGTGCTGAATAAGGAGTATGCCGATATGATAGGCGCGACCAGGTATGCAAAGGACGCCATGGAGTCGGTGCGCTACTGCGAAGAGGTCGAGGCCGAGCTTTACGGCGGCTGACAGTTGCGCTGTTGAAATAAATCTGATAAAGATAAATTGAAATAATTAAAATTAAATAATTATTAATTAAATAAATATGGCCGCGTGCGCATGAAATTTCA
>DVHB01000008.1 GCA_018712405.1 Candidatus Coproplasma stercoripullorum
GTTACTTCCTTCTAAAAAACATATTCAGCATATGGGGATAACATTGTTTACCCTTTGCAAATTGCAATATCTTAAAGATGAACAGCCGCCGCGCGCAAATTTTGCGCGCGGCGGCTGTTACATTTACCGGAATCAGATGCGGCTTACTAAAATACCTCACCGGGGATCCGGCAACATATTACCATACAACTTTTTGCAAACTTATTTTACATCATTTGCGTATAAGGGGAATTTTCCGCAGAGTTCGGCGACCTCGGCCTTCACCTCTTCGAAGCAGGCCTCCCTCTCTCTGATGACCCTGACTATAAGGCGGGCGATCGTGCGCGCCTCCTCTTCCTTCATGCCGCGTGTAGTCATGGCGGGCGTGCCGACACGCAGGCCCGAAGTTACGAAGGGCTTTTGGGTATCAAAGGGAATGGCGTTCTTGTTGGCGGTGATGTGCACTTCGTCGAGCATCTTTTCCAGCTCCTTGCCCGTAACGCCCGTATCAGTGAGGTTCAACAGTATGAGGTGGTTATCGGTGCCGCCCGAAACCATCTTTACGCCGAGCTTGGAAAATTCGTCGGCCATGGCGGCGGCATTCTTTATTATCTGCGCCTGATAAGATTTGAACTCGGGCGAGAGCGCCTCTTTGAAGGCGACGGCCTTTGCCGCGATTATGTGCATCAGGGGGCCGCCCTGTATGCCGGGGAACACGGCCTTATCTACCGCCTTGCCGAACTCCTCCTTGCACATGATGGCGCCGCCGCGGGGGCCGCGGAGCGTTTTGTGCGTCGTAGTGGTGACGAAATCGGCATAGGGCACGGGCGAAGGGTGAAGCCCTGCCGCAACGAGGCCGGCAATGTGCGCGATATCCACCATCATGTACGCGCCGACCTTGTCGCATATCTCGCGGATGCGCTTGAAATCTATAACTCTGGGATAGGCGCTGGCGCCCGAAACTATCATCTTGGGCTTGCACTCGAGCGCTATCTTCTCCATCTCGTCGTAGTCGATGCGCTCGTCCTCCTGCCTTACGCCGTAGGGCACGATATGGAAGTACTTGCCGGAAATATTTACCGGCGAGCCGTGCGACAGATGCCCGCCGTGCGCGAGATTCATGCCCATTACGGTGTCGCCCGGCTGGAGCACGGCGAAGAATACGGCCATATTTGCCTGGGCGCCGCTGTGGGGCTGAACGTTGCAGTATTCGCAGCCGAACAGCTCTTTAAGCCTGTCGCGCGCGAGGTTTTCAGCGATATCTACAAACTGGCAGCCGCCGTAGTAGCGGTGGCCGGGGTAGCCCTCGGCATATTTGTTTGTGAAGTGGCTGCCCGCCGCGGCCATTACCGCGGGGGAAACAAAGTTTTCGCTGGCGATAAGCTCGATATTGCCCTGCTGGCGGGCAAGTTCAAGCTTCATTGCCTCGGCAACTTCGGGGTCGGACTGTTCTATCAAGGATATATCTATCATTTTTAAAGCTCCCGTAAAATATTTTTATGCTACGCCGCAACCGTACCCGAAGGCCGAATCAGCTTGGCATTGATTTATTTTAACATATTTTTGCCGCTTTTACAACAGATTGAGCGCATTTTTTATGCTTTGGCCGCAATTAGTCGTGCAAACACCACAAAAATATTTCTTGAACGAGGTGAGGGCGCGGGGAAATTTCCCCACGCCCTCCACTTTATTCTTACCACTCTTCGTCATTTTTCAGATTATCATACGGCGCTTCGGCCTCGGCAATGGCGAGAAGGTCGTCATGCGTGATCAGGCCTTCCTCGTAGGCAATATTAAGATGAACCCAGTCTTTGTCGTTGAGATAAACCAAATATTTATATGACGGGTCAGGAAATGTTTGAATATATACATCATCGACGGTATATTCTTCCACAACAGCGACCACATTTGCATCTTTATGTTCAAACCAAACGCAATCTACCCGATAGCCGGAATATGTTCCCACAGTGCGGACGGTGTGAATAATGGTCGTTTCACGCTGTTCGCACGCCGCAAATGAGAGGCAACACAGCACCGCCGCCGCAACTAAAACCAACTTTAATAGTTTTTTCATAAATTATCTTCTCCTTACAAATATCTAATTTGATTATTATAACAAGTTGGCGACACTTAAGCTTTCGCATAAGTGACTCCTCCTTTATAAAAATTTTAATATAAAGATAAAACGCATAACAAATAAAAAGCGCAAAGAAAGCCTGTAAGACTTCATTTGCGCTTAACTTAAAAAACTATTCATGGGAGTGTACCTCCAATTCTGTTATGTCAGCGGATATTTTCCCTCCGTTGCATTTTGTAAAGCAATTATAACATATCTTATTTTGTCTATCAATACCGAATTTGACTTTTTAATAAACATAATTTGGCCGTCATTGAGCCGTAGGCTTGCCTCAAAACGCGCACGAACGCACACCAATTTACCTATAAGAACGGGCATAAATTGCTATGACGTCCTCCTTTTTTAATGGAAGGCGGTCGTTTAAGAACACGCGCTTCATGGAGTTCATGGCATTTTCGGCGAGCTCCTCGAAATTTTCGGGCGAGATGCCGTATTCCGACATCTTTAAATCGTCCACGCCGCACGCCTGCATCAGGGCGGAGAGCGCCTTTAAAAAGTCGCGCGGCTCCTTTGCGCCCTCCACCCCCATCGCCCTTGCGAGGGTGACGAAGCGGCCGTCGCACACATGGCGCTCTATCATATAGCCGTAGTAGGCGGGCGCGAGCATGATCAGTCCTGCGCCGTGCGGCAGCGCAGGATTGAAGGCGCTCATGGCGTGCTCCATGCCGTGCTTTGAGGTGCAGCCCGAGAGCGTCATAACCATGCCCGAAAGCATATTGGAAAAAGACATGCCGTCGCGCGCCTCGCGGTCGGAGCCGTCTTTCACCGCCCGCGCGAGGTACTTTGATGCGTATTCCGCCGAGGTGAGCGCGAGCATATCGCTCATCTTGTTGGCCTTGTTTGAAAGAAAGCACTCCGTAGCGTGAAAGAGCGCGTCGAAGCCCTGGTATGCCGTGAGTTTAGGCGGCACGCCGAGCGTCAAGCTGCTGTCCACAACAGACAGCACGGGGAACATGCCGGGATGCAGAAAGCCTATCTTTTCGCCCGTGGCGGTGTTGGTGACGACGGCGGTGCAGTCGGCCTCCGACCCCGTGCCGGCAGTCGTCGTTATGGCGACGATGGGCAGCGGCTGAAAGTGCACGGGAATGGCCCCGCCCGTGCCTGCCGCGACAAAGTCCCAGTAGTTTTCGCCGTTGGGCGCGGCAAGCGCTATGGCCTTGGCGGCATCCATCACCGAACCTCCGCCGAGGGCCACCACATAGTCGCAATGCTCGTTCCTTGCGAGCGCTATGCCGGCATTGACCGCCTCCAGCGTGGGATTTGAGCCTATGCCAGCATATACCACGGGAGGCGCGCCTGCCGAGGACAGCGCCTGATACACTCTGTCATACGCACCGCTCTTTACGGCAGAGCCGCCCTTTGACATGACGAGCAGCGCCTTGCGCCCGGGCATATATCTGTTGTTCAGTTCCGAAAGAGTGCCCTCGCCGAACACTATGCGCGTAGGCACGTAAAATTCAAACTGCATTACATTTTCCGCCTTGAAAGAATTATAATCACACATAGATTATACCGCCTTTGCGGCATTTTGTAAAGGGCACGCACCGCTGCCGCGTAAAAATAATTGCGGCGGGGCGCATATGTTATGGAGCGCAGACAAAAAAGCGCGGCGCGCGCGGAAAGCTTCCGCGCGCGCCGCGCTTAAAAAATAAAATCAGAGATTTTCGTCCAAAAACTGCCTTACTTCGCCCTCGGGCATGAAGCCTACCGACTTTGCCGCCATATCCCCGTCTTTGAACACTGCGACGAAGGGTATGCTCATTATGCCGTACTTTGCCGAGAGGGCGGGGGCTTCGTCCACGTCCACCTTTACAAACTCGGCCTTATCGGCATAATCTGCCGAGACCTTTTCAAGAACGGGCGCAAGCATCTTGCAGGGGCCGCACCACGTTGCGAAGAAGTCGCACACGACGGGCTTGCCGCCCGCGATGAGTTCGTTGAACTGATTCTCATTTATCTGTTTCATAAATAAATCCATCCTTTAGTGATATCGTTTATTATTTATAAAACCATTTTGTGCAATATAAACGCTTTTTACTTAAAAATTTTGCCGTGCCGCTGCTTTCTGTGCCGCGCGCATTTTACGCCTTCCCTGCAAAGAATGAAGAAATATCTTCAAACTTCAGTTCGGTGACGGCGCCGTCAGCCATGCGTTTTGCACTGCACGTGCAATTTTTAAGCTCGTCCTCTCCAAGCACGACGACATACTTTGCGCCTATCTTGTCGGCATACTTGAACTGCGCCTTTAAGGAGCGGCCCATGTGGTCGCACTCTGCGGAGTAGCCGTTTGCTCGCACCATGCATGCAAACGAAAAGGCTTTAGCGCGGCCCTCTTCGTTCATGGCCGCAAAGAATACGTCGGGGCCTTCGTCCGCGGGGAAACGAACGCCCGTGTTCTCCATCAGAAGGAGCAGCCTTTCGAGTCCCACGGCGAAACCTACGGCTGGTGTGGGATTTCCGCCGAGCTCTTCGATCAGTCCGTCGTAACGGCCGCCGCCGCACACAGTACCCTGCGCGCCGATATCTTCCGACACAAACTCGAACACCGTTTTGGTGTAGTAATCAAGCCCGCGGACTATATTCGAATCGACGTTGTATTCTATGCCGCCCGCCTTTAAATAGCTCTGCACACGCTCAAAGTGCTCTGCGCAGTCGCCGCACAGATAGTCTATCATGCGGGGCGCACCCGCCGTTATTTTTTTGCACCCCTCCTCCTTGCAATCGAGAATACGGAGAGGATTCTTATCGAAGCGCTCGCGGCAGGTGGAGCACATGTCATTTAGGTGAGGGCGGAGATAGTCCTTGAGTTTTGCGTTATACTCAGCACGGCAGGTCTTACAGCCGATGGAGTTTATGTTGAGCTTTACGTTCTTTATCCCCAGCCTGTCCAGAAAGAGGGCGGCCGCGGAGATGACCTCCGCGTCGGTATCGGGCGAGGGCGAGCCGTACACCTCTATGCCGAACTGATGGAACTCGCGCAGTCTGCCCGCCTGCGGACGCTCATAGCGGAACGCGGGGATGATGTAGTACATCTTTACGGGCAGCGGGCTGTTTGAGAGCCCGTTTTCGATATAAGCGCGCGCCACTCCCGCAGTACCCTCAGGCTTGAGCGTTATTGAGCGGTCGCCCTTGTCCTTAAAGGTGTACATCTCCTTATTGACGATATCGGTCGTGTCGCCCACGCCGCGCAGAAAGAGCTCGGTATGCTCGAACACGGGCGTGCGTATCTCCTTTAAATTAAAGTCCTTGGCGATCTTGCGCGCCGCGTCCTCTATGTAGTGCCACTTATAGCTTTCCTGCGGCAATACGTCCTTTGTACCCTTGGGAATTGAAATCATAAAAAACTTCCTCACAAAATTGTCGCGCGCATTTGCATATATGGGCTCTGCTGTCCGCCGCCTTGCGGCGAGATCCATTCGGCTTCGCTCAGGATGACAGCAGGAGCCAGAGCTACCGCCTTGCGCACGTTATATATTTGAAAATAATTAATGTTTCAAGGCTGGTTTCCCCTGCGCAGAAAGGCGAACAACGCATTTCTGCAAACAGCACA
>DVHB01000045.1 GCA_018712405.1 Candidatus Coproplasma stercoripullorum
AAAAAAATTGCAAAAAAAATAATTAAAAATAAATTTAAAATTAATTTAATTTTTGTTATTTGTTGTAATTTACGATTTTGGCAAAATCGAGCTTAAGCGAAGCGCCGCCGATGAGGCCGCCGTCGATGTCGGGCTGGGCCATGAGCCCCTTGCAGTTGCCTGCATTCATAGAGCCGCCGTACTGAATGATAACCTTTTCGGCGCATTTGGGGCAGAAGAGCTCGCCTATCTTCTTTCTGATATAGGCGATCGTCTCCTGGGCCTGCTCGTCGGTGGCCGTTCTGCCCGTGCCTATCGCCCAGACGGGCTCGTAGGCTATCACAACTTTTGTCACGTCCTCAATTCCGGCAAGGCCGATCTCAAGCTGACGGTCCAAAACCTTCTCGGTAATGCCGCCCTCGCGCTCTTCAAGCGTCTCGCCTATGCAGGTTATGGGGGTCATGCCCGCGGCGATAACGGCCTTGGTGCGCTTGTTTACTGTCTCGTCGGTCTCGCCGAAGTACTGCCTTCTCTCGCTGTGGCCGATTATAACGTACTTCACGCCGTACTCCTTGAGCATATCTGCGGAAATTTCGCCCGTGTATGCCCCCTTGGGCTCCCAGTGCATGTTCTCGGCGCCTATCGCTATGTTGCTGCCCTTTGCAGCTTCCGTCATGGCGGGGATAAGTATGGCGGGCACGCACAGCGCCACGTCGCAGCCGGCGTCCTTTACGAGGGGTATCAGCTCTTTTATGAGGGCCGCGCCGCTCTCCGCCGTCATGTTCATCTTCCAGTTGCCTGCAATAAAAGGTCTTCTTGCCATTGTATTCTCCTTTATTTGTTGCACCGAATGTGCGTATTTTTATTCTCAGCAAACTTTATTTTGCGGCGGAGGAATTTTTCCGCCGCCGCAAAATTCAATTGA
Source organism: Candidatus Coproplasma stercoripullorum (assembly GCA_018712405.1). Classification (GTDB taxonomy): domain Bacteria; phylum Bacillota; class Clostridia; order Christensenellales; family Borkfalkiaceae; genus Coproplasma; species Coproplasma stercoripullorum. Next base: position 905 of record DVHB01000045.1, read on the forward strand.
AATATTTTCAGTTCTTGTCGTTCAGGCAGGCGATGCCGGGGAGCACCTTGCCCTCGAAGAGCTCAAGCGAAGCGCCGCCGCCCGTCGAGATGTGTGTAACCTTGTCGGCAAATCCGAGCTGCTGAATGGCTGCCGCACTGTCGCCGCCGCCGATTATCGTGGTGCACTTGCCGTAAACGTCTGCAAGCGCCTGCGCAACTGCTATAGTGCCCTTGGCAAGGGTGGGGTTCTCGAACACGCCCATGGGGCCGTTCCAGATGACGGACTTTGCGTTGTGCACGCGGCTTGCATACAGTTCCCTCGTCTTTTCGCCGATATCCATGCCCATCTTGTCTGCGGGTATCTTGTCGGAAGGAACGGTTTCAACTTCTATCTCGGCGTCGATGGGGTCGGGGAAGGCGGAGGTAATTACGGTGTCGATGGGCAGCAGCAGCTCCTTCCCGAGCTTTTCTGCCTTCTCCATCATCTGCTTGCAGTAGTCGATCTTCTCCTCGTCCAGAAGGGAGGTGCCCACTTCATAGCCCTTTGCCTTTAAGAAGGTGTAGGCCATACCGCCGCCGATTATCAGCGTGTCGCACTTCTCCAAAAGGTTGTTTATAACGTTGAGCTTGTCGGCAACCTTTGCGCCGCCGAGTATTGCAACGAAGGGACGCTCGGGATGCTCGAGCGTGTCGGCCATAACGGTGAGCTCCTTTTCAATGAGGAAGCCGCACACGGCCGTCTTTATTATTCCGTATTCAACGATAGCGGCGGTGGAGGCGTGGCTGCGGTGTGCAGTGCCGAACGCGTCGTTAACGTAAATTTCCGCATCGTACGCAAGGTCTTTGCAGAATTGCTCGTCCCTGCCTTCCTCTTCCCAGTGGAAGCGGAGGTTTTCAAGGAGCACGGCCTCGCCGTCTTTAAGCGCGTCGCGCTTAGCTTTTGCATCGGGCCCTATAACGTCCTTTGCAAACGTGACCTTGCCGTCCAGAAGCTCGTTAAGCCTTGCCGCAACGGGCGCAAGCGTGAGCTTTACCGGCTCTTCCTTTTTTGCCTTGGCCTCGATGGCCTCCGCGGTAGTCTCGCCCGCCTCAACCTTTTTCTTGTCTTTTTTGTTGAGTTTGAATGTGGCGGAGAATATCGGGTGGGGTTTGCCCATGTGCGAGCAAAGCGTGACTTTGGCGCCCGCGTCGAGCAGATATTTGATGGTGGGAAGCGCGCCCTGTATTCTGTTTTCATCGGTGATCTTGCCGTCTTTCATGGGGACGTTGAAGTCACAGCGCACGAGTACTTTTTTGCCCTTGAGGTCTTTGAGATCTCTTACAGACATTTTGTTCATAAAAAAGCCGTTCTCCTTATATCAATATTTTTTTACCGACTACAATTATAATCGTTCCTTTAACGAAAGTCAACCGCGCAGCGAGCGGCTTTTTGCGCTTACACAAATTTTTTACATAATTTTCCGGCGCCGCGGCGGCTTTTTCTCCGCGCCGCGGCGCCTCCATTCAAAAGCCGGGCCCGACCGCCGCATTTTTTCAAAAGCCGGGCGGGTAATGCCCTGCAAAAAGATTTTTTTACAATATAGTCAATTTATTTGAACTAAGGCAAATTTTATGGTATAATACCTTGGAAAATTGCTTTAGAAAACAGCAGCATTGTCAGACAATTATGGAAGTTAACAAAAGTTTAAAAATCTGCGTGGCGGGACTTGGCCTCATCGGCGGCTCCATGTGTATGGCGTTGCGCCGCGCGGGCTTTTCCCCTGCCGGATGGAACCGTTCGTTCGCTCCGCTCGAATATGCATTAAAAGAGGGCGCGATCTCTTTCGCCGCGCAAAATTTTGATGAGTTCGACGTGGTTTTCGTCGCCCTTCCGCCAAAGGCAGCGGTGGGGTTTATCAATTCCCACGCCTTTAAAAACGGCGCGGTAGTCGCCGATATCTGCGGAGTGAAGGGGTATATCGAGCGCGAGGTATATAAAAAGAAGCGCAACTTTTGTTATGTGGGCACGCATCCGATGGCGGGCAAGGAAGTTTCGACTATCCGCAACGCCTGCGCCGACCTGTTCGACAGGGCTAGCATGGTGATAACCTCCTGCGCGCAGACTGACGCGGGTGCAAAGGAACTTGTAAAAGAGCTCACCCGCGCCATGGGATTTAAGTGCATAGTCGAGTGTTCGGCCGCGGTGCACGACAAAAAGATAGCATACACCTCCCAGCTCGCGCACATAGTTTCCAACGCCTACGTCAAGGATGAGGAGATCGTCAGCTGTCTCGGCTTCACGGGCGGCAGTTTCCAGGACATGACCCGCATCGCAGGAGTGGACGAGGGCGTTTGGTCGGAGCTGTACCTTCTGAACAGAGAAAATCTCTCGGCCCGAATAGGCGGGCTTGTTGCCAACCTTGCAGAAATAAAGTCTGCGCTCGACGGCGGCAGTGAAGAGGATTTGCGCAACGTGCTCAAAGCCGGGCGCGAGCGCTTCATGCAATCGAAGGAGAGGGCGCAGAGCGGAGTAATTTCCGTAACGAATTTAAAGTGAGCGCAGCATACCGCCGCCGGCCGCCGATGCATAGCGCCGCACCCTGAACGATAGAAAGATGAAAGTCAAAATAAACATACACACGGCCGCAGACTGCGGTGAGCAGAATTTCCGCACTTACGGCGAGCTGGAATTTAGCGAGTTCGGCTTCAGCGTGAGTTACCGCCTCGACGGCGACGACTGCATCCTGGAATTTAACGCCGTGCGCGCCGTGCAGCGCCGCAGCGGCAGGCTGACTTTTATAATGGAGTTTGCCGAGGGGGAGGAGACGGAGTGCGTACTCTCCGAAGGGGGCTCGAATTTTGTGTTTCCCGTGTTCACCGAAACGCTCGGCGCGTCGATATCCGAAGAAGGCTGCACGCTCTCTCTTGATTATCTTCAGGGAGAGGAGCGCGAGAGGACGGCACTTGTGTTCATTGCAGAGCGCTGGCGCGAACGCGACGAGAGGCGCGTTCCCAGGCGGCGCGAAAATTAGTACGCAATTGCATTAAATTTATTGCGCGAATGCATAAGTTAATTTTAAAATCCGCTCTAGGCGGGTTATAAATAAATATTACAATGCAGAAATTTTAAAGGCTTTGTAAGCCTTCAGGAGTAAATTCTTTTTTTATGAAAATCAGGTATTTAGGCCATTCAAGCTTCCAACTCATTGAAAGTACGGGCACCACGGTGGTCACCGACCCGTATGCTGAAAGTTTAGGCATAGAAATGCCAATTGTATCCGCCGACGCGGTCACGGTTTCGCACCACCACTACGACCACGACGCCGTCAAAAAGATAGGCGGCTCGCCCATAGTCATCGATAAAGAGGGCAGTTACGAGCTTTCCGGCGTGGAGATAAACTCCATAAAGAGCTTTCACGATCCCGAGGGCGGCAGGCTGCGCGGCGAAAACATCATATTCAAATTCAGTATGGACGGCATAGAGGTCTGTCACCTCGGCGACATCGGCGAGGAATGTTCTACAGAGCTCATCGAGTCGCTTCTGCCCGTCGACGTCCTTCTCATCCCCGTTGGCGGCACATATACCATCGACGCCGAGCAGGCCAAGGAGTATGTCGACAGGATAATGCCCGATATAGTCATTCCCATGCACTACCGCGAAAAGGGCAAGAGGCTCGACGTGGATAAGGTCGACGATTTCTGCGATCTCTTTGAAGAGGAAGAGGTGGAAAACGAGGGTGAGAGCGAGATAGAGATCTCGCGCGAGGACCTCGGCGGCGACAGTACCAAAATTATTGTAATGGAGAGAGTTGAAGATTGACGGTCGGTGAATTATTGCAGACGCTCAGGGAGGAGCTCGAAAAGCGAAGCATATATGATCTGCGGCAGATAGGCAGGGCGGTGGGCGTAAAGCGTCCCGCCGATATGAACAAAGAGCCGCTCATATCGAGCATACTCGACATAGCCGAGTGCAAGACCGCGCCCTTTCCCCGCTCCACAAAGGGTGCTCCCCCCAAGTCGGAGGCATTCGATAAAGACGTCGTCGCACTTGTGGAGAAGTGCATGAAATTTTGCGGCGGCTATAAAGCGGAGTATCCCGAAGAGGAGAACGCAGAACACGAGTTCGGCGTGCATTCCGACTATGAGTTCGACGACGATGAGAAAGTCTATAGCGGCGTGCTTGAATTTACCGAAAAGTTCTGGTTTTTGCGCACGCACAATTTCGAGCTCACTTCTGGCGGCGACGTTTTCGTGCATGCGTCTTTCGTATCGCGTTTTCATCTGCGCGAGGGCGACTATATAACCTGCAAGGCCAAGCGCCGCAAGGAGGGCGAATGCCCGGGCGCTACCTATATTTTAAGCGTTAACGGCGTGCGGCCCGAAACACTCGGCACGCGCGCCGTGTTTGAAAATCTCATTCCGTGCTATCCCGACAGGCGCTTTACTCTAGAGCGCGCCGGAGGCACGCTTACAGACAGGGTGATAGATCTGTTTTCGCCCATAGGCAGGGGACAGCGCGCACTCATCGTCTCTCCCCCAAAGGCGGGCAAGACTACCATGCTCAAGCATATCGCCTGCTCGCTCACGGAGAACTATCCTGACGCCGAGGTCATCATTCTGCTCATCGACGAGCGGCCTGAGGAGGTCACCGATATCCGGCGCACCGTTCAGGGGGCGCGCGTTGTATATTCCACTTTTGATAAGGGCGAACATCATCATATCCATGCGGCAAGCCTCACCTTGGAGTACGCCAAGCGCCTGACTGAGGCGGGCAAGGACGTTGTGGTCCTGCTTGACAGCATAACGCGTTTAACGCGCGCCTATAATGCCGTCACAAATTCTGGCAGGATGCTCTCAGGCGGGCTCGACCCCCAGGCTCTTATAGAGCCGCGTAAATTTTTCGGCGCGGCGCGCAACACCGAAGACGGCGGTTCGCTCACGATAATCGCCACCGCGCTCGTCGATACGGGCAGCCGGCTGGACGACGTGATTTATGAAGAGTTCAAGGCCGCCGGCAACATGGAACTCGTTCTCTCGCGCGAGCTTGCCGAGCGCCGCGTGTTCCCCGCGATAGATATAAAAGCCTCGGGCGCAAGAAAGGAGGAACTGCTCTTAAGCGGAGAGGAGCTTGAACTTGTCTGCAAACTTCGCCAGATGCTTGGCAGACAGCTTGGCACAGAGGGTCTGTATGCCATGATCAATAAAACAAAGACCAACGCCGAACTTGTTTCGCGCGCGGGCGAAATAGGCTGATATTAAAAATAGTTTTAAATAAAATTTTAATAATGATAGAT
>DVHB01000046.1 GCA_018712405.1 Candidatus Coproplasma stercoripullorum
AGGCGTTGCGGAGCCGACCAACGAGGCACGAGGCGACCGCGCGCATAACGGCGAACTAAATTCGCCTTGCGCATAGTTATTTATTTTAAAACACTGCTTGAAACGTGTTGTGTTTAGAATATTGACGGGAAACCCGCCTTGCGACATTATTTATTTTGAACAACGGACTTAACATAAACTGCCTTGCGGCGTTTTAGCTTGCCGCACTAATTTATATCAGACATGACGTTGTAGAGGGCAGAGTTTTTGAGGTCGGTCTTTATGCCCCTGTACACGACAAGGCGGCCCTCCGCAAAGGAGATGAGCCCGAGTTCTTCAAACACCCTGAGCGCAAACACGAGTTCTGCCGCAGAGTATGGCGACCTGGCGGAGAAAGCAACCTCTTCGGCTGTTGCGCCTTCGAGAGACCCGGAGTTGGACGATATGAAGGAAAAAATCTTTAAAAGATGCTCGCGCGAGCTGTCTATCGCCTTGAGCGGCGAAAGCCCGCTTATGTCCGAACAGATGAACACATGTCTGCCCGCCAATGAAGGGAATGTGACCTTGAGAGGTCTGTCGAGCCAGACAACGCGCCTGTATCCCGAAAAATCGCAATCGGGACGGGGAGCAACGAGCACGGTATTTATCAGACTTTTTGCCGAGAGATTGAAAGTATCCGCAAAAAACTTTTTTGCGTTTTTGTATTTTGCCAAAGTGGAGTAATCCTCAGCTATATAGACAGTTCCGTAGCCGCTGTCCTCTTCGGCCATCATTGCATCTATCTCAGCGCTTGTTTTATATACAAGCCCGCACGAAACCTCCCCAAGCGAGGCACGGAGCACGGCATTGGCAGAAATAAAGTCCGCGGCGTAGCCGCCGCTTTCAGAGGAATATATCACATCGCGCACAAAACCGCGGATATATTCCCTGCCGCGGAAACGCGAGATGTTGTACTCAAATACCAGGGTCTTGGGGGCCGGACTCTTTAAAATCTCAGCGTATTTTGCCCCGCCGAAAAACATCATTTCCAGCCCGTCGCACTTAAAAGTCAGATGTGGAGAAAGCGGCTTTAGCGCGCGCACACGGCACTCGCCGACGACAGCCGCAAACAACGGCCGCTTGTTGCCGACGCCGTATGGCTCAAAAATTTCAAGCTCATGTGCGAGACGGGAAATATTCCCCTCCTCCAGCGTGCCGCTGACATGCAGCGTTGGGATGAAATCCTCCGCGGTGTATGTGCGCTCCATATAGTCATTGAGCACTTCCTCAAGAAGGGCGAAATTTTCCTCGGTGACGTTTACGCCCGCCGCCTGCGAGTGACCGCCGAACTCGGAGATAAATTCCGAACAGGCCTTGAGCGCGTCGAAGATGTTTACCCCCTCTATGCTGCGCGCCGAACCCTTCAGCGTGCCGTTGTTGTTGACGAAAAGTATTACCGGCCTGCCGTATTCCTCGACGAGGCGGGCGGCGACTATGCCGACGAAACCGGAATTCCAGCTCTCGTCCCACAGCATTATCACCCTGCCGTAAGCGCCGCGGAGAGAAAGCTTTGCCTTTGCCTGGTTATACAGCTCGTCGCACCTGAGCTGCCGCTCCTGATTGTATGCGGTAAGGCGGGCCGACAGATCGAACACAGCCTTTTCATCCGTTTCGGTAAAGAGCTTCAATGCCGAAGCGGCATCCCCCATGCGGCCCGCCGCATTTATTTTGGGGGCTATGGTGAACGCAAGGGTGTGAGCATCGGTGCCGTCCTGCGATTTTGTCAAAAAATTTGTAAAACATTTGCGGGGAGAGGTATTTATGAGCCTTAGCCCCTCTGCCACTATGTCGCGGTTTTCGCCCGTGAGCGGGACGCTGTCTGCCACTGTGGCGAGCGCTGCAAAATCGAGATATTTATATGCAGATTTGCCGCACAGTGCGCAGGCGACTTTGAACGCCACGCCCGCGCCGCAGAGGTTATCGTACGGGTATCCGTCGGCAAACTTGGGGTTTATGCAGATACAGTCCGGAATATTTTCGGGAAGTTCGTGGTGGTCGGTAACTATCACCTCACAGCCGCTCTCCTTTAAATATTCGACCTCTTCGGCATTTGATATACCGCAGTCGACCGTTATCACCAGTTGGGGAAAGTATTCTTCAAAAATTTCGTCTATGGCCGCGACGGTCACGCCGTACCCGTTTTTGCGTTCGGGAACGAACACCCTGACGTTCACTCCGAAGTCGTTGAGCGCACCGCCCATAATAGTGGCGGCACACACGCCGTCGGCATCATAGTCGCCGTACACAAGCACATCCCACTCCTCATCCCTGGCACGCGTTATAAGATCGCACGTCTCCTTCATGCCGCGCATTTTAAGCGGAGATATGAAATGGGCCTTAGAAGGGTGTATAAACGCGTCAGCCTTTTCGGGAGTGTCTATTCCCCTGCCGTACAGTATCGAAGCCGCCGTAAAAGTTAAATTACAGGCCGAAGCCAAGGCGGCTATCTCTTCCCGCTGGCGCTCGGAAAATTCAAATTCCGGTAGTATTCTCTTCATTGCATTATTATGTAAAAGCGGCAAAAACCGCATTGTCTGACTGATTTACAATTAGCTGAGTCTCAGTGCGGCAAGGCAGGCCTGTTATATGCAAAAAAGGCGAGGTTATGCCTCGCCCTTAATTGTATAGATTATTCGGCAACCTTGGCCGCTTTCTTTGCGCCGCTGTATTTGGAAGCTTTTTTGGCCGCGCGGTTATCGGCGCGGAGCTTTAAACGGGAATATACGGCTGGCATAAAGAACAGGCTTCCATACTGGCAAGCCGCTGCGGCAATTATGCCGCATGCGCAGGGCATGAACAGTCCGTATATGCCGGCGCCCGCAAACAGGCTGAAGATGAGCACAAGCACGAACGCCGAGGCGAGAATAACGTTTATGAGCGTTACGGGCTTGAACCCTTCGCGCAGGGCGGCGTCTACCTGTTCGAACGAGGACATCGCCTTATAGCTGTCCTGTCTGAAACTCTTGCGCATCTTGCCGAAAAGTATGCCGCAACATATCATCGTGAGCAACACGACAAGCACAGAAAGCGCCACCACAGACACCGATACCTGAACTCTAGTTATGGCGAGCAAAGCATAGAAGATGAGCAGATTGTGAAGGTCTGCCACAAATGCCGCTATCGCCATGGTAAATTTATACCTTATTGCAAAGTATATGAACTGGAACACTACAGCCGCGGCGACTGCAATGCCGGCATACATCATGTCGACGGTGCCGCCAAACTCGCCGTTATATTCGGAATATGATGCAAAGCCAAGGAGATCGCTCTCTATTCCGACACGGGAATTGATGCTCTCTGCAGCAGATTTTAAAGCTTCTGTATCGGTTGAAACCACAAATCTGTATTCAACTTCGTCGCCACCGGAATTTTCGGCTGTCTGCACACTGTAATAGTCTACGCCGTTTGCGCTGAATGCATCTTCGCAAATCTCCTGCACCTCTTCGGCCGTAGTGGGCATGGAATATTCCACCGTCACCGCCTTATACGAGGCAAAACCTGCACCCGAGCCGAAGAACCCGCCGCCGATAAACTGGCAGACAAGTCCCACCGCAAGGCCTATGGCAACGAAAATCGCAGATATTATTATAAAAAGATGCATTTTGGAGGAAACACTGAACTTATTCATAGTCTTCTATGGCCTCCCTCTTGAAACCGCAGAACTTATATTTATCGCGCGCAGGCGACAGCGTCACGTACCACATGAACCTTGCAAACCAATAGAGAAGGTAGGAAGCGAGCGTGCCTATCAGGAGAATGAGACCGCAGGCGGCAACTTCCCCCACGCCTATGAGCGCGAGCATTACAGAAATTACGAGGATAACTATGTGCACCTCTAAAATAGCAGAGAGCGTATTTTTATATCCCTGCTTTACCGAAGCCTGAACGGTTCTGCCTGAAAGCGTTTCTTTGCGGACCGATTCATATGCCCAGAAGTTGGAGCCCGCGAAGAGCGCCAGCGTAAGAAGGGCGACAAATATGCCCGCAAGCGTAAGCGTTGTGCCGACAAGATAAATAATAGCGATCATTGCCGAGCAGAACAGCAGCGCCATGAGCGAAAATACAAGGCCGAGCTTTTTATAGCGCACGACAGCAAACACCGCGAGCGCAACAAATATCACGAGAGCCGCTATGGCGGTAAACATTGCGGCGTTTGCGCCCGCTGAAGACGTGCCGTAGATCACTTCGTCATACGAATATACATAGGTGAGCGCATTACCGGAAGCCGTGGAATTGAGTATGGCGGCATAGTTGCGCGCAGTAGCCTCATCTCCGGCCTGAATATAGAACGTACGGCCGGTGAGCTGGCTTTCACACGTGAGGTTTATAACGCTGGTTTCACCCACATAGAATCTTAAATAGGTATCGTCAGATTCCGAGATCGAGAGAGTGGCGTCGCCGAGTATCTCTTCACCGAGCGAAGTGAGGTTGATCCTCACCGCATAAGTCCCGCCCATGCTGTAGTACGTAGCACTCGAGATTATGTCGGTTATCTCGTACCTGGGATCGATTATGTTATAAGTCGTGGTGGCATGCTCGTCCGCGGACTGCGCGGAAGTAACCTCGTCACGCCAACCAAGACTGCTGGTGTTGTTCCTCAACGTAAGCTCGCCGCCGAGAGTGAGATAACTTATGGCATTTGAAGCATAAGTTATATCGTCGGATACCGACGATGTGTCGCTGCCCGTATATGCCGCATAGGTGAAGTTCGTGGGAACGGCAACGCGGATGGCACAGCCGTCGACAACGCTCACCGAATACGAAGTGTAGTTCCTTGCGCCGAACCTTGAAGAGAGTATCTCGGCATCGGACTGCAGATCTTCTGCAAGCGCAGCAAAGGCCGCAGAATCGGAACCGGCATTGTATGAGTCGAGCACTTCACGGTCGACATAGTATGCGCCGCTTTCGGAAACGACATACTTCTCCTCATACTCGGCCGCCTTGTCGCTGTCTTCAACTACAGTGAAAGCATATTCCTCGGCGGTTATAACGCCTTCGGGAAGCAACGTAGTATACGCGTCGCCCGAAAGCTCGCTGCCGAGATGAATGTTCGATAATATGGAATTATACCTGTGCACGCCGTCGGGAAGGTTGCACGAAACTACGCCGAACAAAAAGAGCACGAGCGTAGCCAACGTGACTATGACGGTTATTATGGCAGATTTGATCTTGCCCATCTGCATTCTCCTTATCTTTTGAGCGGCTTTATATTAACGCCGCCTGCAAAGTAAACGAAAATTAACTTCTATATTATATTAGATTTTGTCCGCGCCGTCAATCAATTACCAGTTTAATAAGGTAAAAATTAAGCGAAATTATAAAATTTCATTTTGTCCGGCTTTCAGTGCGCCGCATTGCGGATTTCAGTGAGCCTCGGCTAACCTCTTTTTTTCGGCGAGGATGTGCATTGCGCACTCTATGCGCTTTTTCATCATGGCGCAGGTGATCTCATACGGCTGCTCTATATCGCCCATGAAGTTATAGTTGTTGGCGCTGCAGCCGCCGCTGCATATGAATTTAGCAAAGCAGTCTTTGCAACTTTTGCGGGTAAAAAGACAGGACGAAGCGAACTTGCCTCGGATATCCGCGTTCAGCTTTCCCTCGTACACGTTGCCCATGTAAAAATCCCTGTTGCCCGCAAACTGGTGGCAGGGATAGATGTCGCCGTTCGGCGTGACGGAAAAATATTCGTTGCCGGCGCCGCAGGCGGACACGCGCTTTGAAAGGCAGGGACCGCCTTCCAGATCTATGTTGAAGTGAAAGAAATTGAATCCCCTCCCCTCCCGGTAGGCGGCGAGGTACTTTTCGCACAGCGCCTCGTATTCCTCGCAGATGCGCGGAAGGTGCTCCTCCCTTATCTGCAGGTCGGGGATATCGGTAACGACCGGCTCCATGGATATAGAGTCGAACCCGCTGTCGGCAAGGAACATGACGTCGTTGGAAAAGTCGAGGTTTTTTGCCGTGAACGTGCCGCGCACATAGTAGCTCTTGTCACCGCGAGACTCAACGAACTTCTTTATGTTTTTGAAGCAGATATCAAAACTGCCCCTGCCGTTAACCGTCTTTCTGATGGCGTCGTGCACCTCGGGACGCCCGTCGAGCGAGAGGACGACGTTCTCCATTTCGCGGTTAAAGAAATCTGCCGCATCGTCGTTTAAAAGAACGCCGTTCGTCGTAGTGGTGAAGAGAAACTTTTTCCCATACTTTTCGCCCCGCTCGCGCGCATAGGCGACGACGTTTTTGATCGTATCGAGACACATCAGAGGCTCGCCGCCGAAAAAGTCGGCCTCGAGCACCTTTCTCTTTCCGCTGTTTTCGATGAGGAAATCTATGGCTTTTTTGGCCGTCTGTTCACTCATGAATTCGCGGCTCGAGTGATATGCGCCCTCGTCGGCGAAGCAGTAGCGGCAGCGAAGGTTGCAGTCGTGGCAGATATGTATGCACAGCGCCTTCACCTCGGCTGACTTTACGGGATAGACTGCGGGCTCCGGCGCGTACAGAAGGCCCTCTCCTTTGAGCGTTTCGACGTCTGCCGAAACCGCCTTTATGTCCTCTTCCGACAGGACAGGCTTTTCGCCGCGCTCGGCGGCGGAGAGATATGCGGCCGTTTTATCGTCGCACTCGTGCAGGCTGGCGCTGCCCGTATCGTATATGTAGTTATAATTTTTGTACTTGAAAACGTGAACCATAGTTTTGAAGTGCGGCCTTTTAAAGCCGCAAAAATTCAGCGCCCGCTCCGGCGCTGAATCTTTTATACATATTATAAGGAGCAGAGAAACGTCTGCTCCTTAATAAACTCGCTTATGATAATTTACTTAGTTTCTTTGTCGGGTCTTTCTTCTCTTGTTATCCTTTCGCAGCTCTGGTTGCCGACAGTGCAGCTGGTCTTGCAGGCCGACTGGCAGGTGCTTCTGCATTCGCCGCAACCGCTTATCTTTCTTTCAGAAGGTTTTGCTATCGTCTTGATCATACGCTTTTGCTCCTTTGATTGTCATTTTTTTATATTATAAGGTAATACGGGCGAAAAATCAAGCGATTTTACCAACTTTCAGCCTTTGCCTTTAATATTGACGCCTATTATGCCGCTGATCGCCCCCGCGACAGCGCCGAGCACGATCTCTAAGGCGAACAGCCAGCTGACCGCAAAAGACGAAGAGATGACGGCGAACAGCAGATATGTAACGAGCACGGCGCACACGCCGTATACGGCGCCCTTTGCAAGCCCTCTGCCGCCGCGGATGAATAATATCCCGCCGAGAGCTATGGCGATTATCTTGAATACCTGGTTTACAGGCTTGATTATATCGGCAGACAGACTGAAAAGCCCGATAATGAACGAAAAGATGAGCACGCACACGAGTGAAAATATCGTCGCCGCGAGCGTAGCCTTTATTACCTGGAAAATGTTATCGCGCATAAAAAACCTCCGCACAGTTTAAAACTATGCGGAGAGCGTCTGTTTTATGAGTAATTTACTTTTTATCCGACTTTTCTGTCTTATCGTCCTTTTCGGGCTCTTCGGCATTTTCAGGCTTTGCCGCAGGCGCATTCTCTTCGAAGGGCTCTTCGGCCGCAGGAGTTTCATCCTTTTTATCCGACTTATCTCCTTTTTCCTCTTCCTTCTTGTCTACAACTGCGTCGGTCTGATATATGGCCTGCTTATCGAATTTCATGTAGCACTTTCCGGTGGTTTCAGAACCCGTCTCGAGCACGAAGGTGTTCTCTTCGGAATCGACTTCCACGACTATGCCGCAGACGCCGCCGATGGTTTTCACCTTGTTGCCGGGCTTTACCGCGTCCATAAGCTGCTGCGCCTCTTCCTGCTTTTTCTTGTTCCTGCGGGAGGAGAACACGAAGAATACCACTATTATTACGATGAATACGGCGAGTATGACCCACGTCACCCAGTCGATATTGCCGCCCGTGGTCGTTGATTCATTGCTTGATAACAATGCGCTTAACATTAAAACATTTACTCCTTGGATTTTTGATTATTCTTAATATAGCGTTTTTGCGTGTTTTTTGCAAGTGATTTTCAAGTTAAATTTGACGCATAAGAAAACTTTCACGCCGTTTTCAAAATCTTTTCGCCATTATCTGCCGAATAGCGCCCTTATATTGCAGTAAACGCAGGCTTCAGCACTTGCACTCAGAATAAAACTCTTTCGCAAAATCGGGGAGACTGTCGGCAAAGATGGCCTCGCGCATATCGCGCATAAGTTTGTGCAAAAAAGTTATGTTGTGCAGGCTTAAAAGCATGGCGCCCAGCATTTCGTCGACGTTTATGAGGTGGCGGAGATACGCCTTTGTGTAGTTTTTGCAGCAGTAGCAGCCGCACTTTTCGTCGAGCGGCGAAAAGTCTTCCTTATACATTCCGTTGCGCACGACTATCTTGCCCTTTGAGGTGAGCGCCGTGCCGTTGCGCGCGACCCTTGTGGCGAGCACGCAGTCGAACATGTCTATGCCGCGCATCACGCCCTCTATGAGGCAGTCGGGCGAGCCCACGCCCATGAGGTAGCGTGGCATATTCTCGGGCAGTTTGGGCTGGAGGAAGTCGAGAATTTCATACATGAGCGGCTTGGGTTCGCCCACGGAGAGACCGCCTATGCCTATGCCGCAGGAGGCATATTCCACTGCCCGCTTCAAGCTCTCCTCCCTGAGGTCCTTGTACATATTGCCCTGCACTATGGGGAACAGCACCTGGTCGGGACGCGACTTTGCAGCGGCGCACCGCTCCAGCCAGCGCGATGTGAGTTCCATGGCCTCCTCAGCCTGTGTGTGAGTGTAGCCGTATTCGCTGCACTGGTCGAACTGCATTATGATGTCTGCGCCGAGGTTTTCTTGTATCGCTATCGACTTTTCGGGCGTGAACAGGTGGCGCGAACCGTCGATGTGTGAGTTGAAATAAACGCCCTCCTCCCTGATTTTGTTGAGTTTGGTGAGAGAGAATACCTGAAAGCCGCCGCTGTCTGTGAGTATAGGCCCCTGCCAGTTCATGAACTTGTGCAGGCCGCCCGCCTTTTTAACTATTTCGTCGCCCGGGCGCATATAGAGGTGATAGGTGTTGGAAAGCACTATCGAGCTGCCCGCCTCCTTCAAGTCGCGCGGCAGCACGCCCTTTACCGTGGCCTGCGTGCCGACGGGCATGTACACGGGCGTTAAGACGTCGCCGTGCGGAGTATGAAAAACGCCGGCGCGCGCGCCGGTATGCTTTTCGACATGTTGAACTTCAAAAGAAAAATTTTGTGACATAAAAAAACCGCCTTCACGAATTTTTCGTTCGGGCCGCGCCCGAAAAATTCCGTGAGTTTAAGAAACTATGTTTCTCTTGCCGCGATTTTTAAGGGTCCGCAATTATATAATCGCGGCAATTCACTTCCAGCGAGCTCGCTTTCGCGACAAATTGGGTCGCGCTAACGCAGGGAAACCCTGCTTGCGCACATTATTTTTATAAAAATATTTACCTTATAATACTGAGCCACATCATAACTTCAGAGTTGCGAGCAGTGCAAGGAGCCGGCGGAAGGTGTGAAGGAGTTTACAAAGACGTAAATGACTGAACACACCCGTAACGGCGACACCGCAATGCGACGCAAATGTGAAGTTTGGCGGACTAACATATGAACATACAATCCCCGAAGGAGAAGAAGCGGTACTTATTCTCAACCGCCGTCTTATACAGCTCCAAAATCTTTTCCCTGCCGACGAGGGCGGCTACAAGCATTATAAGCGTGCTTTCGGGCAGGTGAAAATTGGTGATGAGCGCATCTACGCACTTGAATTTGTAGGGCGGATATATAAATATGGAGGTGTTGCCGCGGCAGGGCTCTATCGTGCCGTCGGCCTTTGCAGCGCTCTCCAGCGTGCGCACGGAAGTGGTGCCGACGGCTATCACCCGCCTGCCCTCGCGCTTTGCGCGGCTGATCATCTCCGCCGCCCTCTCGTTCACCTCGTAATACTCGCTGTGCATCTTGTGGTCGGTTATCGCCTCTTCCTTTACGGGACGGAATGTACCCAGACCCACGTGCAACAGCACTTCTGCCACCTCAACGCCCATAGCCTTTATTTCTTCCAGAAGCTGCGGGGTGAAGTGAAGCCCCGCCGTGGGCGCGGCCGCAGAGCCGTCGGTTTTTGCGTACACCGTCTGGTACCTGTTTTTATCCTTCAGCTTTTCGTGGATATAGGGCGGCAGAGGCATGGAGCCCACGCGCTCGAGCGCCTCCTCGAACACGCCGTCGCACTCGAAGTTTACTATCCTTTCGCCGCTGTCGGTGACAGACTCCACGGTGAGCGAAAGTTTTTCGTCCACCGTAAGGCGCGTGCCCGGGCGGCACTTTTTGCCAGGCTTTACGAGCACTTCCCACTTTAAGGCAGAAAGGCGCTTTAAAAGGAGCACCTCCACCCTGCCGCCATGTTCGGTGTGGGCAAATATGCGCGCGGGAAGCACCTTTGTGTTGTTTATGACGAGCATGTCGCCCGCACGCAAGTAATTTTTTATGTCGCGGAAAATTTTATGCTCTACCGCGTCCGTCGCCCTGTTATACACGAGAAGGCGGGAGGAATCGCGCGGCTCCGCGGGGGTCTGCGCGATGAGTTCTTCCGGCAAGTCGTAATAAAAGTCGCTCTTCTTTAAATCTGTGGGGGCGCCGTGCGCCTCTACGTTTAAAATTTTTTCGCTTTGTATATCGTTAACGTTATCAGTCATTTTCGTCTTTATCGAACAGCGAAAGCTGCGCCGCCTGCCTTTCGCTTATCTTATATCCCAGATGTTCATATCCACCGCGGAGTATCACCCTGCCGCGCGGAGTGCGCGCAATGAAGCCGAGCTGGAGAAGATATGGCTCATACACATCCTCTATGGTGCCCGCGTCCTCATTTACCGTGGATGCAAGCGTTTCAAGCCCTACCGGCTTGCCGTCGAACTTTTCTATCATAGCGCGAAGGATTGCACGGTCGGTCTCGTCCAGACCCAGCTCGTCTATCTCCATGCGCCCGAGAGCGTAACGAGCGTCGTCTATCGAAACCTTACCCTCGCCGCGTATCTCCGAAAAGTCGCGCACGCGCTTCAACAGTCTGTTGGCAATTCGCGGCGTGCCGCGGGAGCGCTTGGAAATTTCGGCGGCGGCCTCGGGCTCTATCTCTATCCCGAGCTTATTCGCACTCTTTAAAACTATCTCTCTGAGCTCGTCGGGGGTGTACATCTCCAGACGGCAGATTATGCCGAAACGGTTACGAAGGGGCGTTGCTATCATGCCCGCCTTTGTAGTAGCGCCTATCAGCGTGAATTTTTTTAAGGAAAAACGGATGTTGCGCGCGCTGGGACCCTTGCCCACTATTATGTCGAGCGCGTAGTCCTCCATGGCGGAATAGAGTATCTCCTCAACGCTGTGGTTTAAACGGTGGATCTCGTCGATAAAGAGCACGTCGCCGTCGTTCAGGTTGGTGAGTATTGCCGCGAGGTCGCCGCTGCGCTCTATCGCGGGGGCGGAAGTAAGCTTGAGCTGGCCGCCCATCTCGTTGGCGATTATGTGCGCGAGGGTGGTCTTGCCGAGGCCGGGCGCGCCGTATAAAAGGACGTGCTCGAGCGCCTCCCCCCTCTTTTTTGCGGCGGCCATATAGACGTTTAAATTTTCCTTTACTTTTACCTGGCCGACATAGTCCGAAAGGCTCTTGGGGCGCAGGACGTTCTCTTCGACGTCGTATTCGCCCTTGGTACTCTTTACCAGCCTGTCCTCTTCGCCGTATTCTTCATCGTCGAAAAACATAAAAAAACATCCTTCTCACGAATTTTTAGCGCGGGCCGCGCACTAAAAATTCCGTGA
>DVHB01000047.1 GCA_018712405.1 Candidatus Coproplasma stercoripullorum
CAGCTGATTTGTAATCAGCAGGTTGTGGGTTCGATTCCAATCGCCAGCTCCAACTTCCCGTCCACTAAATGTGGGCGGGGTAAAAATTTAATACGGGCGGGTTGCAGAGTGGCCAAATGCATCAGACTGTAAATCTGACGTCTCCGACTTCGGTGGTTCGAATCCACCCCCTCCCACCACACAAAAAGCACTGACAAAAGTCAGTGCTTTTTGTGTTCGTGTCTGGTCGGGATGTCTCAAGACGCCGAAGAACAGGACTGTACCATTGCCGGACATGTTGTTTTAGCGTTCAACGAACTTGCCAAATTAATTTTATCGACTGAACGATGCTATCAACCTGAAAATGCTTGCAATAATAGCAGACATATGTTACACTTGGTTCGTTGAATTTAGTTTTTTTCTGCCACCGGGTAGATGGAGAGTATCCGTCCTTTGTCGTTAGGTCATAGAAGATGAAGGAATCGGGTACTTTTTTTGTGTTAAGCAATAAAGGCGCCTGCATACTCTCCGAAGGAGTACCGTGAAAAAAATTTTATCATACTTTACAAAGGGCGAGTGGGCGCTGTTCGCCTCCTCCGTGACCCTTATCATAATTTCTTTTGCCGTGTTCGACAGGCAGAACTACCTTACGCTCGCCGCATCGCTCATCGGCGCGGCGGCGCTTATATTCAACGCAAAAGGCAACCCGATCGGGCAGGCGCTGATGATCGTGTTCAGCGTGCTGTACGGCATAATCTCGTACGCGTGCGCGTATTACGGCGAAATGATAACCTACCTCGGCATGACGATGCCCATGGCGATAGTTTCGCTTATAATCTGGCTTAAAAATCCATTCAAAGGGAAGCGCAGTCAGGTTGAGATAAACCATATAAAGGGGCGCGAATGGCTGCTCCTTGCGGCGCTGACGATAGTTGTGACCGTTGCATTTTACTTTATTTTATCGGTGCTGAACACGGCAAACATCATACCGAGCACAATATCTGTTGCGACGAGTTTCGCGGCGGCCTATCTCACCTTCAGGCGCACGCCGTGGTTTTCCCTCTTGTACGCCGCCAACGACGTGGTGCTGATAGTACTGTGGGTGCTTGCCACGCTTGATGACATTTCGTACGTATCAGTCATCGTTTGCTTTGCCATGTTCCTCGTGAACGATTTATACAGCTTTATAAACTGGCGGAAGATGCAGAGAATGCAAAAGCTTGCGCGCGCGGCGCAAAAAGGTGAAGGCTGAGCGGTTTTGCTCAGCCTTTTTGTTATTGCAGCAGATAGATTTCTCCGTGCGCGCGCCAGTGCGCTTAGTTTGCGGTTTCCCTGCGGGAGCCTCCGCAAAGTGTCGTTTCACTCGCGCGAAATGACAGAGCGCGCTTAAAAGATATCGCGCTCTATGGGGGCGTTGAAGAGCCTGCCCGCCTCCTCTCCCCTTGCAAAGGCGAGTATCCACATTAGTTTTGCGACGGCGGCCTCGAGCGTCATGCAGCGCGCCTCGAGCACATTGCCGCACGCGCGCAATCTTCTGCCGACAGCGTATCTATCGAGCGAACTGCCCTCGTGCTCGGCCTGGGTAGCGAGAACGGCCGTTTTGCCGCCCGATACAAAGCGCGCAAGTCGGGTGAAGAAGGCGTCGTTTTCGTAATTCGGGAGGCCGCCCGCGCCGAACGATTCGATCACGAGCCCGTCGCAGCGCGCGTCGAGATAGTCGAAGATGTCGGCGTGCAGCCCCGGTATCATCTTGAGCACGAACACGTTTTCGTTGAGCACATGGTAGAACTTCGGCGCGCCGCACGGCTTTTTATCCTCTATATAATAGAACGGCCTGCCGTCGCGCATGACGGCCACGGCGGGAAAGTCGATGCTGGAGAAGGCGTTGAACGAGCGCGTGCGCGTCTTTCTGGCGCGCGTTCCCAAAATCACGTTGCCGTCAAAAACTATGCGCACGCCGAAAGCCCCATCATCCGCACAGAACAAAAAGGCGTCGGCAAGATTGCGGCGCGCGTCGGTATCGCGCGAATATACCGACTTCTGCGAGCCGGTCAGAACTATTGGTTTTGAGCTGTTTTGCACGAGATATGAAAGGGCCGCCGCGGTATATGCCATGGTGTCGGTGCCGTGCGTTACGACAAAGCCGTCGAAATTATTATAGTTGTTCTCTATTATGCGCGCAATTTTCAGCCAATGGGGCGCGTAGACGTTGGTACTGTCGAGATTGAATGGCTGGACGGTCTCCACGTTGCACACGCTGCCCACCTCCGGCACGCAGGAAAGCAGCTCAGCCGAAGACACTGCGGGAGCAAGGCCCTCCGCCGTCTCTTTGGAAGCTATCGTGCCGCCCGTGGCTATCATCAAAATATTTTTCATGAAAATACCTCTGCGCCCGAAGCCGTGCAGGCGCACTATATTTACAGCGTAATTATAACTTTTTTTGCCTGCTGCCGTCAACCTAAAATTCGGGTATTGAAAAACGGATAATACTGTGCTATAATATAGAAAAAGGCTGCGGCGGTGAGATAATGGAAAAAACAAATTACGCAAAAGTCAAAGAAATTTTAGACGGTATGGTTAGCGTTGAAGTTAAAACCGCCGACGGAAAAAATTACGAACTCAACGGAAACCACGTTCTGCACTTCGGCGAGGGACGGCTGGACACTACGTTCAGCGAGATAACCGTTGAGGGCTATACAGCCACATGCGAAAGAGAAACAAAAAAATTTGCCACGTTTGAAGAGCTGTGCGCCTTTTTGAAGGACATAGGCGCCGCCGACGGAAAAAGAATGTTTTTGACGGGGTGCGGAAGCTTTGGCAGCATAGCCGAGTATGAGGCAAAGGGCGAGTTCGACTCGCTCGACATGGCGGGCATCTTAGATTATTACCCAGAAGCCGACGAGTTTGAACTCGTTGACCCCTCCCCCGCGTATGAAAAGCTGAGTAGCGAGGAGGTTGAAAAAATACAGCAGGCGTGCCGCGATATGGCCGTAACTGCAGCAAAAGCGCTTTACAACGATCTTTCGCCGGAAGAAAGGGCAAATCTGCCCGAATTTGAACAGCTGTGGCAGGAGATAGGCGAAGAAGTTAAGGCCTTTATGAAGAAGGCAAAATACGGCAAACTTAAGAAGGGCGCCAGCCCGTTTATATGCGACCACGTTGGCGAGGACACGAAGTACTGCGAACCGACCGACTTTTTCTGGCAGGCATACCACGGCTATGAACTGGCCGAACGGCAGTGCGACGAGGCCGAAGCGCTGAAACTTGCCGACGGCAAGGACACGATTTTTGAGGACGGGCGGTTTGCGCCCCTTAAACCGCACCTGATATCATCGCGCATGACATTTGCCTGGCACTGTACCATGGGCCCGCTTGCGAGGGTGCATAGATTCAGGCTGAATGACAAGACGAAGAAGTGGCTGAAGCAATTTAAAAGCGACTACGACCTGGAAGGGCTGGAAGATCTGGCGCTGTACAATGGTAATGACCTGCTGTTTTCATCCTGCACGCACGAGGTGTTCCACAACGACTGCAGAAAAGAATGAAAAAATTTTACAAAACTGTGGACAAAATGCACAACCGCGCTGTTGTTTAATTGAAAGGGAAAATTTTCCTGCGGCGGCCGCTATAGCCGAAAATTAAAACTGCGAGGTGGAAAATGAAAAAGTTTGCAAGAATAGCCGCGCTTCTGAGCGCGGCGACAGTATGCGCGGGACTTGCCGCCTGCGGGCAAGGCAGGAGTACGCTTTTGGGACGGCCGGGAGAAGTTGCTTCGTTCAGCTACCCCGAGAACGCTACAGAGAACTTTATTGCAATAAAAGATAGCGCGGAGAGTTTTGCCGACGAATTCACGGCGCGCGCCGCGGCGGCGTACGAGGGCGGGGAAAACTTTGTAATTTCTCCCATATCGGTATATTCCGCGCTGGCCATGGCGGCCGAGTGCGCAGACGGCAGCACGCGCGAAGAGATACTCTCTGCCCTGAATGTGGACTATGAGTTGCTGCGCTCCGACTTTTTGAACCTGTACCGCTCGGTACTGTGCGACACAAAGACGGCAAAGGCGGTGCTGGGAAATTCAGTCTGGGCGGGCGAGGGCATACCCGTGAAGCAGACGGGCGTCGATGCGCTTGCCGAAGGCTACGGGGCCTATTCCTACTCCGCCGACTTTGCAAACGACAACGAGGGTGCCAACCAGGCCGTGCGACACTTCGTCAAGGAGCAGACAAACGGGCTGATCGACAGGGACTTTGAACTTTCGGAAGATACCTTCTTCACGCTGATAAACACGCTGTATTTAAAGGACAACTGGAACGATGGCGGCGACGAGATTTCGCTGACCGACGAGAGCTACGCCTTTGAAAACGCAGACGGCAGCGTGACCGATATACAGCTGATGCGCGGGCACTATAACGCGGTGCGCGCGCATGAGGGCGAAACCTTTACCTCATGCTATACCACCACCCATTCGGGCTACAAACTGATGTTCATCGTGCCCAAGGACGGCTACAGCGCGGATGAAGTGATGACGACTGATAACCTTGCCGAGGCAAAGAGCGCCGACTATAACGGCATTGACGATGAAAACCATATCGCGCACAACACGCGCTGCATATTCCCCGCATTCAGTGCGAACGGAGATATCGACGCGAAGGATATTTTGGAGGATATGGGCATTGAGGAGCTGTTTGACAAGGATAGAGGCGCCAACCTTTCGAATATGTTCGAGGATGACGAAATAAAGCTCTATTGCCCCGAAGTGAGGCACGTTGCCATGCTGGAAGTTGACAGAAAGGGCATCGAGGGCGCGGCCGTGACGGTATTGCCGGCAGACGGGGCAACTTCTGCCGAACCGTATGAAACCGTTTACTATGACTTTGTGGTGGACAAAGCCTTCGGATTCGTACTCATGAACAGCTACGGCACCACGCTGTTTGCAGGCACGGTGAACGCCGTATGAGATGACTACAGTTCAGGCTTTATGCTTATTTATAAGGAGAAAAACGATGAAGAAGGGGCCGCCCGCGCGCTGTTCAG
>DVHB01000048.1 GCA_018712405.1 Candidatus Coproplasma stercoripullorum
TATCGGCGAACTAAATTCGCCTGCTCTTTTTCCGAACATAATTATTTTTAAAATTTACTGCGGTATAAATTAGTTCCTTGTAAAGTTCTTAACGCTCGCGCCAGCTCGCTGAACTTTACTGTGTGAAACCATGCCTGCGCAGAGTGATTATTTTAGAAATAATCCGCAAAGGCCCCCCCTTGCCAAAGGGGGAAAAGCGAGCAAGGTCGAGCGTAAAGGGGGATATATACCACTCGACGATTGTTAAGATTATTTGCAAAGCCGCATTAAGCCCCACATTAATGAAAGGTGCTGCATGAAACGGTCGTAGAAGTTCTGCGGCAAAGATTTATTCCTTATACGTCAACGGCAGAGGGGCGGGCATATGCACTGCGGTAATTTTTCTGTCCGCCCGTACTGCAGGCACTCCGCCGAAGGCTTTAAGCCCTCGGTGGAGTTTATTTTTTTATATTTTTGCGCCTGACCCGGATAGCGGAGGGGTAGCATGGATATATAGGCGCGGCCGCATATGTAAAAAACGGTGCGCGCAGATATATGCCATGAAAAACATATTTATTTAAATTGATCTGATCGATTTGCAAAAAAAATAAATTAAATCAATATTTTTAATCCGGCACATATGTTGTACTCCCCCTCCGTATACACTTGCGCCGCGGCCGATATGTTTGAAAGCGCATACAAATTTAAATGGGGTATTATGCACATATTTTTTATGCGCCCGCACACATATGCGGTAAGACATATATGCGTGCAAACAGGCGCAAAATGCGGTTTTTGCCGACAAAGCGCATATGATTTTAAGCGCATACGGCAAGTTCTCCCTCCATTCGCCAAAAAATTACGTCATAAAAAATGCGGAGTAATAAAATTTTACTCCGCAGAAACAAATCCAAAATTAAAACATTAACGCAAAAAATAAGATAGCTAACAATATTAACAGAAGGGCGCCGATCACTGCAAGAACCGTTACTCCCTTTCGTATCTTATTTAAAATGTTATTATAACACAAAACCGCGAAATGAGTAAACTATTTTTACAAAATTACACGCCTCGCAGATAAAAACTTAGTTTTACGGATAAATAAAAAAATTCCGCCCGAGACCCGAGCGGAGTTTTAATGAAATTTTTTATAGTATTATGCATATAACGCCGCCCTTGCCCTCGTTGGCCATGCGCGTTATGGCCTTTCTGAGTTTTACGCGGGTGTCCTCCTGAATGGAATTCATTTTGGCGCTTAAACCCTCCTTTACCATAGACTTTAACGAGCGGCCGAACACGTCGGTGTTCCACGTTGCCTCGGGGTCGGTTTCAAACCCCTTCATCATACCCGCGACGAGGCTCTCGCTCTGGGCGCTGTCGCCCATGATGGGGCTGACCTCGCCGCCGACGTCCACCCTTATTATATGGTAGGTGGGCGCGGACGCACGCAGCTTTATGCCGACGGAACTGCCCTGCTTTACCACGCCGGGCTGTTCATATGTTAAGTCCTCGTCGGCGGGGGTGACTATGCCGTAACCGTTTATGCGGGCGCAGTCAAGCGCGTCGCGCACCTTGTCGTACCCGCGCTTTGCCTCTGCGGCGGAGCGCACGTAGCGCATCAGCGAATACTCCCCATCTATCTCGTCGCCGGCGATCTCGGAGAGCATTTCAAAGAAGATGCCGTCCTGCGCGCGGCAGACTATATTCGCCCCGCCCGTAGAAAAATTAAATTTCAGCTCTATGGCGGGCGACCAGAATTTCGCGCCCTCGCAAAGATCGTCGAGCGCGGAGATATCTTTGAATTTTTTTATCTGCCCGCACTTTTCCCTTACGCGCGACAAAAGTTCGGATATGGCCGAGCTGTCGGCGGGCAGAAAGCGCATCCATTCGGGGATATCTATACCCACCGAGCGCACGCAGAACTCACCTGAAAGCAACCTTAAAAGGCCGTTCAAAGCGCCCTCGTCCCAATCCTGAGGCGCGGCGCAGGCGCAGCCGTACGTCTTTTCCAGCTCCTGTCCGCGCCCCGTTATTATGATGAACGGCCTGCCGTTTGCGACTTCGGAATAATTAACGCCGTCGCTCTCTGCAAATATTAAAGCGCCGCAACCGTTCTCCTTATCAGAAAATTTAAGCCCGCCGCTCTCTGCGGCGCAAAATGCCGAATATAATTCGCCGTTGCCGCACACGCCCACCGCCGCGCCGCCAAGGCGTTCATTCATACCGCTGCAAATTTCGCTATCGAGCATACCACCCCTCCGCTTACAGTTATGTATACGCTATTTTATTTGCGCGTCGCCGCATTTAGAACCTGCGCAGCAATTTTTCTGCGCTTGACAGCAAGGCGCAGCGCGTGTTAATATATCGTCACTACATACCGCGGAGGAACTATGAACACAGTCTGGTCGC
Organism: Candidatus Coproplasma stercoripullorum; assembly: GCA_018712405.1. Lineage (GTDB taxonomy): Bacteria > Bacillota > Clostridia > Christensenellales > Borkfalkiaceae > Coproplasma > Coproplasma stercoripullorum. The sequence goes on from DVHB01000048.1 coordinate 2,389, forward strand.
AATTCATTCAGGGGGAGAACACGCTGTACTACAGCCGCAAACTGCGCTTTTGCGACGTGTTTGCCGAAAGATACCGCTCGCTTTTAAAACTCGACGGCAGGCGCAGGCTTAAGATACTTGAAGTGGGCTGCGGCCCCGGCGCGCTGGCGGGCGCGCTGCACCGCTGGTACCCCAAGGCGGAGATATGCGGCCTCGACCGCGACAGCAACTTTATAGAATTTGCGCGCGCGCACGAGGAGGGCGTGGAGTTTGTTGAGGGCGACGCCACGGCGCTGCCCTTTGCCGACGGCACGTTTGACGTTACCATATCATACACAGTGAGCGAGCACATAGAGCCTGAAAAGTTTTTCGGCGAGCAGCTGCGCGTTTTAAAGAGCGGCGGCGTGTGCATAGTGCTGTCCAACCGCAAAACTTTTGAAGTAAAGGCGCCCTGCCTTGCCGAGAGCGAATTTGAAGAGCAATTCTGGCGCGGAACGGCGGAACGCGACGACAGCTTAGAAAAGTACGCCGTGCGAAAGTATCCCCTCACCGAGGCCGAGCTGCCGGCCGCCATTGAAAAATACGGGTTTGGCGACATTACATGCGACTATCTTGCGATAGGGCTTACTCCAGACGACAAAAAATTTGCGGCGATTGCGCGCGACATAATCGAAGAGGGGCGCAAGTCCGAACTTGACGGTCTGGGCAGCGCCGCCCGCTCTTTGCCCGATTTTGTTACGGCGGAAGATGTGCAGCGCATGACGGCGCTCATCGACAAAAAATATGACGAGCGACTCGCGCAGTACGAACGCGGCGAAAGGCAATGGGACACGGCCGTAAGCCTGATAATGATTTTGCGCGGGACAAAGAACTGAAATGCACTACATGCGGCGTACGATTTAAATGCGATGCTAATGCATATCAAGAAGCAGAAACTGAATTTATAAAATAGAGTGCCGCGCGGCTTATTAAAAGCCGCGCGGCACTCTAAATTTTCAAGCTGAAAATTTTTACGCTAAAACTTCTGCGTCCAAAGCCGCTGAAATCAAAGTTCCCTCGTTAAAAGCACGTCCTTATAGAAGGCGTCCATCTCCGCTTTTGTTTTGAAGTTTGCGATATACATGGTGTTTCCCATTGCCGCGGCGAGCGCGTCGGGGATCCTGTCCACCGCCTTTAAATTTGCGGCGTACTTGCGCTCGATATCCTGCCCGGAATACATGAACGGCTTGCCGTCGCGCCTGCCCGCGTAGGCGCAGTAATACTTTTCGCCCGTGGGCACCAGAGTACTGTCGTATGCTATCATATCCGCCCATATCTTATACACGTCTGTGGAGTTGGCGTAGTTCATCATATCGGGCGAGAACCCGCCGCAGGGGCGCATGTTCACCTCCAGGGCGATCACATCCCCCTTTTTGCCGAGGTACTGGTCCTTTGTGAGGCGGAAAAATTCGAAGTGCACAAAGCGGCTCTTCACGCCGAAGGCCCTAACCGTGCGGCGGCCGGCGTCTTTAACGTCGGGAGCAAGTTCGTTCACTATATAGTAGATGCTGTTGCCGTTGGTGTTCACTATGTCCATTATCGACATGGGCGTGACATTGCCCGTCTCAAATATCGGCTCGCCGTGAGAATTTATTATGGCGTCGTAGGAGTTGACCTCTGCCTCCACGAATTCCTCCATAATGTAGTCGACGGGCGGCTTTTCGTTTAAAAAGTTCTTTAAATCGTCGTCGCATGTCAGTTTCCAGGTGTCGTTGGCACCCACGCCGTTGTCGGGCTTTACTATCACGGGATAGCCGACCTCGCCGATGAACTTTTTGCACTTTTCAAAGGATGTCACCATGCAGTAACGCGCCGTCACCACGCCCGCCTTTTTATAGTACGACTTCATGCCGGACTTATATTTTATGCGCGCCATATCGTCGTTTTTGAAGCCGCTGCACACGTTGAAGTCGGTGCGCAGGCGCGCGTCGAGCTCCAGCCAGTATTCGTTGTTGCTCTCTATAAAATCTATCCTGCCGTATTTGAAGGCAAAGAGCGCCACGGCGCGGTATACCTCGTCGTAGTTCTTCAAGGAGTGCACCCAGTAGTACTCGGTGAGGCTGTCTTTGAGCTCGGGGGCAAGATTTTCGTAGGGGCAGTCGCCTACGCCCAAAACGTCGAAGCCGTTATTTCTGAGTTCGCGGCAGAACTTCCAGTAGTTCGTGGGGAAGTTGGGCGAGATGAACACAAAGTTTTTCATATGATTTCTCCCTTTAACGCTTTAGCGCATTGAATTTATATATCGCACGGCGCAGGCAACATGCCGCGCCGTAAACCTTTCAGTAATCGAGTATTTTGGGCAAAAAGTACGCCGCCTGCACGAACCACCAGTCCCAGTCGTGCCGCGAATCATCGCCCCAGTAGTCTACCCACGCCCCTATGCCCTTGTCCTTTAAGACCTGAGCAAAGGCCGAAGTGCTCTCCAGCGTTTCGTTCTCCCAGGCGCCGCGACCTACGCAGAGCACTATCCTGCCGGAATTGTATTTCCGGATATAGGGGTGGTCCTTGGGCATGCCCGCCACGAACTGCTGTGGGGAATTCATGTAAGTGAGGTCGTCGTGATAGCCTCCGAAGCAATATTCGTTGGTGTATATCCCGCTCAACGACATAAGCGCGTCGAACACGTCGGGATAGCGGAAAAAGAGTGTGGCGGCGTGAAGCGCGCCCAGACTTAAGCCTGCGACGAGAAAGCGCACCTCCCAGCCGTTGGCCTGTGTGTTTATATAGGAGAAGTGCGGAACAGCCTCCTCCATTATATAATTAATCCACGCCTCGTGGCGGCAGATGCGCGCGCGGGGATCGCCCTGACCGAACAGCGTTTCGTAGTCTATGCTGTCGATAGTGAACACCTGTATGCGGCCGTCCTCTATATAAGGGGCGTACACGTCGAGCATGCGCATGTCCTCGAACTCATAGAACCTGCCGCCCTGGCAGGGTATGGCCAGCACGGGCTTGCCGCGCGTGCCGTAAATTTTATACTCCATTTCGCGGCCCAGGTGCCGCGAATAAAATTTCCCGTATGAAATATTCACTAAAAATTCCCCCCCCCATCAAAAAATATTGATATGGCGCTCAACAGTGATGAGTACGCCTGCGGCGTACACGATGAATGCGCCTATGGCGCATACGATAAGTTGCGCCAGCGCAACGTTCCTAGGCACAGCCTCGCTTATTCCCCCTCAAAGCCGAGAGCATTGAAAAACACGGGCAGCTGACGCTGCCACGAGGCCTCGCAATGGGTGCCGTAGGGCACTATGCGCGCCGTTACGAACACGCCCTTTTGAATGAGGTCTGAAACGACGTCGGCAAATATCCTGCGCTGCCCGGCGTGATTGCCGAACTCCCTGCTGCCGTAGTCCATATACAGCTGCGCGGGCCTGCCGAACCTGGCCTTCTGCAAAAAGGCGGGCGTACCGCCGCCTATCCAAAGGCTGGGCGAGAGCGCTGCCCCGCGCGAAAAATATTTGCCGTACACGGCGAGAGCATACATCGTCATCAGCCCGCCCATAGAGCTGCCGCCTATGGCGGTGTTCTGCCTGTCCGCCAGCGTGCGGAAATTTGCGTCGATATACGGCTTGAACTCTCCGACGAGCCAGTCCATATATTTTTTCCCCTTCCCGCGGATAGGCGTGTCGCCGAATTTGAAGTTTATGGGGGAATACTCCTCTAATCTTCCGTTGCCCTCGTGGTTGCATTCCACGGCGGCGATTATCAGCTTTGTGTTTGTGTAATCGAGATACCCACCTATGCCCCAGCTCTTGCCGTAGGTCGCGTCGCCGTCGAAAAACAGGTTGTGTCCGTCAAACATATACATCACGGGGTAGCGCCTTTCGGGCTCCTCGTCGTAGCCGTTCGGCAGATACACATACGCCCTGCGCGTTTTTTCACCAGTCAAAGCCGGAATGGTAATATCCCATTTAATAATCATTAAATCAAGCCTCAAGTTTAATTAAAAAATATAAAATTAAAAATCAATTTTAATTAAAATTCAATTAAATAAATAATTAAAAGCAAATTAAAAATTATTTTATCTGCGCTCGGCCGAAGATAAAAGAGAATATATCCGCGCACGCCTCTTCGGCACAGTCGTCATTTAAAATCTCGTGGCGGGCCTCATTATACAGCTTAAGCGAGAGGTCATTTACGCCTGCGGCGCGATACTTATTATAAACCTTCTTAACACCCTTTCCGTATGCGCCCACGGGATCGTCCGCGCCGGAAACGATGAATATAGGCAGCTCTTTGGGCGTGCAGTCAAAAGCTGACTTCGAGCAGCATTTTTTAATTATGCCGAAAAGCCCCATAAAGCCGCCGCAGGTGAATCCGAAGCCGCACTTTTCGTCCGCAACGTAAGCCTTTACATTCTGCTCGTTTTTGGAGAGCCACTCATAGCCCGTCCGGGCGGGTTTGAATTTTACATTATAAGCGCCGAACGCGAGTTTGGAAATAAACTTGCTCTTGTGTTCCCGTCCGTATATTCCGCCTATGATTTTTGTGACAAGCCGGGCAAAAAAGAGCGTGCCCGCGCCCGTAAAACCCGTACCCATAATTATCGCGCCGGAAAATTCCCTGCCGTTGCGCGCTATGTATTCGCGGCAGAAAAAGGAGCCCATGCTGTGTCCCATGACAAAACATGGCACGCCTGGAGCTATTGCCCTTACGCGGGAAGTCAATTCCGCGATATCCTTCAAAACAAGCTCCTCCCCGTCCTTGGGAAAGTGGCCGAAGTCGCCGTCCGCGGTGCCGCCGTGGCCGAGGTGATCCTCCGCGCAAACGAGCACACCTCGCTCCGCCGCCATTTGCGCAAACTTTGAGTATCGCGCGGCGTACTCCTCCATTCCGTGAATTATCTGCAAAATTGCAATGATCTCGCCACGGGGACGCCATATGCAGGCGTGAACGTTGTGCACGCCGTCGGCCGAGGGATAATAAATTTCTTCCATAATTTTACCCGAAAACCTATTTCAAACTGCAAAACCGCAGTTTTTATTTAAAAAATTATAGCACCTGAAGGGATTATTTGCAACAAAAAGTTAACGAAAACGCCGTATGCGCGGCCATATCACACATATTTTTTGAATTCTTCGATATTTTGGGGAGAAATTTTCCGCTCGCCGCGCTCGATCTGGTGCGCGATATCCTGCACAAGGCCGTTCAGCACGGCAGGGCGGCACACGCGCGAGCCGTAGGCAGAGACGACGCCGTTTACAAGGTCGGCCTCGCAGACCTTTCCCGCCTTCAGATCATAATACATGCCTGAGACGAGCTGCCTGTGCTTTTTCATGGCTACGGGAATGAGCGCATATGATATGCGCTTTTTGAGCGCGGTGCGGTAGCCTATTATAGCGGCCACGTCGTGTCCCTGTATCTTGCTCGGACGTATTCCGCACGCCTCGGCCACGTCGAAACACTCCTTTAATATGGCCTGCGCCACCTTTCTTGCATACTTATCGTCGCAGATATCGCCGTAAGTGAGACCGCTTATCGCCGACAGTCCCGAAAAGGCGCAGTTTATGGCGAGCTTCGACCAGCGCGCGCCTATAAAATTTTCCTCGATCTCCACCCTCCCCATTAAAGAGAGCAGCTCCTTTACTGCGGAGAGTTTATCTTTGTTGTTATACAGCGTGCCGAGGGCGAACTCCAGCCCGTCGGGGCGGGTGGTCAGCTTTGCCTCGCCGCCGCCCACGAACGTGGCGCCCCAAGATACAGCGCATCCCACGCAGCGTTCCTCGCCGACGACCGCCGCAACAGACGGCTCCGGCAAACCGTTCTGCGTGGTGCACACCACGCCGTCCGCCCTTAAATGGGGCAGCAGAAACTGCAGAATTTCGGCGTTGTGCCGCTGTTTGGTCATCAAGAATATTACGTCGTACTCCCCCTCCATCTCCTCGGGCAGAAGGGCCCTTACGGGCACGGTGAGATCTACCGTGCCTGTTATGTGTGCGCCTCTCTCCTTAAGCGCCGAAACGTGCGCGCGGTTGCGCGTTATAAGGTCGATTTCGCCGCCGTTTTTGGTGATATATGCGCCCAGCACCGTGCCCATGGCGCCCGCGCCGTAGATTGCAGCTCTCATATCTTCTCCTTGCCTGTTATTATTTTTTTGAGTCCCTTTAAAAAATTTCCGTTGCAGACGTCAACGAAGCCGTGCGCCCGCGCGAGATTGAACCCCGCATACTGCATGGCAGAACGCACGGTTATATAGCGGAAGGTTAAAAGCGCCGTCTGCTTTTTGCTCGTGCAGTAAAAGTCGGCAATTTTATATATCAGCCTGCCAAGCGCGCCCCTTGCGCGCCTTAAATTTATGAGCGGGCTGTGCATGGTTATCTCAACGCGCTCATGCCTGCCGCCCGTTGCCACCTGCGGCATATGGGCGGGGGCCGCCTTTGCGGCCTTGAGTATCTCTTCGCGCTCCTGCCTGCCGCCCGCGCCCGCGGGGCGCGCGCCCTCTATGAACATGCTCCCCTCCAGGCGGATATCGCGGGAGGACGAGCCTATCTTTACGCCGTACTGCCCGCCGAACACGACGAATTTATTTGCACTTTCGTCGAACGCGCGCAGGGCGAAGATGTCGGGAGCAAGCTCAATTGTGCGCTCCCCGCCCGCCTCGAGGTATAACTTTTTAAACGCGGCGAGCTTTTTTTCGGGCATGGCTATGCCGCACTCGGGCGGGCATATGTACAGCTGGACGACCTCCGCGCCGCCCCGCGCGCCCGCGTTTCTGACCTTGAATTTGACCGTGCCGCCCTCACAGTTCAGGCCCGAATATTCAAACGAAGTGTACGAAAGGCCGTGGCCGAAGGGGTATTTTACTGGGAGATTGGCCGCGTCAAAATACCTGTAGCCGACAAAAATATCCTCGCTGAAGCGATACATGTATGCGTCATTTGTAAATTCGGCGGCGCAGGGCCAGTCGGAATATTCGAGCGGAAAGGTCTGCGCAAGCTTGCCCGAAGGGTTCGCCCCGCCGCATAAAAGGCGCGCGAGCGCGCTCCCCGTTCCTCCGCCCGTAAGCGGCAGATACAGCACCGCCGAGGCCATATTGTCCCAGCTGCAATCTACGGCGCTGCCCGCGCACAGCACGACAATCGGCCGCACGCCCACGGCGTACATCTCTTTGAGCAACGCCCTCTGGCAGGCGGGCAGATACAGACTCTCTCTGTCGCCGCCCTCGGCGTCCTCTCGCTCGGTAAGGCCCATGAAATAAATAATGTGCTCCGCGCCCTTTGCAAGCTCTAAGGCGCGATTTTTTAATTTTTTATTGGCTTTTCCGCTCCGCTCGTAGCCGCGCTCTGCGCGCACTTTAAACTTCTGCGAGAGGCAGGAAATCACGTCGTCCGCCGCGCCGTTCACGCGGGAGGAGCCGCCGCCCTGAATGTGCGGAATAAATGCAAGGTCGCCTATTACTGCAACCTGCGCGCCAACATCAAGCGGCAGGACGCCCTCGTTTTTTAAGAGCACGGCGCAGTTTTCGGCGGCGCGCCGCGCGAATGCGAGATGTTCGTCCTTGTCGAAAGTCCCGAGGGCGGGACGGGCGTATTTTTGCGCAAATTTTTTGAGGCGGGCAATGCAACCGTCGATATCGCCTTCTTCAAGCTCCCCGCGCGATACGGCAAGGGCTATCTCTTCGGGAGTCAAGTTGCAGCGGGGCATCTCCAGATCCTCGCCCGCCGCAACGCCCGCGGCGCGGTTATAAGTTCCCACCCAGTCTGACACGACGATGCCTTCAAAGCCCCATTCGCCGCGCAGGATATCGGTTATCAGCCGCCTGTTTTCCGAGCAGTATGTGCCGTTTATTTTGTTGTACGCCGTCATCACCGCCGCGGCGCCGCCGCGCTTTACCGCCGCCTCGAACGGAGCGAGGTATACCTCGCGCAGGGCGCGCTCGGAGACATCTGCGGAATACACGGTGCGCGCCCACTCGCGGCTGTTGCAGGCAAAGTGCTTTACGCACGCCGCCGCGCCCACGCCCTGCACGCCGCGCACATACTCCGCCGCGAGCTCGCCCGCAAGGTATGGTTCCTCCGAGAGGTATTCAAAATTTCTGCCGCACAGCGGATTGCGCTTTATATTCACGCCGGGGCCTAAGAGCACGTTGACCCCGAATGAGGCCGCCTCCTCGCCCAGCCGCCTGCCCGCGCCGCATAACAGCCCTCTGTCCCACGAAGAGGCGAGCGCCGCAAGCGTGGGGAAGCAGGTCGCGGGCAGCGAGCGCTCCAGCCCGAAGTTATCGGCCTCGCCCGCCTGCACGCGCAGGCCGTGCGGCCCGTCGGAAAAGCATACAGAGGGTATGCCCTCCTCCTCGTCCGCGCATGAGTGCCAGAAGTCGCGCCCCGTGAGCATCTCTGCCTTTTTTAAAAGGGTGTTTTGCCCTGAATTTTTATTTTTTTTGCCCATATATGTATATTTTAACACACAGCCGCCGCAAATGCAATACCGCCCGCAAAATCACACGGCAAAATACCGCACGGGCGGCTTGAAATTACAGGCGAATAATAAAAAAATTACGGCGCATACTTATTTGCAAGGAGATACATCTATGGTAGTTGCTAATTTTATTGCCTATATCCTGTGCATAATAGGCGCGCTCAACTGGGGCCTTTACGGCATTTTCGACTTCAACCTGGTGAGCTGGATATTCCAGGGGCCGAGGACGGCGGGCTCTATTACGCTGTACGTGATAATTGCCGTGGCGGCGCTGTGGCTGATAATTTCGCCGATAATAAGCGGCCGGGGCCTCCGCCTTTCAAACCGCGATATGCACAGCGAAAAGGCGCACAGGTAAATAAAACAAATTAAAAAATGCGGCGCGGAATATCCGGCGCCGCATTTTTTTATATCATCCTCCTATATCGTAACTATACGGTATATTATCTGAAACCGCCACGGTGGACGTATCTTCAGCGGCAGCAAACGTAACCGAACCGCCGCTTGTTCCAAGCCATACGGCATAATTTTATTTTTTCTCTCCTTAGCATATAAATTAACTATTTTTTGCGACTGTTGATAAATCTTACGAGCCCCTCTATCAGGGCTCCGACAAGGCCGGCAAAACTGAATATCCAGCCTAAGATTATACCAGCGATAGAACTATCATACAGCCAGATATATTCTCCACCATTGGCATAATATACAGCTCCTATAAGACCGAAGCAAAACATTGCAATTCCGAACAGGATAAGAATTATGTATTTGCCGTACTTCATATTTGTTTCACCTCCTTTTTATTACTATAATAACCACCGGTGTGGAAATTACCTAAGAAAGACAAATTTTTATACGAATCACATAAATAACCACCTTATAGCCATGTTATACCACACATCATTTTAAAGTCAATAGGCGTTTATGAAATTTTATAACTTTTTTTGTATTTTAATCACAAAAAAGCCCTCTCTGCATTTTTGATCTCATGCAGAGAAGACTCCGTTCCGTCTATATTTCGTTTTCGATAATTGCTCAGGCAAGGCGGCCCGCCGCCTGCCATACTGAGGAAGTCACACATTCCCCCTGCCGAATTTTTGCATGAGGACGCTCTCGCTGTCGGCAGTGACTTTTAAAAGGGCGGTGAGATCGGATATGTTTTTTTCGCCGAGCACGTCGACGTATTCGTCGAAATAGCGCTCCAGATAGGCGTGTTTGCCCGCAAGGTGCGCACCGCCCGCGGCCGTCATGGTCACGAGCATCTTGCGCCTGTCGTCGCCGGCGACCTCCATTGTTATAAACCCCTTTTCACGCAGAGTGCGCAGAATATTCGCCGTGCGCGCGCGGCTTAAGTGCATCTTTTCGCTTATTTCGCCCGGAGTGAGCGTTCTGCCCGACGAGGCTATGCACTCTAAAAGCGCCGTTTCGCCCACCAGAAATTCGCGGAGATAGAGCATTATATCCATGCTGTACATACGCCACAGCTGCGCCATGAGTCCGTCGCGCAATTGTTTTTTATCCATGAAACATTCTCCCGGTTATGTATGCGTTGCCGCGCCATTTGTACGGCGCGGCAACAGCTTTATTCATTCGACTTTAAAGATTCGGCCATGTTTATCTTATACAGCTTTATCAGCATAAAGGCATATACGACTATAGCAAAGCCGAGCGTAATCAGAAATGCCCATAAGAAGCTTAAGGGCGCTATCGCCTTGCCGAACATCATCCACACGCTGTTCACCCTGCCGACGATGTACATGTGCAGCAGCCAGCCGACAAGCAGTCCGAAAAGGGCGCCCACTATCGTCAGAATGCCGCTTTCGCGGTAAATATAGCCCGCAACTTCCCATTTGGTATAGCCTAAAACGCGCAGGGTGGCTATCTCCTTCCGTCTCTCGTCTATGTTAATATTGGTGAGGTTATACAATACTATCGCGGCGAGCGCGCCCGCGCAGACGACGAGAATGAGAATTACAAAACTCATTGTATCATTGAGCGCGTCGAAGGTGCGCAAAGTGGTATAGGTGAATTCCACGCCCGTAACGGCAGGGTCAGACAACAGCGACTCAGCGGCGGCGTTCATGGCGTCTTCATCCTCGCCGTAGCCGTATTTTATGAGGTAAGCGTTGGACGATACGTCGACAGTTCCTCCCTCAGCCTCTACTGCGGCGGTGAAATTATCAGCGCTCATGTACACGTCGGAACCCGTGTAATACTCGCACACACCCGAAACTGTGAGCTTGAGCTCGGCTCCGTCCGCCGTGCGGTAGGTCACTTCGTCCCCCGCCGAGATATCGTATACGGTTGCGATATTTTCGGGAATTATTATGCCGTCTTCCGCAACGTCGAGCGCATCGCCCGAGGCGCTCGAATGAAGGCTTACGAAGTTCGAGAACTGCTCTGAATTTGTCACGAGATACATATCCACGCTCTCGCGCGAGTCGCCTAAGATAAGCTGGCCGCTCTCGCTGTATACGTCGGTATAGCTGTTTTCACCGAGGGAATCTATATAGCTTTCAAGCGTATGCTCGTCGCCGTCGGCGTATTCATAGTCGCCGTCGAAACTTACAACGGTGTCATAGAATATGATATCGTTATACTGCAGTTCGGTGACGGCGGCCACGCTGTCGCCCAGGCCGAAGCCCGTTAAAATGAGAGCCGTACAGCCCATTACCGATACTATGGTGAGTATCATGTTCTTTTTATAGCGGAAAATATTGCGGATAGTCGCCTTCCACTTGAACTTTATACGCTTCCATATGGGGGTACAGCGCTCCAAAAGTATGCGCTTGCCCGGCTTGGGCGCCTTGGGCTGCATGAGCGTGGAGGGCTTTTCCTTGGTGGTGGTGCGGCAGGCGATTATAGTCACCACAATAGTCACTGCAAGCGAGCCGAACACCACGGCCAGCGCCAGCCACCACGAGAAGCCGAGGTAGAGCGAAGGCAGGAAATACATCGTCCTGTATGCGTTCCAGAATATGTTGGGCATTATCGAGAAGCCCAGAAGTATGCCCACGACGAGGCCTATTATGCAGGCGAGGATGCAGTAGACGAGGTATTTTACCATTATGGTACTCTCTCTGTATCCGAGAGCCTTTAATGTGCCTATCTGCATGCGGTCCTGCTCGACCATTCGCGTCATGGAGGTGAGCGCGACGAGCGCCGCCACCACTATGAAGAATATGGGGAATATGCCCGCGATATCCTCCACCTTTTCGACGTTCATGTCAAAACTTACGTAACTGACGTTGGTGCTCGCCCTGTCTAAAACATACCAGCCCGCGTTTGCGGGAACCATTCCCGAAAGCAAGCTGCCCTCTATGGCGGCGTTGACTTCGGCGTTGATTTCGTTTCCTATTTCCTCGATATAGGCTGCATTGTTTAAGACATAATCCTTATAATCGGTATAGAAACATTCATAACCGTCCGAACCTGATATCTGCACCCAGAGGTCGGTATAGAGTATGTTGTCTTCGCGTATGGGATCGAGGGGAATGGTCATTGAACCGAGGTCATAGCTGTCGAGATTGAGCGACCAGAAGAGGCTGTTTTCCTTTGAAAGGTCATACACGCTGTCGTCCGAGGCGACGTATTCAGTCCCGCCGTCCGCGTTTTCGACTTCCTCGAGCGAATAGTTGCCGTACATCACAAGGCTTACGACGCCCGTGCCCACGGTGGTAACCTCGCGCGCGTCGCGGTAGTAATAGTCGGGCGAGGAGACAATGCCCACTACCGTGAATTCCTTCTGCGCGTAGATGTCGCCGTAGGTGCTGTTGGCGGTGGTAATTTCGTCGGTGATAACGATTTTGTCGCCTATCTCCGCCTCCTCAAAGTAGTTGTTGGCGCGCTCCACGACGACTTCATCGGCGGCCGAAGGCCAGCTGCCCTCTTCAAGCGTGAGATGGTTGAGGTAGTCGCCCGACGCATTATCGCCGGTGACCACCGAAAAATCTATGCCTATAAGATTTACCGCCGTTTCATTGGCGCCGTCTATGCCGGCCATTACCGAGCTTGTGACAGCCGGCATATATGCGGAAACTACCTCGTCGCCGCTGTCGTCCGTCGCAGAGGAAATTTTATCTATATCTGCGAGGGTAAGGCCATAGGCGGCCTTTACGTCGATATCGTAAGCGGCGTTATCCTTCAGATAGTCCGACATAGAGGTCTTCATGTCGGGCGTGGCTTGGGAAATGCCTATAAGGAATCCCACGCCCAGCGCGATTATCGCCATAATGGCGAGGAACCTGCCGAAACTGTTTTTAAATTCTTTGGCTATATTTTTTGAGAATTTTTTCATAATGACCTCTTTGCAATGGCTCCCTTGTGTAAAGTGAGCTGGACAAACCGTAAGGTTTGGACTGAGGGATTGCGCCACATTGGAGCCTCCCATCAAGGGGAGACGGGTTACGACATTACTATAAACCTCACGGCAAAGATTTTTGCGTGAATTTATTTTTTACCACTCTATCTGTTCAACGGGCATAGGATTCTCGTTCAGCTCCTCGCCTACGACGGTGCCGTTTTTTATGTGTATTACCCTGTCGGCCATCTGTGTTATCGCTGAGTTATGCGTGATGACGATTACAGTTTTCTGGTTGTTGCGGCAGACGTCGTGCAAAAGTTTCAATATAGTTTTGCCCGTTTCGTAGTCCAAAGCGCCGGTAGGTTCGTCGCAGAGGAGCAGTTTGGGATTTTTGGCTATCGCCCTTGCGATCGACACCCTCTGCTGTTCGCCGCCCGAGAGCTGCGCGGGGAAGTTCTTCATTCTGTCGGCAAGGCCGACCTCCTCGAGCGTCTTGGCCGCGTCGAGCGGGTTTTTGCATATCTCGGAAGCTATCTCCACGTTCTCAAGCGCGGTCAGATTTTGAATAAGGTTATAGAACTGGAATACAAAACCCACGTCGTAGCGGCGGTATTCGGTGAGCTTTTTTTCCTTGAAGTCGCTTACCTTCACTCCGTCTACGATAATTTCGCCGGAGGTGACGCTGTCCATGCCGCCGAGCATGTTTAAAACGGTGGTCTTGCCCGCGCCCGAGGGGCCGACTATTACGCAGAATTCGCCCTTTTCAATGGTGAAATTCACGCCGTTGGCCGCCTTGATAACATTGTCGCCCATGGTATAATACCTGCAGACGTCGGTAAACTGAACGAAACTCATAATGCCTCCCTGCGCTGTCATATGAACGGATTATTTGTAAGCAAAAAATATGACAACACTATTAATTGTTTTTACTGTTTACATATTTCATTTACATTATATGACGGAAGCGGCCGCATGTCAATACTGCGGCCGTTAAAATTTTGTGAAAATACGTTCACCTAAACGCCTTTGAAGCGGCCGAAAACTTGAAGGGCGCCGCCCGCGCGAATTTTGCGCGGGCGGCGCCCCTGATTAAACCTACTTAAATTATATGCTCCTGCGGCTCACACGCCTTCTATCGTGGTGCGTATGCGCCCCATTTCGTCGTCAAGATCGGCGCTCTTCCGGGCGCAGTCGAAAAGTTTTTGCGCCGTGGCGGCGGCAAGTTCGGGCGGCAGGTTCTTTTTGTAGCGCAATTTATGCTCAAGGTTGGCCCAGAACTCCATGGCTATGGTCCTGAGCTGTACCTCCACCTTCATCTGCCGCTTGCCGTCCTGCAAAAATATGGGCGTTTCAACGATCAGGTGCAGGCTGCGGTAGCCGTTGGGCTTTGGGTTTTTTATGTAGTCCTTTGCCGTTATCAGCCTTACGTCGTCCTGCTTTAAAAAGCAGTCGGCGAGCATGTATATGTCGTCCTTGAAGGGGCATATCACGCGCACGCCCGCGATATCGGTGAGGTTCTGCTCCACCGAGGAGAGCGTTTTGGGATAGCCGCGCCGCTCCAGCTTTTCTAATATACTTTCGGGCGATTTAAGGCGCGACTTTATGGTATCTATCGGGTTGCGCGCATGGCGGGAAGAGAACTGCTCGTCGAGCACCCTGAACTTTGTCTCCGTCTCCATTATCGCGCAGCGGTAGTACGACATCAGCCTGCGCAGCCGCTCGAGCATGCCCTTCATGCGGACGACATCGCCCGAGGCGAGCACCTCCGCAAGTTTGGCCTCCACGTCGGCCGCAACTATTATTTCGCTGTAACTGCTCTCTTCCGATTCCACCCTGCACTCCTTATAACTGCATATTTTATACATATTATACAGCGTCATTGTAAAAGCGCTGTGTGCAAATAATAAAAACGGCGAAAATAAAACACATTGCGGGCGCAATGTATAAGGTGCAGCAATCGGCTGATTGCTGCACCTTTTAATTTATTCTATTTCTTTATGCCAACGACAAAATTTTTAAGCAGGAATTACATTATTGTAACTTGTTAAAGTTCCGTCCGTGTCCAAATTATTAGCATATGTAATAATTCTTTCACCGCCGCGCACGTAAGAGCAGGTGATGCTCGTTGCAAACACATTTTCACTGATTGATACATACTTAAATTCATATGGCGCAAAATATTTCGACACAACGTCATTTAAACCTGTCCAGTTTTTAGCGTCATTGAAGAAACACATCTTTGAATTGTACTCCAGATTTATGCCCGCCGAACTTGTATTTTCAACCCTGATTAACCATGTTGACCCCGTTTTTGAAACAACTTCTAACGTTGGATATTCATACTGCCGTGCCTGACTATAACTTGTAGTAAAACTTCTTATATAATGAAAAATTAAATTATATAAAACAGTCCCCCCATTATATGTCGGTATATCAGCCGATTCTGCAAATGCATGGATACCACACACATAGCCATCCACTCCAGAATAAGCTATCACATAAGGCGAACCGCTCTGTCCTCCAATAGTGTCTATATTATTTGTATAGTAACGAAAATCAGTCTTATTATAGAAATTCCCTGTAATTTCCCACATAGTCGCCCTAGGTTTATCCACAGGATAACCATAAGTATCAACAGGAGCACTCGTATCATACCAATTTGCAATTCTGCCAAACCACCCTGTAGTATTTCCTAGATCTCTGTCTAACTCAACAACTGCCCAATCGTGATCAAAACTTGGTGATATGTAATAGCTATACTCTATATGCACCACTTCGCCTTCAGCATAATATTCATAAGAACTATTCACTTCAGACAGACTATTAACACCAAAATAGAATTCGACCTTATCCGGGAACCGTGGGTTATATATTTCATCATCATAATCACCCGAGTCTGTAACATCTTGGTATAAACAATGTCCCGCCGTTGCCACAATATTAGGTCCTACCATAAATGCCGTGCTAAAATTCGATACGCTTTCATAAGTGTTCTCAGCCTCATTATAAACATTATCATAAGTATATGTCATGTATGCTGTTTTTAGATATGAGCCAGTCTTAGTATTAGTTACTTGAGTACGCTCATCTGTACCTATTATGGCATCAATGTCATCAGCCTCTTCGTCCTTTATTTCTTCAGAACTAGCAGTAAGCGGGGTGTAGCCGTTTACATAATACATATCGGTATCACCTACCTGATGTATTTCGAAATCGGGTACATTTACCTCATCGAGGGCACCACCAACGTCATTCACCGAAGAATTTGACGAAAGTTCATTAATACTGTTGCTATTCTTGGCCTCATATGAATACATATCAAAGTATTCAAAAGTAGTTGCCCCCGACGATAAATCATAATTTACAATATTTACATCTGTCAAAGTTTTATCGTCCGAAGCAAGCAAATCGGCAGAAGTTTCGCTAATCAAATCATCATCTGAAATAGCGCTGCTTTTTATAACAGCATTATTGCTATCTAAACTTGTTTCTTGAATAGGAACAGATAGCCCACAAAATATTAAAGGTATTGATAATAAACAGGATAATAAAATTTTACTAAACATATTAATCACCTAAATCTTTAACATATTAATCTCTTGCGTCATAATTATTATTTACATAAATATGAACAACTCTGTCTACCAAATAAATTGCCACATATTTCTCTATATCATGCCCTTTAAGTGAGTAGATGGACAACTTATTATCATCATATGAATTAAAAATCGTATTTTCTTCATCAATGGCATACATCATATTGGGATTTGTTTCATAAAGCTGCTGATAATCTTCCCTATTCACATAATATCCGATTAGTTCATCTAATTCGTAGCCGCCATGCACTGCGAGCACATATTGAACATCATATCCATTCAATGCATAACTGCTATCATATGTTATACCATTCATAATAAAGTGCTCGGGAATACCTTGAGCATAAGCAATATCGGGCAACTCAACAATGTCATCATCACCTGTGATATCGCCCGTTGACTGACCGTTGTTATTGATATCGTCTGCTGTCTCGCCGTCCGCGCAGCCGACAAAGGTAAAGACGGTGGCGCATGTTAAAAGCGAAACCAACAGCAGAATAAATTTATTTTTACAACTTTTCATATTTTAACTCCTATTTTATTAAAAATTTTAAATGCTTTACAATATATAATATACAAAGCTGTTTTGCCTATCTCCCATAGAAAAAAGCGAGCAAAGAATGGCTTAAACTTCATTTGCGCGTTGAAAACTGAACTTATACATCGGCAAACACCTCCGCAATTTGATTTTTACTGAATTTTTACTCCTTTATGAATCTACTGATATTTTAGCATGCTTATATAAGATTGTCAATATAAGTTTGTTAAATATTCCAGAATTTACGAACGTATACTAAAGCGCCTTAAAAAAACCGCCTTCACTTGCAAAGCGAAGGCGGTTTTATTGCAAAAATAATTTTTAACACACTTTTGCGCAAAGCGCAAATAAACGCTTGCCGCCACGCGGCAATTTTTTACACATGTTTTAAGAAATAGTCCTGCGAGTCTATCTTTTCGCCGCCCTCGCTTTCAACGCGGGCGTAGGTGCCGTCGGGCAACAGTCTGCGCGCGTTTACGTTGTCGGCAAGCATCACCTGCAGCATCTTGTATATCTCGTTTTCGATATCCTTGTCGAGCACAGGCGTGGCTATCTCCACGCGGCGGTCGGTGTTGCGCGTCATGAGGTCGGCAGAGGAGATATACATCACCCTCTCCTTGCCCTCGCCGAAGCAGTATATGCGCGAGTGCTCCAGGAATCTTCCGACTATGCTTATCACGCTGATATTTTCCGTCTTGCCTGCCTTGCCGGGCAGGAAGCAGCATATGCCGCGGATGATCAGTTTTATTTCCACACCCGCGCACGAGGCCTCGACCAGCTTATCGATTATCACCTTGTCGGTGAGGCTGTTCATCTTGCCGATAAACAGGCCCTTTTTGCCCGACTTTGCCTTGGCAATTTCATTATCGAGGCACTCCAATATCTTCTGTTTGAAGTATTTGGGCGCTATCTGCAAGCGGGAATATTCGCCGTCGACATTGGATATCGAAACGTTGCGGAAGAACGCCGCGCCGTCCTCGCCTATCTTCCGGTCGGCGGTTATTATGTTCAGGTCGGTATATTGCTTTGCCGTGCTCTCGTTATAGTTGCCCGTGCCGAGGTGGGTGATATAGCTTATGCCGTCGTCGTCGGAGAACACTATGGATATTATCTTTGAATGGACCTTGTAGTTCTCCATTCCGTAGATTATATTGCAGCCCGCGTCGTGCAGCTGGCCGGCGAAATAAAGGTTGTTCTCTTCGTCGAACCGCGCGCACAGCTCTATCACGACGGTTACGTCGATGCCATTTTCGCTGGCGCGCTTCAATGCCTCCACTATGCGCGAATGATCGGCAAGACGGTATATGGTTATCTTTATGGCAAGGCAGTCCTTGCGCTCGGCGCACTCGTTCAAGAGTTTTATGAGCGGCTCCATGCTCTCGAAGGGGTACCGAAGGAGCACGTCCTTCTTCCTCACCTCGTCTATCATGGAGGGAGCTTTTGCAAGGCGCTCGGATATCTTCGGTTTGAAGGGCGTGTACGAAAGTTTTGCGGCCAGCTCCTTATCTATCCTCCTCGGCAGGCTGAACAGATACTTGAACGAGAAATTGGAGCGCACCTTGTAAATGAGATTGCTCTCTATCCCCAGCGCCTCGGTGACGAACTTCATGAGCGACTTGCTCTCGCCGCATACCTCCAGGCGCACGGCGTTCTGCACAAGGCGCGTTTCAACCTGGCTCTTCATATACTGCGAGAAGTCGTAGTTATACTCCATATCGGCATCCTCGACATAGGTCTCTATGTCGGCATTGCGCGTCACCCTTATCATAATCGAAGATGTGGCGGTATAACCGGGGAAGGCCAGGTAACCTAAATTGCGTATTACCTCCTCCATTGTTATAAAGCTGAACTTTTTGCCGCCCGAAAAGCGGAAAAGAGTATCGAGCTTATCCGAAAACTCCATTACGCCTATCATGGTGTGGTCGTTCTTCTTTAATTTATAGAGCATGTAGCAGCGCAGGTTCTCAAACCGCAGCAGGGGGTGTTTTGCGTCTATCACCATGGGCGAAAGCAGCGGCAGCACCTTTGCGTTGAACATCTTTTTAAGTTCAGCCTTTCTGCCCTCGGATAGCTGCGAATAATTGAGTATGTTTATCCCCGCCTCCGAAAGGTCGCGCTTTAAGTGCGTGAAGGCATGTTCGCGCATCTCATAGAGTCTGGGCGCCTTGTCGGCTATGGCCTTGAGTTGCATTCCGAAAGTGAGCTTGGTCTTATTGTCGCGCGCGTCGGGGTGGAGCCTGTCCTCGTTGTAAAGGCTGCCCATGCGCACCATGAAAAATTCGTCTAAATTCGACGTGAAGATAGAGAGGAATTTACCTCTCTCGAGGACGGGCGTATCGGCGTCGACCGCCTGCTCTAAAACGCGCAGGTTGAACTTTATCCACGAAAGTTCGCGGTTTACGTATATGCCCTTGATAAGTTTTATGGGTGTTTTATCGTTTGCCATATTTCCTTGCCCGCGCGCGCAAGGCCGCCGCACAGACGACTTGCGCGCGCAATTTTTGTTATTTGAATACCGCAGTAAAGCGGACGGGATGCCTGAAATATACGGCGCGCCACTTATTCTGCAGGTTTTTCGCTCTCTTCAGATTTTTTGGACTTGTCCACCGCGCCCTCTTCAGACTTCTCATCCTTCTTTTTTGAGGGCTTTCCGGCTTTCTGCCTGAGCTTTATGTGCTCGGCGAGTTCTTCTACCGACGTTATCTCCTTTACAGGCCTTTCGGGAAAGAAAGGGGAAACTTCAGACTTCTCCTCTCCGGAGAGGGCGAGCTTTAAATAGCCCTCCTTGACTCCGCAGTCGCTCACGGCTATGCCGGCAAAACCGAGTTTCTTTAAAAGTTGCACGAGCGTGATGAGCGCCACCACGATGAAGTAAATCTTTTCGGGCGCGTTCTTGATGAGAAGGTGAGACCTGTCGGGCGCCTCTATCAGTTTCTTTGCCAGTTTTTTAAGCTTTTCAAGCTCTATCGTCATGTTTTCGGTGACGTCGATATCGTAGTAATCGCGGTAGATCTCGTATATCGAACGCGTAGTCGCGCCGACGAGCACGGCGGTGCCGCCCGCATACGAGGGCAGCTCTTCATTTGCGAGCGCCTTTTTGATATATTTTTTGATCTTGGCGCACTCGTCCTTGTCGGGATAGACGCTCTTTACGAACTTGCGCTGAAGCGTGAGAGCGCCGAAGTTAAGGCACTTTATGCCATCCTTTCCGCCCTTTGTAAGGTCGCAAAGCTCTATGCTCGCGCCGCCGATATCGATTATAACGGGGCCGGTCATAGAGCGGAACTTTTCGTTGGCGATGAGATCGCAATAGGCTTCCGTCTCGCCGTCGAGCTGGTTGACGACGGCGCCCGTCTTGGCCTTTATTTCGGCAAAGACCTCCTCCGCATTGTCAACAAAGCGCATGGCTGCCGTAGATACGACGTACAGCCTCTCCACGCCGAATTTTTTGCACTGATCCTGGAATACGGCAATCTTTTCGCATATCTTTTCCACGCCGTGCTCGGTGAGCTTGCCGCCCTCGGTATAGCTTAAAGCAGAGAGGCCCTCCCTGTACTTATACGCGGGGCGCGCGCCGTCCTTGCCGCAGACGAGCATAGAGATACTCGTCGAGCTTATGTCTATTACTGCATACATCCTTTTTTTCCTCCACGATGCAAGTTCACGCAAATCTTTTTGCTACGCAAAAATCTTTGCCGTGAGATTTATATTGTCGTAGTCCGGCTTAACGCCCGAACTAAATTCGGGCTACCGTCCTTCGGCATTATTTATTTTTATTACATCCCCCGCCATTCACTTCCAGTGCGCGAGGGCAAAGCCCGCTGCTCTGCCGAAGGTATTCCGCTTGCGGAAAGCGGCAGATCTCGCTTTCGCGACAAATTGAG
>DVHB01000049.1 GCA_018712405.1 Candidatus Coproplasma stercoripullorum
CTGTCCAACTTTTGGGGTGCATATCATTTCAGCCCCTCTTTTCTTTCAATTATTTGCAACGTATTTAAATAGAGTTAAGCGACACATTTATATCAAAAGCAAATTCATCATTATAGAGCAAATTCCCGCCAGCGTCTGACCTGTTCAAAACTGTCCAAGTATTATTGTCGGTATCTGAAATTGTACCATGTTCGGGGTAACCAACATTTATTACATTTTCCAAATCAGTGTCCAATTTATCTATATTGTCCTGATTGAAAGAATAGGTATTCCCTTCAGCGTCTTTAATTTCAAATACTTCACCGTCATCCAACATGAACGCCCACTCCCACTCTATTCTGAAAGTGAAATCCATACCACTGCCTTCGGCAAATGTTCTGTTGAGAACGCCATCGGCAAGTGCTGAATTAAGCTCTTTGATAGTTAGATCCTGATATGTTTTATTTTCGTCACTCAACACTTCAAAATCTCCTGCTCCTCCATTTGCACTTTCGTTATATACA
This sequence comes from Candidatus Coproplasma stercoripullorum, assembly GCA_018712405.1. GTDB lineage: Bacteria > Bacillota > Clostridia > Christensenellales > Borkfalkiaceae > Coproplasma > Coproplasma stercoripullorum. The sequence continues at coordinate 504 of DVHB01000049.1, forward strand.
TAGAGCGTATAACGGATAGGATGATACTCAATTTTAATATCGGGATTACTGTCGTTCTGTAGCGTAACATAAAGGTCCTGATAGCCATCGAGTATTGATACGCTGAGTTGCATATCCGAAGATAAAACTTCATTATAGTCGTAATTGTACAGACTAAATACAATATTATTATTGCTGCCGCACATTAAATAATAACTGTAGCCGAACAAACCTGACAATGTGATATCTAAATCACCATTCGAATCGAAATAAGTAACTCCGGACGCCTTGCTGTTCCAAAATTCAACAAGTGCCTCTATCAGTGTTCCTTCGCCAGCAACAGGCTGTTCCTTCGTGTATCCGCATACGGTGCAGGTGCCGTATTCGGCGCCACCAAAATCATGGGCAGAGTATTCAACATTATGACATCTTGAACACTCCCTTGAATGACGGGAATCCCCGGCACTCGTCCAATCTCCCCAGCTATGCCCCAAAGCCGAGCCGCTTACCGCGCCGCATGTCGCGCACTCTCTGGCCGACGTGCAAGTCGCCGATATCCATGAATGACCAGTTGCAGAAATTTCCGCGCTTAGCTCAACGCCGCAATGTTCGCAGGTAAACAACACTTCGCCGTCATTTGTGCAGGAAGGCTTTATAACTACCCCGGCGTCATAGCTGTGGGCGGCGGCATTAACGGGTATTTTTATGGTTAATACCTCACTGCAATCTGCACACCCGTAGACTATTTCCCCCTCTGTTGTGCAGGTGGCAACAGACTTGATCTCACCTTTATCAAACTGCCAGCTGTGTTCGCCAGTAGCAGGAAAAGCAACTTCAAGGGTTTCCGAACAAACTGTACAACCATAGATTATTTTACCTTCCGTTGTACCTGTTGCGGGAGTAACTTCACCGTTTTCAAAATCCCAGCTGTGCTCTCCCGTTGCAGGGATGGTTGCAACTTCGCTGTCGCCGCAAACAGAGCAGATAAGAGAAACGCTTCCGCTGCTCGTGCAGGTCGCAGCAACAACGCTCTCCACATAATCATGCCCGATCGCCGAGCCGTAGCTGATTTGGGTATGCGTTGCGTCACAGCGCGTGCAGGTCGCCGTCTCCGTACCGTCGGAGGTGCAAGCAGCATTCCCGTCGAATATGTATTCACTGAAATCATGACCGAGAGGTTCTCCGTCGACATAATTGCATACGCTGCAATGCCTCGGAGCTTCGCACGATTCGCCTACCCACGAATGCCCCTTCGCGGAAACTAAAACATCATCCCTCTCTATCTTATTGTTACCGTTTTCATCTTCAAAATAGCTGTTACAGCCGGCGCAGTACCAGTATTCCGCATTGCCGTCTGTAGTGCAAGTTGCCTCCGCCGCCGAATAATACGTCATTGCATGCCTGTGCGTAAAAATAATAATCAAGCAAACAGTTAAGGCAAGCAAAAGAAGAATTATTACAACGATGGCGAGAACTCTTGTTATTTTGGAACGTTTACGATTTTCTTCTTTCTCTTTTTCCACAAATGCCTCCTACTAAATTTTATCTGCGGTATGTAGCATGCGGCAGCCTTTTGATTTTACGTTCAATTTATTTTACCCGCACTTTAACAAACACATAAAACAAAAAAGCGTGCCCCCAACCGAAGACACGCCCTGCACTCGTATCTCCGATTGTTGGCACACAAATTTTCTGAACACGAGAAAAATAGAGATACAAAAATGCCTTATTATATTCCGTGTTCATATAATATTAAATTTGTGTGCCAGTAACAAGTTTACCATATGAAAAGCAAAAAAGCAACAAAAAAGCGGAGGAAATAAGTTCCTCCGCCCTTTCGCATAAGTGCGCTGCTTCCTTTATTTAGCGTATTCAACGCTTCTGAATTCGCGTATTACATTTACTTTTATCTGACCGGGATATTCAAGCTCGGCCTCAATCTTCTTCGCTATATCCTTAGCAAGGAAGAGTGCCTGCGCGTCGTCTATCTGTTCAGGTTTTACCATAACGCGGACTTCCCTGCCCGCCTGTATTGCATAGCTCTTATCTACTCCGCTGAAACTTGAAGCTATCTCTTCAAGCTTTTCAAGGCGCTTTACATAGTTGGTACCCGTCTCCCTTCTGGCCCCGGGCCTTGCGCCGGAGATCGCGTCTGCAGCGGCAACCAACACGGCCTCTACCGTTTTAGGCTCTACGTCGCCGTGGTGCGCCTCGATCGCGTTGACTATATTCGCATTCTCTTTATACTTTTTGGCGAGGTCTGCGCCAAGACGGATATGCGTGCCTTCCTGTTCGTGGTCTACAGCCTTGCCTATGTCATGCAGAAGGCCAGCACGCTTTGCAAAGTTTACGTCAAGGCCCAGTTCCTGTGCCATGAGTCCTGCAAGCAGAGCTACCTCTATGGAGTGCTGATATACGTTCTGGCCATAGCTCGTCCTGTATTTAAGTCTGCCGATAAGCTTTATAAGTTCGGGATGAAGGCCGAAGATGCCAACCTCAAACATAGCGCTCTCGCCGGCCTGCTTGATCTCGTTATCAAGTTCCTTTCTGACTTTTTCGACAGTTTCTTCAATACGGGCGGGATGGATGCGGCCGTCGGCAATGAGTTTTTCAAGCGAAAGTCTTGCCACCTCCCTTCTTATGGGATCAAAACCGGAAAGAATTACAACTTCAGGCGTATCGTCGATGATGAATTCTATTCCCGTCGCATTTTCGAGAGCGCGGATATTTCTGCCCTCTCTGCCAATTATCCTCGCCTTCATGTCGTCACTGGGAAGAGAAACCGTTGAAACTGTAGTTTCAGACGTATGATCTGCCGCACAGCGCTGAATGGCGAGAGTTATTATCTTCTTGGCCTCGTTTGTGGCTTCCTCCTTTGCCGTCTGCTCGATGTTGCGCACCTGCAACGCAACGTCATGACGCGTCTCGTCAAGTATCTCATTGGCAAGTAAAGTTTTTGCCTCTTCCTTGGTGAGCTGCGCTACCTTTTCGAGCTCCTGAATCATGAGTTCGTGCTGATGATTGATCTTATCCTGTGTTTTTTTGATCTCCTGCTCTCTGTTTGCAAGATCTTTCTTCTGCTGTTCGAGAGCATCTGTCTTTTTGGTCAGGGAATCTTCCCTCTTATCGAGGTTATCTTCCCTTTGGGTCAATCGCTGTTCCTGTTTTGCCAGTTCAGCCTTCTTTTCTTTGCTTTCGCGTTCAAAATCGTTTCTGAGTTTAAGCTCCTGTTCCTTTGCCTCTAAAATGGCTTCCTTTTTCAAAGCTTTGCATTCTGCCTGAGCATCGGCGATCATCTTCTGCGCCCTTTCAGACGCTTCGCCGAGTTCTTTTTCGGCCATGGCCGTTTTGCGCGTGTGCCTTACAAATAAAAAAGTCACTACAGCGGCGGCAACGAGCACTATACCGAAGGCTACGCCCAAACCGATAGCTACGCCGTCGCTTGCGAGAAACAGGGAGCTTATTGTGAGTAAATCCATGTAAGCCTCCTGATTGATTGGTTTGTAAATATATACACCTCTGCAACGCTTAAAAAAGCGCCTTTTACCGCAGAGTAAGTTATATCCTTATTAATTTTACAACATTTCGGTCATAAAGTCAACGTATAGGCGATTTTTTGTGAAAATACTTTGATTTTACAGTAAAAAGGGCGGTTTAAGCCGCCCTTTAACAAATTTTATTCATCAAGCAGTTTCAACCATGCATCTGCCGAAGCGTCCGAAGGCATGCGCCAGTCGCCGCGTGGCGAAAGAGTTACTGTACCCACCTTCACTCCGTCGGGTATGCACGAGCGCTTGAACTGCTGAGAGAAAAATCGCTTATAAAAATTTTTGAGCCATTTATCTATCTCATCCACACTGAAATCGTCCTTGAACGTCTTTTGCGCGATATAGCGTACCTTTCCCGGCTCGAACCCCCAGCGCACAATATAGTAAAGGAAAAAGTCATGCAACACATAAGGGCCTACTATGTCCTCCGTCTTCTGCGCAATATTGCCTGAAGAGTCGGGAGGCAGAAGCTCCGGGCTTATTTCCGTGTTTAAAATGACGCTCAAAGTATTCTGCGCCTCGCCGCCGAGCCGCTCAGCCTCGAACTTGATGAGGTGTTTCACGAGCGTTTTGGGCACGCCCGAGTTTACGGCATACATCGACATATGGTCTCCGTTATATGTCGCCCAGCCGAGCGCAAGTTCGCTCAGATCGCCGGTACCGATAACCAGCCCGCCCGTCTTGTTGGCGGTGTCCATAAGGATCATTGTGCGCATGCGCGCCTGGGAATTTTCGTAAGTGACGTCGAGCACCTTGGGGTCGTGGCCGATATCCTCGAAGTGCCTTAAGACGCTGGCAGTTATATCCACCTTTTTAAGCGTTACGCCGAGCGCCTCAGAGAGCTTTTGAGAGCTGTTCAGCGTTTTGCCGGTCGTGCCGAAACCGGGCATGGTTATGGCTATTATATCCTTGAAATCTTTGCCAAGTTTTTGGAATGCGCGGCGGGTTACGAGCAACGCAAGGGCCGAATCAAGGCCGCCCGATATCCCTATTACCGCAGTTTTTGCATTCGTATGTTTAAGGCGTTTTACAAGCCCCATCGTCTGCAAATTTAAAATAAGTTCAGTGCGCTCGACAAGGCGCGCACCGTCTTTGGGAACAAATGGATACTTTTCAAAGGTCCTTTCGGTTTCGCCTTTGCACCCGCATATATTCACTTGTATAAATGCGGCATCGTTGTTTTTATAGCCCTCATAAAAGGCGCTGGCGCACCTCTTCCTCTCGCCGTCGAGCTTATCCACGTCGATATCGGCGAACAGAAGGCCGTTTTCAAAAAGCTTGCTCTCGGCGAGCACAGAGCCGTTTTCGCAGATGAGATTGTGACCGGCAAACACCATGTCGGTAGTGCTCTCGCCGTCGCCCGCGTCGCAGTACACATAGCCGCACATCAGCTTTGCCGACTGCATTCTAACGAGATTTCTTCTGTATTCCGCCTTGCCGGCAATCTCGTCGCTGCACGAAAGGTTTACTATGATATTGGCACCCGCGAGAGCCTGCCTGACTGACGGCGGATCGGGCACCCACAGATCTTCGCATATTTCGGCAGATACAGTAAGCCGGGGCATATCCGCGTCGTAAAATACGACGTTTTCGGTAAAATAAAATGTTTTACCGCGCCACCCTTCTACATAATTGCGCCCCGTTTTTTCGCACGTACAAAAGTGGCGCTGTTCGTAAAACTCACCGTAGTTGGGCAGGTGCTTCTTGGGGATAAACGCCTCTATCCTGCCGCCGTTAAATACCACGGCGCAGTTATAGAGCCTGCCGTACACCTCTACGGGGGCGCCTACGAAGATGAGCGGGCCCGCGGGCAGATTTTCAGCGAGATATAATATGGCGTCCGCGGCCGCGTCTATAAGCGCACGCTGATTGAACAGGTCGCCGCAGGTGTAGCCCGTTATGCAAAGTTCTGGGAACACGATCACCTGCGCGCCCTTTTCAGCCGCCTCTTTTGCGGCGGAAAGTATGTTTTTTACGTTGAAGTCGACGTCGGCCACCCTTATTTCCGGGGTGGCGGCGCACACCCTCACGAAGCCGTATTCGTTCACGCCTTCTTCTCCTGGATGAGTTTATATTCGTCGCGGATCGCGGCCTCTATCTCAGCCTTTGCCTCGGGATTATTTATAAGGAAATCGCGCATCTTCTCTCTGCCCTGGGCAACTTTATCATCCTTATAGCTGAACCAGGCGCCGCTCTTTTTGAGCACGCCGAACTCCACGCCCAAGTCGATAAGACAGCCCTCCTGCGAGATACCTTTGCCGTAAATTATATCGAACTCCGCCACTCTGAACGGAGGAGCGACCTTATTTTTAACCACCTTGCACTTGGTGCGGTTGCCTATTATGCCGTCGCCGTCCTTCAGGCTGTCAGCTTTGCGTATATCCAGCCTTACGGAGGCGAAATATTTGAGTGCCCTGCCGCCGGGGGTAGTTTCGGGATTGCCGAACATTACGCCCACCTTTTCGCGCAGCTGGTTGATGAATATAACGCACGTCTTGGAGCGGCTTGTTATGGCGGTGAGCTTCCTTAAAGCCTGCGACATGAGACGGGCAAGAAGGCCGACGTGCGAATCGCCCATGTCGCCCTCTATCTCAGCCTTGGGAGTGAGCGCGGCAACTGAGTCGACAACTATGACGTCTACCGCGCTTGAGCGCACAAGCGACTCGCATATATCGAGCGCCTGCTCTCCCGTGTCGGGCTGGGAGATATAGAGCTCGTCGGTATCAACGCCGAGATTTTTTGCGTATACTGCGTCAAGGGCGTGCTCAGCGTCGATAAATGCGGCTACGCCGCCGCGCTTTTGTGCCTCGGCAATTATATGCAGAGCAACGGTTGTCTTGCCGGAAGATTCGGGGCCGTAAATCTCCAGTATCCTGCCGCGGGGAACGCCGCCAACGCCGAGCGCCAGATCGAGGGAAAGGCACCCGGTGGGGATGACTTCAAGATCGGTATTGACGGTGGCATCGCCGAGCTTCATTATCGCACCCTTGCCGTACTGTTTTTCAATCATGGCAACGGTAGAATTGAGGGCTTTAAGTTTTTCTTCGTTCATTATAATCTCCTGATGAAGTATATTAACCTAAATTATCTTTGGCGTTTTTGTATGCGAGGAAGAGCGCATAGTTTATCGCAGTCTCGGTAATCGTCTTTCTGTCGCCAGAAAGATTGTATTTGTATACAGTCGCACCCTTGAAAGATGACGAATCTTTGAGCGCGATGCCTATATAACACAGACCAACGGGTTTTAAAGTGTTATCCGACTGAGGACCCGCTATGCCCGTAGTCGAAACCGCAACATTGCAACGGCCGCGCCACATAAGGCCGTTTGCCATCTGCTTTGCCGTCTCCGCCGAAACAGCCCCCTCTGTCTTTAAGGTGACGTCCTTTACAGCCAGACGGTCGCGCTTGGAATCGTTGGAGTAGGTGTTCAACCCCTCATAGAAAATCTCGCTCGCGCCGGGTATATCGACAATACGCTTGCCGACGCCGCCGCCGGTGAACGACTCGGCGCAGGCAAGTTTATACTTCCTGAGCTTGAGAAGATCATAGAGATGTTTGGCTATGTCCACTTTTTCGTAGGCATAAATATGCTCCTCGAGCGCGGTGGCAAACATTCGCACGACTCCCGAAATCGCCTTCGCCCGGCTTTCGGGATAAACGAGTTCTATGGTGAAGTCGCCGTAGCTCTCGAACACGTTCACCTCGAGCGAAGGGTCGGCAGCCTTTGCATCCTCCACTACCTTTATGAGCTTATCGCGGGGAGCGCCCATCGCTTTTATGTACGACCGTGCAAACTTAAGCTGTTGCTTATCGTTGATGTGCGCGGCAAATTTATCAAAATCCGAGGGGTCGCCGGAATCGGTGAAATACAGAAATACAGTATTTTCGCCTGTATCCATAATTCCGTCGCTGAATGTACCGCCGTAGAGCGGCTGAAGATACTCGGTCACAGTGGTCTGCATGGAGCCCGGACACATTATTACTGCGTTATCGAAGTTCGAGCGGCAGTCTTTGAGCTGGACGGTTATATCGCGGGAACTGTCGTAAGCAACGACGGAGATCTTGTCGAAATACAGTCCCGCCGAGGCGAACGCCCGCGCGCACGGCGTATATTCCGCCGTATCCAGGCACAACTTTTTATTCTTTAAAACTACAAGGCAATTTCTCATTTTAACTGACTCTTACTTTTTTAATACGTCTATATTTTTAACGATATAATTAATACCGGAAAGCACAGTGAGCACTATAGCCGCCGCAAACAGGACAAGGCCTACATAATTTACAACCTGCGCCGCCGTGTAGGCGGCGTCAGATGCAAGGTCGACTAGCTCGGTAACTCCTGCGCTTATCAGAAGGACGACTATAGAGGCATCCTGAAATACAGTTTTATACTTGCCGAACATATCCGCCGCGATCACTTTTCCCGAATCGGCCGCGACCATGCGAAAGCCGCTTATGATTATCTCGCGCGCAAGAATGAGCGCCACACCGCAGCCCGCCACGATAAGCGCCCAGCTGCCCGTGAATAATGTGAATATCCACGGCGAGGTGAGCATTATTATGAACGCCGAGGAGACGAGCACCTTGTCGGCAATCGGATCGAGGAATTTGCCGAGATTTGTGACGAGATTGTATCTGCGGGCAATCTTGCCGTCGAACAGGTCGGTGAGCGAGGCTATGGCAAACACCGCAAGCGCGACAAAAAAGTGACCCGTAAATTCGAGATAGAAAAACAGTACAAATACGGGGATCATGACCATTCGGCTGACAGTGAGCTTATTTGGAAGATTCATGACACCTCTGCCCTTTGCAAATTTATAAAATTTGTCGCCGGCGAAGTCCTCATGCGAAAGACCGCCGCTCTCCTCGGACGGCAAATCGCGCACGGGCGCGTTTTCGTCGTTTATCTCTTCACTCATCGGAATAATCCTCCGTTCTGCCATAAAGATTATAGCTGTCGCAACCGGTTATCAGCACGTCGTAATACCTGCCCTGCCCCGCGAACGGCGAATTGAACAGCACCTTGCCGTCGATATCCGGCGCTTGGAAGTATGCCCTGCCGCAAAAACAGCCGTCCTCTTCGCTGATGCCGTCGCACAGCACCTTGAGCTGTTTCCCGACGTGCGCCTTCAGCTTGTTTAAAGATATTTCTCTCTGAACGGCATACATGTCTCTGACGCGCCGCCGCTTCACCGTGGCAGGGATCTGCCCCTTTATCTTATAGGCAGGCGTGCCCTCCTCCCGAGAATAGGCAAAGAAACCGCAGTTATCGAGCTGCGCCTCCCTCAAAAAGCTGCCGAGCGCGGCGCTCTCCTCCTCGGTTTCCGTGGGAAAGCCGCATATAAACGTAGAGCGTATGGCAATCCCCGGGATCTCTTCGCGCAATTTTTTTACCAGCCCGAGATAAGAGTTTCGCGTGCCGCGCCTGTTCATCATCTTCAGTACTCTGTCTTCGCTGTGCTGGAAAGGAATATCGAGATACTTTATTATCTTCGGATTTTGAGCAACGAGCGCTATTAGCTCGTCGTCAATCATCTCAGGGTAGCAATACAATAATCTTACGCTGTTTATATTGTCGAGCACTGTCAGCTTCTGTAAAAGTTCACGAAGTTTTTTCTGCCCGTAGAGGTCGATACCATAGCGGGTGACGTCCTGCGCCACCACTATCAGCTCGGCAACATCGCCCAGCGACTCCGCCTCTTCAAGAAGTTTTTCCATGGGATAGGAAAAATATCCGCCGCGAATCTTCGGTATCAGGCAATATGTGCACCTGTTGTTGCAACCGTCGGCTATCTTGAGATAGGCATAGTGCAGAGGCGTAGTTATAACGCGGGCGCATGTGAAGGGGTTTTCGCCCGTGCCCACCATGTTGCATCTGCCCTCGGCATACGCCCTTTCGAGCGCTTCAAAGAACTTATCGTAGTCGTAGGTACCCAAAAACACGTCAGCCTCGGTGAGCTCATCGTAGAGCTCGCCGATAAACTTCTGCGGCAGGCAGCCCGTGACCACAAGCTTTTCGAGCACGCCGCTCTGTTTGTATGACGCGCATTCGATTATGGTATCAATGGCCTCGCGCCGCGCATCCTCCAAAAAGGAGCAGGTGTTTATTATAAGCACCTGCGCCCCGGAAATATCGTTGGTTATTTCACAGCCGCGCGCAACTATCTGCGCAAGCAATTTTTCGGCGTCTACCCTGTTTTTATCGCACCCGAGCGAAATAAGGCCAAACTTTTTGTGCGAATAATCAGTCATCGATGTCACCGTAAGTATTTATAAATTCGTCAAGCGAAAGAAGCACTTTTCTTGCCTTGGAGCCTTCGGACTTGGTGACATAGTTCATGTTCTCCATCCAGTCGATTATCTTGCAGGCCTTCATATAGCCTATGGGGAACCTGCGCTGTATCATGGATACGGAGGCCGCGTTAGAGGTAACACAGAATTTCAGCGCTTTCAGATATGTATCGTCTATCTTGCTCTCGTCGCCGCCGTCCGAACTCTCGGAGATGCTTGCCGCCTGTTCGGGCTCCTCCACCTTATTGATGAAGTCGGAGACGCTTTGGTCGAAGTAGGTCTCGTTATGCTGTTTGATGAAGTCTGTCACCCTCTGCACTTCGGGAGTATCGACAAAACAGCCCTGTATGCGCATCAGCTCCGGGCGCTCAGCCGAACGGAAGTACATATCGCCCTTGCCGAGCAGCTTTTCGGCGCCGCCCACGTCGAAGATGGTGCGCGAATCGTCGAATGAGCCCACTTTAAAACCTATCCTTGTGGGAAGGTTAGACTTGATGAGGCCCGTTATGCAGTCGACAGAGGGGCGCTGCGTTGCGAGGATAAGATGTATGCCGGCCGCACGTGCCTTTTGGACGAGCTTGATTATCCTGCCCTCTATGTCCTTCTTGGCCTGCAGCATAAGATCGCCGAACTCGTCGAGCACGATGACTATCTTGGGCAGCTTCTCCTGTCCCTCTTCAAGATGGCTGTTGTATTCGTTTATGTCCTTGGTAGCGACCTTTACCCCTCCCTTGGCGTTTGCGCCCGTCTCGGTCATGTCCTTGAACAGACTGTAGCGGCGCTCCATCTCCTTAATTGCCCAGTTGAGCGCCTTTATCGCCTTATCTACATCGTAGATTATCTCATTTATCATGAGGTGCGGCAGTTTGTCGTAGCTTATGAACTCGACCTGCTTGGGATCGACGAGTATAAAGCGCAGATCTTCGGGACCGTATTTATACAGCAGGCTTATGAGAAGGGAACTCAAACATATCGATTTACCGCTGCCGGTAGTACCTGCTACAAGCAGGTGCGGCATCTTGGTGATATCGGGACAGATGCACGCGCCCTCTACGTTTTTGCCGAGGGCGAACGTGAGCGAATTGGGTTTGGCGTTTGTGTACGCCGTGGAGCGCATCATCGCCTTTAACCCGACCACGCTGCGCTTGGCGTTGGGGACCTCGATAGAGAGGGCACCCTTTGAGTAGTTGAGGTAAACGTTGACGTTCTCCTTCTTGAGCGCCATGGCTATCGACTCCCTGTATTTGAGAGAGTTTTTGATGTTGGTCCTGTCCTGAATTATCACGTCGAACCTGGTTATTGCGGGGCCGACCACGACGTTTGACATTTCACAGCCTACCCTGAAGCCCTCTAAAGTTTCAAGGATTATGCGCTTGCTCTGCTCTATCTCCGTGGAATCTGCGGCGGTGTATTCGGGATACTCGTCCAGAAGATCCATGGGCGGGCGCACGTATTTTTTCCACACATGGGGCGGCTTCTGCTCCTCTGCAGTCTGCTGCAAAGGCGCGGAGGAACCTGCCGAAGGCGCCTGCCTTTCGGGCAGGGGCGCGGGTACATTTGAAGAAACCTGGGGCTGCTGGGGCATGCTCCTCTGCGTCCCCATATCGCGCGAAGGCAAAACGCCCTGGTCGCGCGGCTGCGCGGAGTCGCCACCGAATAATTCCGAACCGGTCTGGCGCGGCCTTGAAAGGCGCGAACTATCTGGCTCTATCCTGCTCTCGCCGAGGCGGGAATTTGAGGATGAGAACAGCGAAGACAGGCCGCCCGCTCTGCCGCCGTCCGAGGGGGCGGAATCGCCGCGCGAACGGAACAGACCCGAGGAACTATCGTCCCCGCGCGAACTTTCCGCGGGGGGAGTCTGCCTGAGCGAGGACCCGCCCGAAGGCTCGCCGAAACCAACTATTTTGCGGTCGGGCTCTTCGCCAGATGGCGCGGACGAACGAGTTATTCCGTCATCGGAAAAACGCGAACTCCTGCGCGTTAAATCCAATCCTCCAAAATCGTCGGAAAGTTCACCGTCGAACTCGCCCCGCGGCTCAATCAACTCCTCGTCATCGTCCGGCACAGAATTTTCGGCAGTCCTGCGGGGAAACGTAGAATCGGCGCCGCGCGAATGTCCGAATAAAACATCGTCTATTCTTCTTTCGTCTGAAGAAACCGGTCCTATTCTGTCCGGCTTTTCATCTCTCGCCGGCAATTCATCGGAACGGTCAGAAACAGGCAGGCCGTCATCAAAATCGTCGTGAAAATCAGGTTCTGTTTCGGGAGCGTCTGTCTCAAATGTGTCCGATACCGCCGAATGTGAATCAAAATTTTCAGCAACGGTATCGTTTTTATATGAAGAGTAAATACCTGAGGGCTCGTCCACAAGCTTATCTACAGGCGCATCACCGTAAATCATGCCTGGAACAGAGGGCGCGGAAGTATTCTCTATACTTCTCTGGTATGCGGCGGTATACGTAGGCGCGGGATTTGAGGCTGCCTGTATGGTCGAAGGCGCCGATGCGCTCTGCGAAATATTCTGAGAATCTTTCCGCGCGGATGCGGCGGAAGCAACATCAGATACGGGAACAGAAGGAGCGGGTGTAGCCGCGGGGGCAGGTTTTGCCGCACCTGAAGACGTATAAACAGGTTCTATCTTAGTTCCTGCAGACGGTTTATTGCCCGTGAAACCGCTTATGTAACCGCCCTTGTTCCCCGTCTTTACCGGTTGGTTAAAATAGGAATTTTCATCAAAAATCCCATTTCTTCTGTAACTTTCGGCAGCAAACTCGTCACGATCAAAAATAATGCGGTTTCCGAGTTTGTCGCGGGAATATTTACTGTCTGACTCAGAAGAGCTTATACCGTGTATTGCGTTGTTATAAGCCTCCTGATTGCGCAGATACTCTGCATAAGGGTCGGAATAGGTCTGCACGGGCGCGGAACCGTTTTGATAATCGCCGTACGGCTGTGAAGATGCGCCGAAATCCTGACCGTAGCCCTGATAAGCATCTTCAACGGGAGCATCATAGCGGCTTTCGTACTGCTGAGGGTACGACGGCTGCACATACTGTCCCGCAAGGCCGTCGTCATAGGCTGCGGCAGATGTCTGGTCGTACTGCGGAGCGGCTCCTGCATATGGCTGAACCTGCTCGGACACGTGACTCTCCGCCGCCTGATATACAGGCTCTGCCGAAACAGGCTGAACTTCGGACGGCTTCACTTCATCTGGTTGCTTTGCCATGGGCACAGCAGATTTTGCGGAAGTGCGCGCGCCTGATCCCTTTGAATAGTGCTTGCGGAAAGATTTTATCGTAAAGTAGGCGCAGAGCACCGTAAGCAAAGAAAAGATTATGTACGCACCGATAAAAGTCGTGAGACTTGCAACGGGATACACCAGTATTGCCGAGAGCACGCCGCCGAAGGTGTACGACGAAAACTGCGCCGAAGCCGCGGAGTCGTAGCAAGCCGATATATAGCTGCCGTCGACGGTGAAGTCACGCGTGGAAACCGAATGAAAGAGCAAAAACAGCATGTACACGGTGAGCGACAAGAACAGCGCGGGGCGCACCTTTATCTTTATGCGCTTCTCAAACGTAAGCCATACGCCGAGACATGCCAAAAGAAATACGACAAAGAATGAGCCGTAGCCAAAAGTGCCGTACATGAAATAGCATATAGCCTGTCCGAAACCAGCAAATATTGCACTGCCGCTGCATATGGCGAGCATGACGATAAGGCAGAACAACAGCAATGCCATACCGAACATTTCCCGCGTAAAGAACAACGATTTACTACCTGAATTTTTTTTGTCCACTTTATATCTCTCCGTGGCGCGCCTGACATATGCCGCGCGCAATCCTACCAAAAATTTTCTATTATCAATTATATCATCTTGGCCAGCCGAGGGCAACAAAATCAAGCTATTTTCTCAAATTATATTATAAAGTCGCACGCGGGCGCGCATGAGGACCTCTAAGCGAAGATACCCGCACGGCTTTAACTTATGTACCGCACAAATTCCCGTTGCATAAAAAAAAAGCGCGCCGAAAAGCGCGCTTTTTAAATTCTGCTGCAAACTTTATTATAACTTTGTCTTGCCTTCTTCCGCCTGGATGATACTTCCCTCGTCGTTCCAGCTGTACATCTTGCGGATCTCTGCTCCCACCTGCTCTAAAGGCTGCGAAGCCTCTAATGCACGCTTTGCATTGAAGTGAGCGCGGCCGTTGTTATTTTCGGCTATCCACTTCGAAGCAAAAGTTCCGTCCTGAATCTCTTCAAGAACTTTCTTCATTTCCTTCTTTGTTTCGTCGGTTATGAGGCGCTTACCTGTCTCGTAATCGCCGAACTCTGCTGTATCGGATATGGAGTAGCGCATCATGGAGAAGCCGCCCTTGTAGATGAGGTCGACTATGAGCTTCATCTCATGTATGCACTCGAAGTATGCATTCTTGGGATCGTAACCTGCCTCTACAAGCGTTTCAAATCCTGCCTTCATGAGAGCGGTGACGCCGCCGCAAAGCACGCACTGCTCGCCGAAAAGATCGGTCTCGGTCTCGCATTTGAAGGTTGTTTCAAGTACGCCCGCACGCGCGCCGCCTATGCCTGCCGCATATGCAAGGGCCGTGTCGAGAGCTTTGCCCGTATAGTCCTGTTCGATCGCAACGAGGCAGGGAACGCCCTTGCCGTCCTGATACTCCGAACGTACGGTATGACCGGGGCCCTTGGGCGCTATCATGAACACGTCGATGTTCTTGGGGGGAATTATCTGTTTGAAGTGTATGTTGAAGCCGTGCGCAAAGGCAAGCGCCGCGCCGTCTTTGAGGTTCTTCTCAATACTCTCTTTATACACCTTTGCCTGGCGTTCGTCGTTAATGAGGATCATTACGACGTCGGCCTTTTTAACAGCCTCGGCAACCGAATAAACTTCAAAACCGGCAGCAACGGCCTTGGGCCAGGACTTGCCGCCCTCGTGCAGGCCGATAACGACCTTCACGCCGCTGTCGCGCAGATTGAGCGCATGAGCATGTCCCTGACTGCCGTAACCGATGACGGCCACGGTCTTGTTCTTCAAAACATTGATGTCGCAATCAGATTGATAGTATATCTTTGACATAAGAGCTTTCCTCCAGTTTTTGTTCATTGATAATTATATCCCCTGAAAAAAATCAAGTCAAGCGATATCAGAAAATTGCCGATAAAATATTGCATAAGTATGCAAATCGTTATATAATATCTTAAAAAATATTTACACAAAACGGATAAAATTATGGAAAACAACATCCTTTCGCTCACCGTACTGCGCGGACTGCTCGACGACGACCTGTTTGAAGCTCTGTATGCAGCAAAAGAGAACAGTGACGAGCGGTATGCCTGCTCGCTATACGGCGATTTTTTGAACACGCTGTATTCAAAGGGCGCCGAAACCGACCTGACTGCATACGTATGCAATGCAATTTTATACGACGAAAACGCTTTTTCAATGTGCTGCGCAAACGGAAAAACGCCTTCACCGTTCATGGCAAAGGCGTATCTGCGCGATATAAAGCTTATTTTGGACTACATTGCCGAACCTGCATGCGGGCAGGACGAATTTTTTGCTGTCGGAAAACCGACGCCGCTCTTTGACCTGTCGCTGGGCGACGAGGCATTTATTGCGCGCATCAAAAAGTTTTATAAAAAATACGGATGCGGAATGTTTATAAAATACCGCGCGTTCGGCTATGAAAACGACGAACTTGTACCCGTGGAAAACCCCTCGCCAATAACTCTTGCCGAACTTAAGGGCTACGAGCAGGAAAAGTCTGCTATAGATTCGAACATAGTCAGCTTTTTAAAGGGCCTGCCCTACGGCAACATGCTCTTGTACGGCGACAGGGGAACGGGCAAATCTTCCACAATTCATGCCATGCTCAACAAATACTGGAGTCGCGGACTGAGGATTGTTGAACTTAACAAAGAGAACATGCTCGACCTGACGAAGATAAGGCAACGCCTGATAGACAATCCGCTGAAATTCATAATATTTATAGACGACCTCTCCTTAAACGAGAGCGACGACAAGATATCGGGCCTTAAGGCCGCACTCGAGGGCTCAGTTGCTGGCAACACTTCAAACACTATGATAGTTGCCACATCGAACAGGCGGCATATCGTAAAGGAAAACTTTTCCGACAGAGAAAATTCCGTTCACGTCAACGATTCTCTGCAGGAACAGCTTTCCCTTTCGGACAGGTTCGGCATAACAGTACTGTTCTCCTCCACCGATAAGGCGCAATACCTGGAAATAGTAAAAAAGCTCGCCGACGACGAGGGACTGCAAGCCGACGACGAACTTATTGCGCTTGCCGAGCGCTGGGCGCTTGTAAAGGGCGGCCGCTCGCCGAGAAGAGCGAGACAATTTGTCGACCTGGCAGTATCATGCAGAAAAAGGCATGCAAAAATCGACTTTTAAGTTATCTGTTTTCATCTGTTGTTAAACATAAATCAAATATTATTTAATGACGGTTATGTTATATACTATGTGTGGCTTAACCGTCTTTATTTTATATTAAATCTGCCGCTACAGGCTTTCTGTCTGCGCGCTCAGCAGCCCCTTTGCGATGAAGTATATGTCTCCGGCGCCGAGAAACAGCACGGTATCCCCCTCTCCCGCCGCACTCATAAACTTTAAAATATCCTCCGGGCACTCACCATAGCGGCTTTTTTTGACTGCGCGTGACAAAGTGAATGCGCAGCCCTCCTCGTCAAAATATTCGCGTGCGGCATAGGTGCGGTAGATGAGAAGGTGGCGCACACCCGAAAGCACCGAAACAAATTGTTTGAAAAGATTTTTTGTGCGGGAATAGGTATGCGGCTGAAAGACTACGAAAAGCCTGCCCTCCGTTATCTTTGAAGCGGTTTTGAGCGCCGCCGAAATTTCTGCGGGATGATGGGCATAGTCTGCGACGCAGCGCGCCCCGCCATAGCTGCCCAAAAGTTGCATGCGTCTTTCCACCCCTTCAAACTCCTCCAGCCCGCGCACTATACAGGAAAAATCTATGCCCTCCGCACTCGCAGCGGCGGCTGCCGCAAGCGCATTGAATACGTTATGTTTGCCGAGAACTTTAAGCCCTATGTCACCGCGTTCTTTGCCGAACGCCGAGAGAGTGAAACTGTATGCGCCTTCACGGCATTCAAGCTCCGTCGCCCGGAAGTCGGCGCCTCTGCCGCCGCCGAATGTCACAGCGTTGTCAATCTCCGCAGACAATCTGTCCTGCGGCACCACCGCGCACTCTGCACGCGCGGCGAATTTGCGATAACAGCAATACAGGTCATCAGCGGAATTGTAACACTCCAGATGATCGGGGTCTGTGCTCAGCACCACGGCAGTATCGGCTCTTAAAGACAGGAAATTTTTTTTATACTCGCACGCCTCAGTGATAAACCAGTCGTTGCCGAAGGCGCAAAAATTTGAGAACTGAAGAGAATAGCCGCCAATGTGTACGGAAAAGCGTCTGCCCGCCGCGCTGAATATTGAAGCGAGCATGGCTGTGCATGTAGTTTTGCCATGACAACCCGAAACTGCCACCACTCGCGAAAAGCATGTGCACACCGACGCAAGAAACTTTGCACGGGGTATGACAGGCTTTTTCAGCGCACGCGCCAGTTTGAGCTCAGGGTCGTTGCGCGCGACGGCATCTGTATATACAACGGCGTCGAACCCTGCCAACGCACCCGTGCCGCGCGGATATATTTTTATGCCGCATGACCTCAATGTGTCAGCACACGAAGTATCTCTGTCGCTTCCGCCCACCCTCTTTTTAGAAAGCGCTGCAAAACGCGCGAGTCCGCTCATGCTGATTCCGCAGATGCCTATGAAGTAAAAACTACCAAATTGCGTCAAAATATTGTCGGTCATATTAAATTTTATTAAATATTTTGCGTTTATAGCACGCTTTTTAAAATTTTATCCCGAAAAATATTAAAAATTAACGAAAAAGCTATTGAAATTTTCATTATTTTATTGTAAAATGATTTCCAGTAAAGTATAGTCTGGAGGTAGCGCTATGAAAATCTCAGACATACGAATCAGATTAGTCAGCAAGGAGGACAATAAACTTAAGGCTGTTGCCTCGATAACTATCGAAGATTGCTTTGCAGTCCACGATATCAAGATTATCGAAGGCAACGACGGCGTATTTATTGCCATGCCGAGCAGAAAAACTAATGATGGCGACTATAAGGATATTGCACATCCGCTTAATACCGAGACCCGAGACAAGATAAAAGAGGCAGTCCTTACGGCTTACTTTGACGCACTCAATAATAAATGAGCTTTCCTTGGTTTGAACAGACGATGCTTGATTTGTAGGGGAAAAATGCGACCGCTTTGCGGTCGCATTTTTCATTGTCGTAAAACCCGGGGCACTGCCGAATATTTACCTTTAAACCCTTTGCTGTTTCCAATAAAAAAGGCGGCAAAATCTGCCGCCTTTTTAAATTCATCGATCGATTTGCTGTAACTTAAGCACAGACAACCGAAAACATCGCAAGTAATCTTCACAATGTAAAAACTTACTCTCCCCTTCTACCGAGATTTTTAAGGAGTTGTGCAAAGCGGGGAACGTTCTTTTCGGCGGGACGCTCTATAGTCTGCTGAGAAGAAGGCTGCTGAGGCACAGACTGTTGCGCAGGAGCCTGCTGATACTGAGGCTGCTGGTACTGGGGCTGAGCCTGCTGCTGAGGCTGTTGATACTGCTGATACTGAGGCTGCTGGTACTGGGGCTGAGCCTGCTGCTGAGGCTGCTGATACTGCTGATACTGAGAAGCCTGCTGATACTGGGGCTGCTGATACTGAGGCTGAGCTGTCTGCTGAGGACGCTGAACCGTTTGCTGACGTACTGGAGGAACGGACGAATTCTGCGCAGTTGCCTGCTGTGCCGCCATGTACGGATCGGAAACCGAAAGACGGGAACCGCCGTATGCGGGCTGAGCGTAATTGTTGCGGAATACGCGCTGCTGATCGTCCTCGCGCTGCTGCTGTCTGCCGTTATCGAATCCGGGGAAACCGGTAGCAATGACTGTTATTTCCACTTCATCCTGCACGTTAGGATCGATCCTGGCGCCGAAGATGATGTTTGCGGAGGCGTCGACAACGCTCTTTACCAGCTCTGCCGCATCGTTAACTTCGTCGAATGTAAGGTCTTCGCCGCCGACAACGTTGAGTATAACGCCGCGCGCGCCCTCGATTGTGGTCGTAAGAAGAGGGCAGTTTACCGCAACCCTTACGGCCTCGATTATTCTGTTCTCGCCCTTGGCAACGCCTACGCCGAGGTGGGCAACGCCTTTATCCTTGAGAATGGTCTTAACGTCGGCAAAGTCGAGGTTGATGAGCGCGGGGTTAACTATGAGTTCGGCAATACCCTTGATGCCCTGCTTTAAGATCTCGTCCGCAACACGGAGAGCTTCCTTCATCGGAGTATTCTTGGGAACGACAGTTCTTATCTTATCGTTGGGGATGACAATAAGGGTATCTACATACTTCTTGAGATTTTCAAGACCCTTTACGGTATTCTCCATGCGCTTCTTGCCTTCAAAGGCGAAGGGCTCGGTAACAACCGCAACGGTTAAAATCTTCATGTCGCGTGCGATCTTTGCAATTACGGGAGCTGCGCCTGTACCGGTGCCGCCGCCCATGCCTGCGGTTATGAAGAGAAGGTCGGTATCTCTCACCGCGTCTGTAAGAGCGTCCTTGCTTTCTTCTGCCGCCATACGGCCTACGTCGGGCTCTGCTCCTGCGCCAAGACCCTTGGTAAGCGCGCTGCCGATCTGGATCTTATTTTCGCAGGGCGACAATGCGAGGATCTGGCTATCGGTATTTACAACATAATAGTCAGAGCACATGATGCCAGCCTCTATCATCCTGTTTACGGCGTTGTTACCCGCGCCGCCTACGCCGATTACCTTGATTTTGGCTCGGCCTGCGATATTGGTTACGTTATCGTTAAAATCGTTAAACATTTTCAACCTCCGTGTATGATTGACGGCCGATAAGCCGCTTATCTAAAAATTCTTGAAATTAATAATGACAATGATGAATTTTCTCTGTCGCCCAAAGCCATATCGATCAGACTGAAAAGCGGACCGAACTGCGGCTTATTGTAGAACGGAATACCCGGCGAAACGACTTCTACCTTTCTTGCCAGCCTGCTGCCCATGTAGTCGACTGCGCCGCGCACGCATGAGGTACTCTCACCCGTGATATACAGAGTTTTATAGTCGGTATTTCTTTCGGAAAAACTCTTTCCGCACTCCTCTATCGCCTCGCAAATGCCGTCGATAGCTTCGCGGATCCTGTCCTTTACCTCATGCAAAAGGAAACTGAACGTCCTCCCCCCGGAAACAAACTCAACGCCGCTGTTCTGGTTTTCAACCGAATTGAGGTTGACCTTTCCCAAAAGTTCCGATGCGGCCTCATAGGGAATATTCAGCGTTTCGCTCAAGTAAAGAGCTATGTGGCCGGAGCCCAAAGAAAAACTTTCGCTGAAAACCACACCGTTTCCGCAGATCACGCTGTACGTTGACGATATATAGCCGAAATCAAAGAGAACGGCGTATTCATCCCTCTTTTCGGGAGCGATGAGATAAATTGCCTCCGCATGGACGGAAGGAATATATTTTATCCTGGTTATGGCCCCAAAACCCGCCAAAGCATTTTCACATGTTTCGCAAAAGAATGAAGCACAGAGGTAATGGCAGAGCCTGCCGCGCAAACTGTCAGACAACATACCGACAGGATCGACTACTCTGCGCATGTCCGACAACACATAGTAGAGGCAACCGGAACGGATGTAACGCCAACCCTTTCTCTTTTTGGGATACGAACTCTCTTCAAGCGCCTTAACGTCGTTACGGCTCACCCTCTTTGCTGACTGAAAGCCTATTGTGTTGTCTGATACGACGACGTTAGTAAATTCGCCGGGAACGCTTATGTAGAGCGTCCTTATTCTCCCGCCGCATGCTTCCGCAGTGCTTCTGACAACTGAACGAAGCGCATCGGCAAAACTGCCGGCGTCTAAAAACTGCCCCTCGGCAAACCCGTCGTACGGGCTTGAAAATTTACTTTTGATCACAAACGTATTGTTGACCCCTCTCTCCGCCACAACAGCTGTTATATCGGACGAGCGGACATCAACGACCGCAACGCTTTTATTGAGCATACAAACTCCGTTTAAAGCACCATGTGGCAACTTTTTCAAAGGTTACCATTCCTGTGCCACTATGCATTAATTATATAATAATGCGACTTTGATGTCAAGGAAAAAAGCATTAAAAAACGCAGATGTTTAAGCAATACGCAGGCACTATTTGCCGTTTTTTGCAAAAAAAGATAAAAACGGCACACGCAAAAAACGAGCGCCGTTTTATTCACTTCAAATGTGCAAAATACACATATAACATTAACAAATTATATTATCGAACCGTCGGGCAATATTACCCTGAATGCACCGGAATCTGTTTCCATGCAATACATATATCCGTCGAGTTTCAGATAATCGGGAGTCAAGTCGAATGCGTTGAAAAGAGCCTGCGCCTTTTCCTCTGTATGAACTTTATACTCTCTGATCTCCATTGTGACGCCGCAGCGCAGTTTTATGCGCAGAAGTTCGCCGAGTATAGAATCATTTACAGCCGTAACACTCTCTGCAAAAGCTCGTACGGAGGAAAATTTTTCGCCGAAAGAACTAAGGATATCAGCCACAAGAGCATAATCTTCCTGCGGCACATCCAGTAATACGTTGGGGGAACCGTCGAGGTTGTTTACATTTTCAGCCTTTGTCACCATTTCATTGCAGTTCCCGTCAAGAATGACATATCCTGAGCCGTCATCCGCAGGCACGGCAAAAACTTCCAGCCTCTCTTTCACTGTAACGTTTATCGTACACGGGTACACCCTCTCCGCCGACACAAACTCGGCGTAACCGCTCTCCGCCACAATGGCTGAGATATCCTCCTCGTTCACGGTGACTATCGTGCGGCCTTCGAACTGAGACAGGCTCTCCCTTATTCCTGATACGGTATCCGCAAACTCGTCAGTCCCGTCGGAATCGCCCGACGCAGTATAATCAACGGTGAATACATTGATGTTTCGCACCGCAAAAATTACGCTGAGGCCTATAGCTACCGCCGCTATGAACACGGCGACCAGCACAAGCGCTATTGCTTTTCTTATGTACTTCATAAATTTCTCCGTATGTATCAAGAATTCCGGAACGCCCTTATGACATTTTCAGTCACACAGCCAGCTACACCGCCACTCTTACGATATCTGCGCCGAGAGAACGGAGTTTATATTCAAACAAACCGTAACCCCTGTCGATATGCGAAAGGTCGAGGACCTCGCTCCTTCCGTCTGCCGAAAGCGCCGCAAGCACAAGAGCGGCTCCGCCGCGCAGATCGCATGCCACTACCGTGGCGCCGTTGAATTTATCCACGCCGCGCACGAAGGCGTTCCTGTCTACGACCGTGACGTCCGCGCCCATCTTCCTGAGTTCGGGAACATATTTAAAGCGCGTTTCGAACAGATTTTCCGTGATCAGCGACTGACCGCGGCAGATACAGCAGAGCGCCGTCATCTGAGCCTGCAGGTCAGTGGGGAAACCCGGGTATGGCTGCGTTTCTATTGATTTTACCGAGACAAGCCTACCCTCTCTTTTTAATATTATTTTATCATTTTTTGCATATATTTTGCAACCGTTTTCTCTAAGTTTATGTAAAAGCGAGCTTATATTTTCGCCGCTGACTCCCCTTGCCGCAATCTCGCCGCCGCACATGGTTGCAGCAATTAAAAAAGTGCCCGCTTCTATTCTGTCGGCCATGGGCTGGAAAGCCGTTCCCGAAAGTTTTTTGACCCCTTCGACGACTACGGTGCCGCTGCCCGCGCCGCGCACCCTGCCGCCTATAGCGTTTAAAAATTTTTGCAGGTCCTCTATCTCCGGTTCTCTTGCAGCGTTTTTTATCACCGTTTCACCCTCTGCCTTCACCGCGGCAAGCATTATATTTTCGGTGGCGCCCACGCTCGGACAGTCGAGCATTATCTCATTGCCGACAAGCTTGCCGCATTCGCAAAGTATGTAGCCGTTACTCTCCCTTATGTTCACCCCCAGCCTTTTGAGGCCGTTGAGATGCAGATCTACGGGCCGGAGACCGATATCGCAGCCGCCGGGATAGGCTATCTTTGCCCTGCCAAAGCGCGATATCACAGGTCCGAGCAAAAATACCGAGGAACGCAACTCATGCGCGAGCGCACGCGGTATCTCAAAACAGTCGGCCGACGACGAATCGATTATTATATCCCCGCCGTCATACACTGCCCTGCAGCCGAGGCAGGCGAGTATCTTGACCATATTTTTTACGTCGGTAATGTGCGGCGCATTTAAAATTCTCACCTCTCCGTCAGTGAGAACTGCCGCGGCAAGAATGGGCAGAACGGAATTTTTTGCCGTCTGCACCTTGATTTCACCGTATAATTTATTCCCTCCGTTGATGATATACTTATCCATATTATCTCCGAGTATGTAAATTCGGGCCGAAGGCGCTGAATGCGCGCCACGGCCTGAACGGTATGCGGCGCAACTGACGATTCCGCGCCGCCGCACGCCGCGCACAGCGCGGCGCAACATTATGATATTTTATTATACGGGAAAAAGTTTTTAATTGTTAACGGGCTGCTTTTTGCCAAAAAGCAGCCGTGAAGCGCCCTTATCCTCACCGCATGAGCGCGAGATGTTGAAAAGCACGCCCATGGAAGCCATGGTTATGATGAGCGAGGTATTGCCGCTGGATATGAGCGGCAGCGGAAGCCCGGTAGGCGGGATAGTGCCGCTTACGACGAGCGCGTTTATCACTACCTGTATGCCGTAGACGAGCGTAAACCCCGCGGCAAGCAGATACCCGAAAGGCTCGGAACACCTCTTCGCAATTCGTAAGCCCCTCCAGATTATGAACGCGCAGGCGCAGAAGAATACAGTTATGCCGAAGAATCCGAGCTCCTCCCCCATCACCGAGAGAATGAAGTCGCTTTCGGCAAACGGCAGAAAGCGGTATTTCTGCGTGGAGTTGAACAGCCCAACGCCGAACAGCCCGCCGTTGCCGAGGGCGTAGAAAGACTGGATGAGCTGGTACCCTTCGTCGAGCGGCGACGACCACGGGTCGAGAAAAGCCGAAAGGCGCTCCAGCCTGTACGGCTCGGCTATAATGAGAACGGGCACGGCGAGCGCGCAGGGAATGAGGACGAATGCGAAAGTCTTTAAATTGGTGCCGCTCAAAAAAACGAGCGCGAGCATGAGAAGTCCCAAACACATGGTGATGGACATATTCGGCTCTAAAATCACGAGCACGCAGAACAGCGCGCCCACCCCGAGCACGGGCAGCACGCCGCGCACCGTTTTGACCTTGCGGTAATTTTTTGCAAAATACGCGGCAGTGAACAGCGCATAGGCATACTTGGCTATCTCAGAAGGCTGAATGGTGAACGAACCGAAGCCTATCCAGCGTGTGGCACCGTAGTTGGTAACGCCTATGCCCGGAACAAATACAAGCGCGAGAAGCACAGCCGCGATTACGACGGCGGCATACCTGAACTTATACAGTTTATAATATGGGAAAAAGCAGAAAAATGCCATCGCCGCCCCGCCGGCCACCACGCCGAGGAGCTGTTTTTTCACGAAATACAGACTGTCGCCGTATTGCACTTCCCCCACGTAGCTGCTCGCCGAATATATCATCAGGCAACCGAAACACGCCATTAAGCTCACACAGACGATGAGCGGGATATCGCCGCGCGTCCTGCCCGCGGCGCTTATTTTAAGCCCCCTCATTTCCGCCCTTCACCATGCGGGCGAAGGCATCGCCCCGCTCTTCGTACCCCGAAAATTCGTCGAAGCTCGAGCTTGCGGGGCTTAAAAGCACGTTCTGACCAGATTTCGCCGTATGATCGGCAAGTTTCACCGCCATTTCAAAATCTGTGCAGAGCGAAAAGGAGCTGTAACCTGCCTCCTGTGCTGCGGAGAGCAGTCTGAAACGGTTTTCGCCGTAAAGCACCGTGTGAACGACGCGGCTCTCCTTTATTTTTTTGAACAACGGATAGTATTCGTACCCCTTATCCTTGCCGCCGAGCAGCATGACCGTTTCGCGGCGCATGCAATCCACTGCCTTTATCGCCGCGTCGACGTTTGTGCCCTTGCTGTCGTCAATGTAAGTTTTGCCGTCGCGCTCGCACACCGTCTCTATCCTGTGACGCACGCCCTTGAAGGAGCAGACGGCCCTGGCGGCCTCCTTTACGTCCAGCCCGAGCGCCTCGGCCGCGGCTATCGCAGCGAGAGCGTTATATACGTTGTGCGTGCCGCTTGCCTGCATATCGGTTACTGAGAATATGCGCACGCCCTCACAGTATACCGCGCCGTTTTCGCACCACACGCCGTCGGAGCGCGGCTTCATAGAAAAAAATATGACTCTGGACCTGATCTTTTCGGCAAAGGCACCGACGATCTTGTCGTCGGCATTCAATACGGCGTATTCGCTGCCGCGCAGGTTGCGCAGTATCTTGCTCTTTAAAAATATGTAGTTTTCCATGTTATAGTGCCTGTTCAGGTGATCCTCGGTTATGTTGGTGATGACCGCGACGTGCGGACGCAGGCTGGAGAGCGTTTCAAGCTGGAAGGAGGATATCTCTATGACGGCGAAGTCGTCGAAGTCGAGTTTTTCCACCTCGCCAACGAGAGGATTTCCGATATTTCCGCACATAACCGAATTTTTGCCCGCAGCCTTCAAAATGCCGTCTATCATGGATACCGTAGTCGTCTTGCCGTTGGTGCCCGTGACCGCCACCGCCGTCGCACGCAAAAACAGGGCGCCAAGTTCCTCTTCGCCCAAAATGCACTTGCCCTGCCGTCTGAACGACACGGGCAGAGAATTATCTATGGGGATGCCGGGACTGAGAACTAAAATATCGCACAGGCTTACCGCGCGCTCCAGGCCGTCGGCGTCGACGGGGTGCGCGCCGAGCAGCGTCAGTTCGGTCATGAGCGCTGAGATTTTGTCGCTGACTACATCGTCGTAAAGATAGACCTCCGCGCCCCGCCTAAGAAGAAATCGGGCCGAACTTTCGCCCGATTTTGACATGCCTGCAACCAAAAACTTCTGATTTTTGAAATACACCTTCCACACCTCAAGCAAAAATCAGACACAAAAGCCCCGCAAGAGCCGTTATAACGGAATACGCATAGGATATCTTGCTCTCGGTAAAGCCCTTCATCTGAAAATGATGATGGACGGGCGCCATCAGAAAGATCCTGCGCCTTGTCCGCTTATAGTATATTACCTGAAGTATTACGGATATTCCCGAAACAACGAACATTATGCCTATTATTGGAATATACAGCGCATTACCGGTAAACACCGAGACGCAGCTTATAAAGCTTCCAAGTGCGAGAGAGCCCGTATCGCCCATAAAGACGGAGGCGCGGCTTACGTTGAACACCAGAAAGGCCGCAAGCGCCCCGCACATAGCAAAGGGCAGAATGTGGAAGTTTCCTTCGGCTGAAAAGATGAGTACACCGAAGAAAAAGAGATATACAAGCGATGTGCCGCCCGCGAGCCCGTCGAGCCCGTCGGTTAGATTGACGCAGTTTACTGTTGCGAGAAACACAAATATGACAAGCGGGATCACTCCCCAGCCGAGATCGACGGACAGCGAAGTGAACGGAATACTGAGCAGAGTTAAACCGTTTACATAGCAGTAGGCGGCGGCTATAGCCGCTATGGCGCACTGGAAGATTATCTTCTGGTATGGCTTTAATCCGAGGTTGTCCTTCCGGTAGATCTTCAAAAAATCATCGGCAAAACCTACGAGACAGAAACCCGCCGTTATGACGAGCGTGAGGTTTGCCGTGACCGAATTTACCCCGCAGAAGATCAGACAGACTATGACCGCCGCACAGATAAAAGCCAGCCCGCCCATTGTGGGCGTGCCGCTCTTATCCCTGTGCTCCTTTACATATCCAAGAATATATTGCCCCGCCTTGAGACGCTTTAACAGCGGCCTTAAAACAAGGCAGAGGACAAATGAAATTAAAAATGCCGCCATTGCGGCGGCGCCTGCCGTCTTCATCAATATTTAGTATATTCAGCCGTTCAGCCTATAATGTTTTTTATAACCGTATTGTCATTATAGCTGTGTTTTATACCCATTATCTCCTGATAGTTTTCGCCTCCCTTTCCCGCAACAAGCAATACATCGCCATCCTTTAGAAGATTTAGCGCATACTCCGTGGCCGTTTCCCTGTCAGTCACCGTAACATACGACTTACCGGACGGCCTCACTCCGTCCTCTATCTCCCTGATGATGTCGTAAGGATCCTCATAGCGGGGATTATCAGAGGTAATTATACAAAAGTCGGCATACTTTGCAGCGACGGCCCCCATGAGCGGGCGCTTTGTTTTATCGCGGTTGCCGCCGCAGCCGAACAGACAATACAGCCTCCCCCGGCACAGCTTTTTGAGCGACGAGAGCGACTTTTCCAACCCGTCGGGCGTGTGCGCGAAATCTACGAAGATATGCGCCCCGTTGAAACAGCCCACACGTTCAAGCCGCCCGGGCACGCTTCTGAGCGCGGCTAGCCCCTTTGCTATCGTTTCGATATTCACGCCCAGAAGTTTGGCGCACGTCGCCGCTGCCATGGCGTTGTAAGCGTTGTGCACGGCGGGCACGTGAAGCTCAACTTCATACAGTTCGTCGCAAAGATTCAATATAAACTTTACGCCCTCTATACTCTCCTCCACATCCACGGCAAATACGTCGGCAGGGTTATTGAGCCCGTAAGTCATCGGCGACGGAGCAAAACGGGCTATTTCCCTGCCAACGGCATCGTCGATGTTTATCACGGAACGTCGGCATCGTCCCCCCTCGAACAGCTTCTTTTTACAGGCAGCATAACTGCTCATATCCTGGAAAAAGTCGAGATGATCCTGCGTGCAGTTAGTGAATATTCCAGCCTCGAACTTAAGACCGGCTACCTTATCAAAGTACAGCGCGTGGGCAGAAACCTCCATAAAGACGTACTCCACGCCGCAGTCGGCCATGTCACGCAATACAGAATGCAGATAAACAGGATCGGGCGTGGTGAGTTCGGGCGCTATGAAACGGCCGCCGTACGTTATCCCCAAAGTGCCGATTATCCCGCACTTTTTGCCCGCCGCGCGAAAGATCGAATCCAGCATATAAGTCGTAGTCGTTTTACCGTTGGTTCCCGTCACGGCAACAAGTTTCAAAACCCTGTCAGCCTCACCATAAAAGATACGCGCCGCTTTTGCCACAGCCGCCCTGCCGTCAGCGACAACTATCTGCGGCAGATCGCAATCGAGTTTTCTCTCGCAGACAAGCGCGGCGACGCCAGCCTCTTTCAGCTGCACCACACAACTGTGCGAATCAAATTTTTGTCCTCTGTAACAGAAAAAAAGATCTCCCGCCTTTGCCCTGCGGCTGTCGGTGCAAAGTCCGGTTATTTCCATATCCGACATTACGCCGGTACAGCCGACTGCATGTGCAAGTTGGTCAAGTTTCATAATCAAAGTCTCCGTTTCAAGTCTATGTTTTGCACGGTTTCAATTTTAACGCATCGCCGCACACTCATTATTCATATGGCTGAATATTTTTTATGGCTATGATATCTTCAAAAACAGCCCTTGCCGCGGGAGCCGCCACAGCGCTGCCGTAATATGTACCCTGCGGCTCGTCAACGGTAATAAGAGCAAGATACTGAGGATCGTCGGACGGGAAAAATCCGATGAACGACGAAACGTATTTCCCCGCAGCTATCCTGCCATCCTCATACTTTTGTGCAGTGCCCGTCTTGCCGCCCACCTTATATCCCTCTATATAGGCCTTTTTGCCGCTGCCCTCGGTAACAACACCTTCAAGCATTTCAGCGAGAAGGCGTGAGGCCTCTTCACTGATCACCTTGTTCTTTAAAATAGTTTCTATCTCCTCTACAGAACCGTCCTCCGTGACTACCCCCTTTAAAAGCCGTGGCACATAATAGTTGCCGCCGTTTACCGCCGCCGCGACAGCGCATGCCAGCTGGAGCTGGGTGACGGCTATCGTCTGCCCGAAGCCTATGCGTGCCAGATCGCAATTCCTGACAAGCGACTGCGGCAGAAGCATGCCGACGGCTTCGCCCGAAAAATCAATACCGGTTACGTTTCCGAAACCGAAGGCGGAGAGATAGCTGTAAAACGTTTCTTTGCCGAGAGAAAGGGCGATATCGGTAAAGCAAGGGTTGCAGCTGTTGTTGAGTGCCTGCGCAAGCGTCTGATTGGAATGTTTGCCGTTTTTGTGGTCAGACCAACACTTAATCGTCGTTCCGTCCACAGAGCGTGTGCGCGAAGAGTTGAATACATAGTTCGGTGAGAACGCCGCAGCGTTACCGTTTAAATATTCCTCAAGGTTTATTGCCGCGGTGATGACTTTGAAAGTAGAGCCGGGTTCGTAAATATCAACTACCGCTTTGTTGCGCGAAAGTGTATTCAACGTCTCAGTATCGTCGCGCGGCACGTCGTTTAAATCGTACGACGGATAATTCACAAGCGCAAGTATCTCGAAGGTCTGAGGATCGAGCACTATGCACGAAACCGACTTCGCCCCGCTCGAAGCGTATACTTCGCGCATGGTCTGTTCGGCCGCGAGCTGTATTTCAGCGTCGATAGTGAGATAGATGCCTGAACCGTCCTTTGCGGGGGAATAGACTATTGCGGAATTTTCCGTCTCAACTCCTACTATATCGGTGGTATACATTATCTCACCGTTTTCGCCAGCAAGCAGTCCGTTATAGTACTTTTCCAGCCCAGAAATGCCCGTTCCGTCCACCGAAGTGAAGCCGAGCACCTGACAGAGCACGTCGCCGTAGGTGTATTCACGCGTGTTGTCGCGGGCATAATAAACCCCTGCAAGGTCATATGAGATCATCTCAACTATGCTCTCATGCGAAACATGGCGCGTTAACGTCACTTCGGAAACGCCTCTCTTTGAAATGGTTTCAAGGACATACGAAGCACTGAGACCGAAGATACCGGCAAGCACGGCGGCGCAATACTCTTTGTCTTCGACGGCGTTCGGGCGGACGAATACCGTATAGGTATTCTCGTTGCCTGCGAACACGGCGCCGTTCCTGTCGTATATCTCCCCGCGCGAGGCTATGACGGGTACTTCCCTGTTCCACTGGTCGGTGGCCCTTATAACGAGCTCGCTGCCCCAAACGGCCTGTATAAAGAAGAACCTGCCGATAATTACGCAAAAAATAAAGGCTATTGCCAGACTTGCCGACAATAACCTCTTTTGTAGAACAGTGACGGAAAAACCGCCTTGTTGTTTTATTCTGTTTTTGATACGCATTATCTCCGTAATAGTTTTGGCATGGAACTCAGTCTATCCAGCCCATTTCAACCGCTAAATTATAAATGCTTTCGCGGGAGGTGAGGTTTTCATATTCAGAAGCTGCGCTGCTCATTTCTGTGCGAGCCGTTTCCGCCATGCCCTCGAGTCTGTCGATATCGTTGTTGAGATTGGATATGACCGCTGAGTTTACAATAATGAGCACGAATACGGCCATGATAAGCCCCACTATAATACCGATTATAGTTTTATCACGCCTTGACAGCGTGAGCTTTTTAACATTTTCTTCGCGCTCTGCGGGGCGGTCGATCTCCCCCTCCTGCTTTGCACGGGCGGGACTGTCGATTATAACGGTGCCGTCAGCCCCTATGGTCTGATACTGTATCGTAGTAGCAGTAGGACGAAGATCCTCGCTCTCTGATTCGGGAACCTGGATCTGCTGAACAGCAGGCGCCGGCGCAACAGGCGCCGTTGCCGCCGCAATTGCCCTTGCGGCCGCATACGCCTCTGCGGGCGTGGACGCATATGCCTGACGGTTGATGATGGGTTCGTTGAGAGCGCCGATGGCATTGATGGGGTTGTCGGCGCGGAAAATATCGGCGTCGGCACGCGCATTCGTCACCATGAATACAGGCTGACGCTCGGCCTGCGTATTCTGTGCAACTATGCCCCTCGTGACGGTAGCCTTTGTCGCACGCCTGGGACCGTACAGCATGTCGTGTGCGGAGCGCGGCTCTTCGGGCTCAACCTCTACGGGAGTAGTTCTTATGACGTTTGTACCTTCGGCGTCGATGCTCGCAACGACATCCTGCGTGGTATTCGCAGGGTCGAGAAGACGGGCAAGATTATTCCTCATGCGTGAATTGTGAAGGCGGTCTGCGTCGACGCCGGCCGCTTCGGTCTGTGCTGGCTGTTGTAAATACGTATTTCTTTCGATTACCGATGATGCAACTGACATAGTCCACTCCTTAAAATTGTGCCGATTTTGTAATCGTCTAAACGATTTTTTGCGCTACCCGCAGCTTAGCCGAACGGGAACGTGAATTTAACACCATCTCTTTCGGGCCGGCCACGACAGGCTTTTTTGTAATTATTTCTATTTCTCTTTTCTTTCCACAAACGCAAACGGGAAGTTCTTTCGGACACACACAGTCCGTTTCCAGAAACCGGAAAGCATTTTTAACAATTCTGTCTTCCAGCGAATGAAAGGTAAGCACGGCTATCCTTCCGCCCTTTTTAAGCCTTCGGGTAAGGCCTAACACGGCTTCGTACAAACCGTCGAGTTCTCCGTTTACCTCTATGCGCACTGCCTGAAAACTTTTACGGGCGGCAGGGCCGTTCTGACGGAATTTCGCGGGTATGCTTTCTTCGATTATTTTTGCGAACTCGCCGCAGGTTTTAATACGTGCGCGCGCCCTCGCTTTGGCCACATTTGCGGCTATCTGCGGCGCGAACTTCTCTTCGCCGTACTGCTTAAGTATCCTTGCGAGTTCTTTTTGCGGGTATTCGTTTATCACCTCTTCAGCGGTGAGCGCCGCCGACGTGTCCATGCGCATATCGAGCGGGGCGTCGGGCGCCATATACGAAAATCCGCGTTCGGGCTCGTCTATCTGGTGGCTCGAGATTCCGAAATCGAGCATCACGCCGTCGAGACTGCCTACACCCTCTTCAAGCAAAACCTGTTCAAAGTTTTTGAAGTTGGATTTGTGAATAAAAAACCTTCCGGGAAAGGACGAGAGCCTCTCCGTCGCCGCCGCTATCGCCTCGTCGTCGAGATCGGTGGCTATGAGTCTGCCGTCGGGCGAGGAGCGTTTGAGAATTTCATAGGAATGTCCGGCACCGCCGAGCGTTCCGTCGAAATATACCCCTCCGCTCTTTATGTTCAGCCCCTCCATGCACTCTTCGAGCATTACGGGAAAGTGTGAAAAAGCGCCCATTTTAAATTCCGAGGGAATCGAAGTATTCGTTGTAGTTTTCGTCGTCGTCGGCGAAGTATTCGTCGTAGACCTCTTTTGCCCAAAGCTCGGCTCTGTTGCCTACTCCGCAGAAAACCACGTCCTTTTTGATGTGGGCAAACTCCCTTAAATTTGCGGGAAGAACCACCCTTCCCTGATTGTCCTCTTCAGCCGCTGCAAACGACTTTGTGAAAGAACGAATGCCGCGGCGCTTTTCCGCGTCGGACATCTTTTCCTCGTTTATCTTGGCAAATTGTTCCTTAGCTATCTCTTCGGGGAATATGAAAATACAGCCGTCGGTACCCTTGGCGAAATAGTAGTTATCGCCCAACTCTTTTTTGAGCTTTGCAGGTATTCGTATTCTGTTTTTCGCGTCCAACTGGTGGTTGTACTCGCCCGTGAGAAAAAACATTTTTACTACCCTTAATAAACTGTGAATTAATAGTACCACAAAACGTGACCACTGTCAACCACCAAAACAATGTTTTTTTAATTTTTTTTAAATTTTTTGCAATTTGCTGAAAAATTTTTTGTGATCAGAAACACAAATTTAAAAATCATTATGTTCAAGTTTTTCAAAAATTGCACGATTTTTAGCAAAATCGCCGCAAAAAAAGGCTATTTTACCCCTTTCTTTTGAAAAGTGGTCAAAATTCCCTAAAATGGTCACTAAGTGGTCAGCCGTCCCTGCCATCCCATCAAAAACTTGCGCGGAATAGCGTTTTTGTATGGATTTTGCAATAAAAATATAGTGAGTGCAGCCAAGGACCACAGAGCGGTAATCACCCCCCGGAAGACCGGACGCGAGCGCTTCGGCATCGAGCGAAAATATATTATTTTCAATCTCACGGGCAAGCCCCTTCAAAGGGTACACTTCGGCCTCTCCGCCGTAAGCCGAAATGAGCCGGAGAAAGGACTTGCTTTTGCACGTCGCCTCTGTGGCAAGAACAAGAAATTTACCGCCGAGTTTTGCCGCCTGTTTTACGGCAGGTTCCACTCCGATTATCGGGAACGGGAATACGGCACGCAGGTCGGCAATACACTCCGCGGTGACGGTATTGCATGCGACGACAGCGGCGTCGGGACGAAGCGCGGATATTTCTTTGAAAAATCTGAATACCCGACGTCTGACCTCCTCCTCTGCAAGGTTACCGTAGGGGACGAAATAGTTATCGGCAAGGTAATAATAGTCGGCGCCGGGCAGGCGGCGCCGGCAGGCGTAAAGCAGGTTGAGTCCGCCGATGCCGCTGTCGAACATGCACACGAGCGGGCGACGGCTTTTGGCAAAGCAAATCATATAAATATTTTATTTGCAGCCAAAATTTATATGAAAAAAATGCGAAAGACGGCAAAAATTAGTTTACAATGCCATTTTTTTATGATAAAATTACTCAAGAATTTCATTGATACGCTTAAAGGAGAGATTGAAGTGCCTAACATAAAGTCAGCGAAAAAGCGCGTTCTTGTAACCGAAAAGAAGACTATGAGGAACAGAATCGTTAAGACCCAGGTCAAAAACGCTATGAAAAAGTTCCTTGCCGTTGTTGAAAGCGGAGATAAGGCTGTAGCTACGGCCATGTTCCCCGAAACTTGCTCGGTTATCGACGGCGCCGTTTCAAAGGGAGTTCTCAAAAAGAACACCGCCGCCAACAAGAAGAGCGGCCTTGCCAAAAGGCTCAACGAGATGGAGTAAGAGCAGGGCAATAAGTTTATAGCAAATTGCAATCGGGTGCGTCGCACCCGATTTTCTGTGTACAACCAAAAAATTCCGCAATGCCGAAGACTCATGAGTCTTCGGCATATTCTTTTCAAACGGCAGCACGATGACCCCTCCTCCGGCTGCCGTTTAATTTAACGTTCTATTTGCGGATAGCCTGGTTGCTGATATAAAGCACAGCGTCAATGAGAGCCGAAGAAATGGCGCCCCTGGCGGGCGACCTTGCTGCACAGGCACTATTAATTATATTATTTTGTCGCGCGCGCGTATCAATCGGCCGACCGTGCTGTTATATTTTCACAAAACCGACATAAAACTGTCAAAATTTTACACATTCAAAAATTTGAAATATTTGGTTGACATATTGCGCATATGCACTTATAATCATTCACGGTTATTATTACTAAACTTTTTGTTTAAAATTGCTAACCGTTTAATAATTTTAAACGCGGAGTTTAACCGTACGTTTACTATTTTTAAACGGCTTGTTTAGTTACAGGGGTGTTACTGTATGGAAATCGGCAGCAAAATCAAACAACTGCGACAACAGCTTAACCTGTCGCAGGCGGAACTTGCAGACAGATGCGAACTGACAAAGGGATACATCTCGCAACTTGAGAACGACATCACTTCCCCCTCCATTGCGACTTTATGCGACATTCTGGCCGCGCTCGGCACCGATCTTGCCGAGTTCTTTAAAAAGGAGGACGACGAACGCGTTGTGTTCGGTGCGGACGATTTTATTGAAAAGCGCGACGACGGAATGACACTGAAATGGATAATCCCCAACGCGCAGAAAAACATGATGGAGCCGGTCATCTTAGAACTGCTCCCCGGCGCCGCCTCCTCGGAGGATTTTCCTCACGACGGCGAGGAATTCGGCTATGTGCTCGACGGCAAAGTGAGGATAACCCTCGGCAAAAAGGCGTACGTCTGCAAACGCGGCGAGACCTTTTATTATAAGGCAAACAAGACACACTGCGTGAGCAACGCAGGCAAGACTACGGCAAAGATACTGTGGATATCCACGCCCCCAAACTTTTAATACCTTAAGGAGTAAGCAATGAGCGACGCGAACACCATCATCGAACTTAAAAACGTATGCAAATCTTTCGACGATACCATAGCCGTCGAAAACTTTAACCTCACCGTCAAAAAGGGCGAATTCGTCACCTTTCTCGGTCCATCGGGCTGCGGCAAAACGACGACGCTGCGCATGATAGCCGGCTTCGATCTGCCCACTTCAGGCCAGATACTTTTAAACGGAGAGGACATAAGCAACTTGCCGCCCAATAAGAGGCCGGTAAATACGGTATTCCAGCGCTATGCGCTATTCCCCCACCTCAACGTATACGAAAACATTGCCTTCGGTCTGCGCCTTAAAAAAGTTGATACCGACGTACCCGACAGGAACGGCAAACTGGTAAAAAAACGCACTCATCTCTCGCGCCGCGAGATAGACGAAAAGGTAAAGCGCGTTCTGGACATAGTTGACCTTGAAGGTTTTGAAAAACGCTCGGTTTCCACCCTTTCCGGCGGACAGCAGCAGAGAGTTGCCATTGCGCGGGCGATAGTAAACGAGCCAGAAATTCTCCTTTTGGACGAACCGCTCGGCGCGCTCGACCTTAAGATGCGCAAGGAGATGCAGATAGAGCTCAAGGAGATGCATAGAAGGCTGGGCATCACATTTATATATGTGACGCACGACCAGGAAGAAGCGCTCACCATGAGCGACAAGATCGTTGTAATAAATGATGGCGAGATCCAGCAGGTAGGCACCCCCACAGACATCTACAACGAGCCTATAAACACCTTCGTCGCCGACTTCATAGGCGAGAGCAATATCTTCAACGGTATGATGACCGGCAAGCTGAAGGTCAAATTCTGCGGCGCCGAGTTCGACTGTTTGGACGACTACGAGATAAACCAGTACGTCGACGTTGTTGTGCGCCCCGAGGATATAAAGATATGCGCGCCCGGCGAGGGGCAGCTCACAGGCAGGGTGACCTCAACCGTGTTCAAAGGCGTGCACTATGAAATTACCGTGGAAGTAGGCAGGTTTGAGATTGTCATCCAGTCCACCGCTTACGCCGCGCCCGACGCCGTGATAGGCATGAGGATAGAGCCCGACGGCATTCATATAATGGAGAAAGTTTACACCGAAAACAAGTACGACGGCGTAATAACAAAGAACAACACCGTAAAATTCGGCGACGGCGAATTCGACTGCGACGTGACCCAGCTCTACCCCGGCTCTCATCTCGACGAGGAGGGCTACCTCATCACCGCTGCAGGCGAAAAGCTCGACCTCACCGATACCGAAGTCACCGTTGAAGTGGGCTTCAGGGATATAACGATGAGCGATGAAGAGGATGCAGGCGGCGTTGAAGGCAACATCATATCAATGATATATAAAGGCGACCACTACCGCTATATCGTAAGGACGGAAGAAAACGAGGAGGACTATGTGCTCGCCTGTCCCGATCTGTGGAACATTGGCGACCAGGTAAGCCTTATCATTCCCGCCGACAAGATAAAACTCACATTAAAACCCGCGGCAGGTGAAAAGAAATGACAAAAGCCCTTTCATTGCGTTTCAACAGAAAGCAGCTGTGCATACCGTATGCCGCCTTTCTGATTCTGTTTGTTATCTGCCCGTTGCTTGTCATTATTTACTACGCTTTCACCAACAGCACGGGCGAGTTCACTTTCGACAACCTTATTCAGTTCTTCACCAACGACAACACTTTAGGCACGCTGTTATACAGCATAGCCATTGCCGCGGTGACGACGCTCATCTGTCTTGTGATAGCCTATCCCGTGGCCTATATCCTTGCAAGGAGCAAGTTCAAAAAGAAGTACGTGCTCCTCATGCTGTTTGTTCTTCCCATGTGGATAAACTTTACGCTGAGAATAACGGCGCTCAAGGAGATACTCACCGCGATAGAAACTAATATTGCGATGTACCCCTTTTTAAACACTGTCATAGGCATGACCTACGACTTTTTGCCCTTTATGATACTGCCTCTTTATACCTCGCTCTCCAAGCTCGACAAGAGCCTCACCGAGGCGGCGGAAGATCTGGGCGCTAACTCGTTCACCGTGTTCATGAGGGTGATACTCCCCCTCTCCGTTCCCGGCATTATTTCGGGCGTGACGATGGTACTGCTGCCCTCCATGACCAACTACGTCGTCCTGGATATGCTGTATAACAGCACATACATCATGGGCAGCCTTATAGGCAGTTACTTTGCCACATACGACTGGAACAACGGCTCGATGATCTCGCTCATACTGCTGATAATCATATTCATAATAACCCTCGCCACAAACAGATTCAACGACAGCGG
This sequence comes from Candidatus Coproplasma stercoripullorum, assembly GCA_018712405.1. Classification (GTDB taxonomy): domain Bacteria; phylum Bacillota; class Clostridia; order Christensenellales; family Borkfalkiaceae; genus Coproplasma; species Coproplasma stercoripullorum. The sequence continues at coordinate 37,757 of DVHB01000049.1, forward strand.
CGACGCGGCAGGGAGGACGATACTGTGAAGATAACTAAAAAAGTTTTAAGCGTCATATGGCTGGTGCTCATACTCGCGTTCATATATGTACCAATACTGCTGCTCGCCGTATACTCATTTACCGATGCCACCATGGTGGGCGGCGCGATAGACGGCTTCTCTTTTCAGAACTATATAACCCTGTTCGAAAACGAGGAACTCAGGGGAATGATAGGCGGCACCGTGGCGCTCGCGCTCGGTTCGGCGCTCATTGCCGCTATTTTGGGAACACTTGGCGCGATAGGCGCATTTTACTCGAAAAAAACGGCAAAACACCTCATCAACTACGCCAACCAGATACCCGTGGTAAACGCCGACGTAGTCACAGGCTTTTCGCTGTGCGTACTTTTGGTTGTGCTCCTCGGCATAGGCAAGGAGACATTCGTCCCCCTCGTGTTGGGGCATGTAGTGCTCTGCACGCCCTTTGTATATCTTTCGGTTATTCCCCGATTGAAGCAGATGGACAACAATCTCTATGAGGCGGCGCTCGACCTTGGCGCAACGCCCACACAGGCGCTGTTCAAAGTTGTTATACCCCAGCTGCTCCCCAGCATACTTTCGGGCTTCATGCTTGCGGTGACGCTCTCTTTGGACGACTACTTCATCACCACCTATACAAAGCCCTCCACCTTTGACACGATAAGCACATACGTCGTGAATGCGACAAAGGGCGGTCAGACGGACATAAAGACGGCGCTGTGGGCGCTCTCCACAATAATCTTCCTTGTAGTTGTCATAATCGTGGTGCTGATGAACGTACTCTCCGGCAAAAAGAAGACGACGGAGGAACGCATATGAAGAAGATAAGAATTTTTGCGGTAGCCGCGGCCTGTCTGCTTGCCGCTCCCACCTTCGTGCTTGCAGGATGTTCCGCACAGGACGACACCGTGGTGCTCCGCGTATCCAACTGGGAGGAATATATCGACCTGGGCGACTGGGGCGACGACGAAGCCATAGACATTGAAAACCCGTACACCGGCGAGGACTACATCATGGGCGTAAACAGCGTGATTGACGACTTCACCGAATGGTTCAATTCACAGAACTACGGCTTTGACGTACGCGTGGAATACTCCACCTTCGGCACTAACGAAGATCTGTATAACCAGCTGAACTTAGGCGACGTTTACGACCTTGTATGCCCCTCCGACTACATGATAATGAAACTTCTGGCAGAGGACGAGATACAGCCTTTTTCGGAAGAGTTTATGGACGAGAGCAACCCTGAAAACTACTATATAAACGGCGTTTCGGAATACATCGACGGCACCGACGGCAGCATATTCGACCAATACGGCTGGAACGGCATAGCCGCCTGCTACATGTGGGGCACAACAGGCTTTGTGTTCAATCCCGAACTTGTAGACGAGGATAACGCCGACGTTGCTGCCTGCGACATACTCACCAACTCCGACTACTACAAATCGGTGACAGTAAAAGACAACGTGCGCGATGCATACTTTGCCGCCCTATCCATTCTGTTCGAAGATGAACTCAATGCGATAAACGCCGACAAAAACATGAGCGAAGAGGAGAAAAATGCGGCGCGCAGCGAACTTTTGAACAACACCGACGACGAGACGATTGCCGCGGCAGAGGATATTTTAAAGGACATAAAGGACAACGTTTATTCCTTTGAGACCGACAGCGGCAAGACCGACATGGTTACGGGCAAGGTCATAGCCAACTACCAGTGGTCGGGCGACGCAGTATATATCATGGACCAGGCCGACGAGGAGGACACCGAATTATGGTATTCGGTACCCGAAGAGAGCACCAATCTGTGGTTCGACGGCTGGGTGATGCTCAAGGACGGCATAGCAGGAAACGAGCAGCGGCAGATTGCCGCCGAGGCATTTGTAAACTTCCTCTCCCGCCCCGACATAGCCGTGCGCAATATGTATTACATCGGCTACACATCCTCAATCGCCGCCGACGAGGTATTCAACTACTTCGACTGGTGCTACGGCGTTGTGACCGACGAAGACAGCGAAGATTTTTACGAATTTGACAATGTGTATGTATACGACGTAAGCTACTTCTTCGGCGAGGACAGCTATATCTATATAGATATGGATACCGTTGACGTGCATGGCGCCACCCTAACACACGACTATGAGGATGACGACTACGTAGCAGGTTATCCGGTTTACAGCGGCGGGACGATAAGCATCGGAAGGCAGGCCTTCGGGCAATACCCTACCGGCGACGTTATCAACCGCAGCGTTGTGATGTTAGACTTCGGCGATGACCTCGCCGCCATAAACCAGATGTGGATCAACGTGCGCTGCCTGGGAGCTACCGACATTGACGTAATGACCGTCGTAATAGTTGCAATCGTGATAGCGGTTATCGCCGCGGCAATAGTTTTATACCGCTTCAGGTTTGCAATATTCTATAACAGACCGGGAAAGCGGGCCGACGTCTGAACTTTCCAAATGAACATAAATACTATATTGCCAAATAT
>DVHB01000050.1 GCA_018712405.1 Candidatus Coproplasma stercoripullorum
GAGCGGCGCCCGCGGGCGCCGCTCTTTTGGTTGCAGAAACATAAGCCGTCTCTCCCATAGCGTTGTTTATCTGTCAAATACCATCTTCAGAGTGAGTTTTTTCAATCTGAACGAATATAAAAACATTATCGCTTCATATGAAACTATGAACGCGGCAAGCGCGATCAGTAAGGCGCGCAGGCTGAAATTGTATTCGGGCATATCGGCAACGTCGGAAAATATCATGGTGACGACAAGCTTTAAAAGTCCGTACTGATAGGCCGTTCCTATAGCAAAACCTATGTATGCGAGCGGCCTGTATGCCCCGAGTACTGCTCGGCGGCATTGAGCAGAACTGTAGCCGAGGGCGTGCATCAGGGCGATCGTTTCGGCGTTGCCTTTTACTGCGCTCGAAAGCGACATCAGAAGGGACGTATATGCAAGTATGAGTCCGATTGAAAGTATCATTGCGGCAAAAGTATTGCTTGCAAGCTCGTTCATAGAGAATGACATTTGCACCATTGCAGAGAAACAGAAAGCTGAAAATGCCACAAAAAAAGCCAGCAGTTTGTGCGCTTTAAGAGTATCTCGCTTAAGCGCTTTCAAAAATGACAGTTTTTCATTGTAAGCCCGCTGTTTAACTTTTATATTGCGCCTGCAATACATGAGGTCGAGCGCGGGCGCCCTGAGCCTTATCAGTGCAAAGAGCACGGCGAGCACGCTGAATACTGCGGATGGCGCGATGACGAGCGCAAAGAAGATCTCCGGATGAAATGCCGGAGACATTTCGGGGAACATGCCGTCGGCGTTCTGTACCGCATAGAAGCGGGGCAGATATAAAAATCCCGCGGCGTAACCCGCTGCGCAGCCCAGAAACATGCTTAGCCCGAATATGGCGAACTTGCGTGCTACCGATATATCGGAGTAGCCGAGCGCCTTTAAAATGCCGAGCTCGCGCGAGTGTGCGTCGATATAGTTTTTAACATAGAACAGCAGCATTACAGCGGATGTTGCGCCCAGACAGCCGCCTGTAACGGCCACCGTAACCTTGCCCATCGAGCGCTGTGCCCCGAGCAATACGAGCGCTTCGCCTGACGTTATGTTTTCGGCGATCGCCTCAAGGTCGGCGTTGTAGCTCAAAAACAGGGTGCATACGAATGCGGCGCAACACGCCACTATAAATATGCAGGACAGCTTCAACAAGCTTTTAAAACTTATAACCATAATTCATCCTTTATGGAGAGGCTTCACCATCCTATCTCATATGCGCTCTTGGGGACCGCGTTTTTGTAAGTTGTCGTTACGCGTCCGCTGTTCAGTTCTATAACGCTGTCGGCCATGTCTGCTATGTTGCGGTTGTGTGTAACCATTACCACTGTAAGGCCAAACTCTCTCTGCAATTTTGCTATGTAATCGAGTACCTGCCTGCCTGTCGTTTCGTCGAGCGCGCCCGTCGGTTCGTCGGCAAACAGTACCTTCGGCCGTTTGGCCAGCGCCCGTGCGATAGCTGCACGCTGCATCTCCCCGCCGGAGAGCTCCGAGGGGTATTTTTTTGCTTTACTTTCCAATCCTACGGCGGCGATTATTGCGGAAAATTCGGTGTTTATGTCAACAAAAAAAATCAAAGCGGAGGGAGGGCGTTGCAAATTGCCGGCAGGCGCCTCTGCATGACCTTGAGCCGCGGCGGGCGTTTTTGGCCTGTACGCGGCTTTAAAAATTTACTTTTTTATTACAGTTTGCTGTAAACTTTTTTTACATCTGCCTGTTATTTTTAAAGGGAGGGTGCAAATGCCGAGGCGTCCTCAAAGAAAATATGAGTGAAATTTCAGGAGGTTTATTTTGAAAGGTTTGGCAAAAAAAGCGGCCGCAATAGCGCTTGCCGCTCTCACGGCAACTTCAATGGCGGTAATGCTTGCGGGTTGCGCCGGCGCGGACGGCGCGGACGGCACGGACGGCGCTGACGGCGCTGACGGTGCAGACGGTATATCCGTGGAGAGCGTGGCAATCAACGAAAACGGAGAACTCATCATAACTTTTTCCGACGGCACAACGCAGAACGCCGGTTCGGTGTATCCCGCGGAGCAGGCGTCCGACGAAGACAGCATCGCCGTGCTGTTCACCAACGACGTGCACTGCGGCTTCGACTCCTCAGACGACGGAATGGGGCTTGCGGGATTCGCGGGCTACAAATACGCCATGTGGCAGCAGTACGGGGCTGTCACCACCGTGGACATAGGCGATTTTATCCAGGGCGAGGCCATAGGTACCATATCCGACGGCGAATATCCCGTTCAGCTCCGCAATTTTGTTGGCTACGACTACGGTACTGTGGGAAACCACGAATTTGACTACGGCATGGACGCGCTCATCGGCGAGGACGGCCTTGTTGCGCAGTCAGACATGACCTATCTTTGCTGCAACTTCATCGATCTTCAGACGGGCGAGCCGGTGTTCGACGAATACGCGCTCGAAACTTACGGCGACATAACCGTGGCGTACGTGGGTATAGCCACCCCCGAAACGCTGTTCAAATCTACTCCCGCATACTTTCAGAACGAGGACGGGGAATACATATACGGCTTCTGCGAGGGCAATGACGGACAGAACCTCTATAACAGGGTGCAGGAGAGCGTAGACGCCGCCAAAGAGGCGGGCGCCGATTATGTTGTGACCATATCCCATCTCGGCATAGAGGAGGGGTCTGAGCCCTACCGCTCCACAGATCTCATCGCCAACACCACCGGCATAGACGCCGTTTTAGACGGCCATTCGCACTCCGTTGTAGAGAGCGACGCCGTTGAAAATGCCGACGGCGAGGAAGTGCTTCTCTCGTCCACGGGCACAAAGTTTGCAAATGCGGGCAAGCTGGTGATAGATACCAACGGCACCTCCGACACTTCGGACGACGAGCTCACGACCGAGCTCATCTCCGCAGAAGAGGTGAACGCTGATCCCGACTATTCGGGCAACGTAATGGCATACCTCACAGAACTCTACCTGAATTCTGTAGAGGTGCAGTATCAGTCGCTTTTAAACGAGGTGGTAGGCAAGTCTTCGGTTGATCTCTCAGTGAGCGGCGACGACGGCGTAAGACTGGTGCGCAACCGCGAAACTGCTATAGGCAACTTCTGCGCCGATGCATACCGCGCCGTGATGGGCGCCGACATAGGTCTCGTCAACGGCGGCGGCATCCGTGCCGACATTCCTGAAGGCGACGTCACTTACGGCGACGTTATAAACGTGCACCCGTACGGCAACATGGCCTGCCTTGTGGAGGCGACGGGACAGCAGATACTCGACGCGCTCGAGCTCGGCTCCATGAACACCATGTCAGAGGCTTCTGACGGTACTAACGCCCTCGGCGAATCGGGCGGCTTCCTGCAGGTATCCGGCCTCAGATACACTATAGATACCTCCGTCGAGAGCACCGTGGAGATTGCCGACGACGGTTCTTTCATGAGCGTGGCGGGAGAGAGAAGGGTGAAGGATGTACAGGTACTCAATTCGGAAACGGGAGAGTATGAGGATATCGACCCGGAGGCAACTTATACCGTAGCCAGCCACAACTATATGCTCAAGCAGGGCGGCGACGGCTATACGATGTTCGGGGGGTGCAATATCCTGCTCGACGAAACGCTCATCGACAACCAGGTGCTCATAAATTACATAAACGACTATCTGGGCGGCGTTATAGGCTCGCAGTATTCGGCGACCGAAGGCAGGATAACCGTGGAATAAGGTAGTACACGGCTATGCCCGATATGAAAACGCGCATAAGGATACTGTTTCTTTAAAAGCTGAAGGGCGCGGCGGAAAATTTTTTCCGCCGCGCCTCAGTTTTCGTATTGCCCGCTTTTTGTCTCTGCGAAGGCGGTTCAGCTGCCGATATCGTCGGTGTTGAAACTGCCTCCTCCGTACATTTTTTTATACAGTTCAATGTCTTCGTTGGAGACGGGGATATGCTGAACGAAGCCCGTATATTCGTTCGCGCTTACGATGTCGTTCTGCAGAGCGTCGTTTCCGGCGTGCCTGTTTCTGTTTTTCTTCTTTTTCATATAAGCAGTATGCGCCGCCGCGCCGTTTCTATGCGCGGCGGCGCATGCCGTATAATATGCTGCGTGCCCGCCCGCGTTCACTTTTCGGCGGCTTTCGGCATATCTTAAAAGTATCGTATGTATTTTCCGTTCAAAGCGCCTTGGGGCGCATACTATTCCGCGCGCAAACTGAAAAAGCTGGGAGCGCGCCTCGGCGGCTGCGGCATAATGGTAGAGCGCACCGTAAAGATCGGGCGGGGCGTAAGTCTCTTCGGACCTTGCATAGTTTCGGGGAAAACCGAACTTAAGAGCAATTCCCGGGTGCTCGCCTTTTCGCGCGTGGAGGACAGTGTGATAGGCTGCGGAGCCTCGGTATCCTCAAGTACGGTCATTTGCTCGGAGGTGGGCGAAAATTCTGCCGTCGGCCCGTATGCATATCTGCGCGGGGGCGCAAAGGTGGGAAAAGATTGCCGCGTGGGCGACTTTGTGGAGATAAAAAATTCCTCGCTCGGCAATGGCAGCAAGGCCGCGCACCACGCTTATATAGGCGACGCCGACGTGGGCAGCGGCGTAAATATCGGCTGCGGCGTCGTGTTTGCCAATTACGACGGAAAAGTCAAGGCGCGCACGACTGTCGGCGATCATTGCTTCATCGGCTGCAACTGCAATATAGTCGCCCCCGTGCATATCGGCGGGGGCGCATATATCGCCGCCGGCACGACAGTCACGCAGAACGTTGCAGAGCGCGAGCTGTGCATAGGGCGCGCCCGCCAGAGCGCGATAAAAGACGGGGCGGAGGGGAGGTATAAAAACGGATAAGTATTTCGGCACCGACGGTTTCCGCGGCAGGGCGGGCGTATGTCTTACGGCGGAACATGCGTACAAGACGGGAAGATTTTTAGGTTTGCGTTTCGGACGGGTAAACGGCTCTGAAAATGCGTGTGCGGGCGGCAGGTGCCGCGTGGTAATAGGAAAGGATACGCGCCGTTCCTCATACATGCTCGAGTATTCTCTCGTCGCCGGCCTCACTTCGGCAGGCGCCGACGCTTATATAATGCACGTCACTACCACGGCATCGGTGTCGTATATAACGCGCACTGACGGCTTCGACTGCGGAATAATGATCTCCGCGTCGCACAACCCGTTTTACGATAACGGCATAAAGCTGATAGGGCCTGGCGGCGAAAAGCTTGACGACGATATCATAGCCGAGCTTGAGGGCTATTTAGACGGCGTTCTTCCCGAAGGCTTTGAAGAGCGCGCGGTTTCGGGCGCCGATATAGGCAGGTCGGTCGACTATGTGAGCGGCCGCAACAGGTATATAGGCCACCTGATCTCGCTCTCGGTGTGTTCCTTCAAGGGGTTCAAAGTAGGGCTTGACTGTGCCAACGGCAGCGCATGGCAGATAGCTAAGTCGGTGTTCGACGCGCTTGGCGCCAGAACTTACCTCATCGGCGGGGAGCCGGACGGACTGAACATAAATTCAAGCGGCTCCACAAAGCCGGCTGCGCTGTGCGAACTGGTCAAAAGAGAGGGGCTGGATGCCGGCTTTGCCTTCGACGGTGACGCCGACAGGTGCATAGCCGTCGACGAGAGCGGCGGGGTAGTGGACGGCGACGGCGAGCTTTACATACTTTCAAACCGCCTGAAGGAACTGGGCGAGATGAACGGTGCGGGCGTGGTATGTACGGTGCTTTCCAACTCCGCCCTGATATCATCGCTTGCGGCGGAGGGCATAAAGAGCGCCGTCACAATGGTGGGCGACAGGTTTGTATATAAAAAGATGTGCAAAACGGGCGCGGCGCTCGGCGGCGAAAAGTCGGGACACATAATAATCTCAAAATACGGCGCCTCCGGCGACGGACTTGTAACTGCCATAAAGCTGCTGGAAGCCGCCGCTGAACACGGCGCAACGCTCTCCCGTCTTCTGCGCGGGTATGAGCCGCTGCCCCAGCTCGAGCGTTCCGTGCCCGTAAGGGACAGGGAGGCGGCATTCTGCAAGGAACTTTTATTATTTTGCGACGGCGTAAGCGCCGAGGAAAATTGCGCGCGCATAGTCGTCAGACCGTCGGGCACGGAGCCGGTTATCAGACTGATGGCCGAGGGACTAAGCAGAGAGGCCTGCGGGCGCTGTCTGGAGCGCATAGAGCGCTATATACGTGACATGTGAGGTAATATGTGCGGAATAATAGGTTGCACTGGCGTAAAATGCGCCTCTGAAATATTGTATAAGGGACTGGAGGACCTCGAGTACCGCGGCTACGATTCGGCGGGCATCGCCGTTTTGGAGGGCGGCAGGATAACGGCCGTAAAAAAGAAGGGCAGGGTGTACGCCTTAAAGCGCGCGGCAGAACAGCTGTGCGGCACGTCGGGCATAGGCCATACGCGCTGGGCAACGCACGGCAGACCGTCGGACGAAAACGCCCACCCGCATACATACGGCGGATTTTCGGTGGTGCACAACGGCATAATAGAAAATTATGCCGAGCTTAAAGAGGAGCTCATCGCCGAGGGGCATACATTTTCTTCGCAGACTGACAGCGAGGTGGTGGTGCATCTTTTAAGCAAGTACTACCGCGGCGATCTGAAGGAGGCGGTGCTTGCCGCCGTGCGCAGACTGAAGGGGGCGTTTGCGCTGTGCATACTGTGTTCGCGGTATGAAGGTTTCGTCGCAGTAAAATACCGCAATCCAATAATAGTGGGAGCGGGAGGGGAAGCGCTGTACGCCGCCAGCGACATGCCCGCCCTCGCCGGCCTTGCCGAAAGCGTCGCTGTGCTGAGGGACGGCCAGATAGCTTTCGCCTCGGACGGAAAGATCTCATTCTGCAATTTTTCGGGCGAGCCGGAAAGTCTTACCTTTTCGCCCGTACCTGCGGCGGCGCGCGGAGCGCGGCTGTGCGGATTTCCGCACTACATGATAAAGGAGATAAACGAGATCCCCGCCGCCGTAAAAAACACAGTGCACGCCTTTACGGAGGATAAGTGTTTTTCCGTTATTTCGCGTGCGGCTAAAAAGCGGGGCGGCTTCAAAGATATCCTGTTATGCGGCTGCGGCACGGCATACCACAGCGCGTTAGCCGCGGCGTATTTTGCCGAAGATATCTTAGGCGTTCCCGCCAGAGCCGAAACGGCGGGCGAGTTCCGCTATCGGAAGAGCGCCGCCGGCGCGGGCACGCTGTTTGTAGCCGTCAGCCAGAGCGGGGAAACGGCCGATACGGTAGAGGCCGCCCGCGCTGCCAAGGAGGCGGGCGCCTTCGTCCTCGCTGTAACAAACGTGTCGTATTCTGCGCTCACGGGCATAGCCGACGCGGTAGTTCCCGTGCGTGCAGGTACAGAGGTGTGCGTAGCCGCCACGAAGAGTTACTGCGGCCAGGTAGCCGCGCTCGCGCTCGTCATTGCTTCGCTCAAGGGCGGCTCCGTCTATCCGCGAATAATTGAAGAACTTAAAGATATCGAGTCGAAGTGTGCCGCAGCCATATCCGATTGCGGTGTGGAGGCCGCAGCGCGCGCCTGCGCCTCCTCCTCGGGCGTGTATTTTATCGGCAGGGGCATAGATTACCCCGTGGCGCTCGAAGGCAGTCTCAAACTTAAGGAGGTTTCCTATGTTCCGGGCGAGGGGTATCCTGCGGGCGAACTCAAGCACGGTACTATCGCTCTCATTGACGGCGGTACGCTCACCGTTGCCGTGATTACGGATAGAAAGCTGGGCGAAAAGACGGCCTCCGCCGTAGAGCAGATCTATTCGCGCGGCGGCAGAGCTGCGGTGGTGTGCGCCTCCGGCTGCGCGCCCAAAACTCTTCTGGAGCGCGCGGAATTTTTTATCGAAGTCCCTTCCTGCAAAAGTTGCTTGTCTCCCATAGTTTCTGTAATTCCGCTCCAGCTTATAGCCTACCGCACGGCAGTCATATTGGGCCGCGATCCGGATAAGCCGCGCAACCTTGCCAAGAGCGTCACGGTGGAGTAGTATACTGTAAGGGATTAATACGAACCCGATTTAAAGCGGGAATATCACGGCACTAGCTATGTTAAATCCCTTGAACGTGCCGCCGGGCACGCCCTGCGGGCTTTGCCTTGCTTTTGCCGCAATCTGCCCGCTTTAAATTGCCTTGCACCTTTAAATAGCGTATTTTGCGGTGAATTGGCGCAAAGAGGAGGCAGCAATACTCTTCTCTGTATTGCAACGACGATGAGCGATCAAGGCATGCAAAAGACGCATTTAAAGGCAGGTTCGTTTTATTCTCTTACAGTATACCAAAAGCAATGAGGAGAAAAATGAAAACTATTCTTCAGATAGATCACTTAAACAAAACTTACACAGGCGGCAAAAAAGCTGTAAATGATTTGAGCATGCGTGTATGTGAAGGCGATATTTACGGATTTATAGGACAAAACGGAGCAGGCAAAACAACGACTTTGCGCGCTGTGACAGGCATTTTGCCTTTTGAAAGCGGTGAGATTACAATAAACGGTATGTCAATAAAGGAACAACCCGTCGCCTGCAAATCAATACTTGCATACATACCAGATAATCCCGATCTTTACGAATATCTGACAGGCATACAATACCTCAATTATATTGGGGATATTTTTGG
>DVHB01000009.1 GCA_018712405.1 Candidatus Coproplasma stercoripullorum
TGTGCTGTTTGCAGAAATGCGTTGTTCGCCTTTCTGCGCAGGGAAACCCTGCTTGAAACATAATTTATTTTAAAAAAATGTTGACCTTATTATTTGCTAATATAACCCTTGGAGATGCGAGCAGTACGCGGAGCTGGCGGAAGGTGCGAGGGAGTTTACAAAGACGTAAATGACCGAGCACACCCGTAACAGCGACAATGTAATGCGAAGTATATACAAGGGAAAGCGGCGCGCTATAAAGAAGCGTATCTATTGCCGCCAAGGCGACATATCAACCCCTTCACCTCCAACGAGGAAAGTTCGGCCAAAAGTTCAAACCCGTTGCAGCCGAGCTTTGAAGCTATCTCAGAGATATGGGCAGAGCCGTTTTCCCTTATGGCGGAGAGTACCTGTTCCTCGCGCGGGGTCAGCGGTTCGCGCTTTTTTTCAGTAAAGTCTAAACCAAAAGCGCCGAAGATGTCAAGTATATTTTCGGCAAGGTAGGCGCCTTTTTTTATGAGCCTGTTACAGCCGACGCCCGAGGGAACGCCTATCGAATATGGAAAACAGAACACGTCTCTGCCGTATTCGAAGGCATATTCGGCGGTTATGGATGCGCCGCTCTTTTTGCCTGCGGAGACGACCAGAACACCTTCGGACAGGGCGGCTATCAGCCTGTTGCGCACGGGGAAGAGGTAGCCCATTGCGGGGACTTCGGGGCGCTGTTCGGAAATTACCAGGCCGCTTGCCGCAGCTTCTTTGTACAGCTTTGCGCTGCCCGCGGGATAGATATGGTCAAGCCCCTGCGCGCACACGAATATGAGGTTGCCGCTTTGAACGGCGCCCTCGGCAGCGGCAGTATCGGCCCCGTCAGCGGTGCCCGTGACGACAGTGAACTTTTCGGCTATCTGCCCGCTTATCTTTTTACACTCCTTTAAAATATTGGTAAGGGTGCGGCGGGAGCCGACTATGCCGAAACACCGGGTATTCAAGAGCGACGTGTTGCCTCTGCAATACAGAACGAGGGGCGGCGCGGGGATGGACCTCAGCCTTTCGGGATAATCTTCCGAAAAGTACGTCACGCACTCCATCCTCTTCTTTTCAAGCGATAAGAGCACTCCTTTGCGGTAATCTTCGGAATAAAAAAGACCTCTTATTTTATTATATACGCTCCCGCCGAGCGTTTTAATCAGAAAATCGGCGTATTTTTTGAGCGGACGGGAAGAAGAGAAGCCGTCGGTTACTTCAAACTTTGTTTTATAGGTAAGTTCTTCAAAGCTGTCCAAAACTATGGCGTCGAGTTCGCCCGCGGAATACTCTCTCATATATTTTCACCGTCGAAACTGCGGTAAGAGGCCGCCTCCAGAATATGCCGCTCGGAAATTTCCGCCGAATAATCGAGGTCGGCTATGGTACGGGCTACCTTTATTATCCTCGAGCGGGCGCGGGCGGAGAGATGCAGACTCTCGAACGCCTGCTTGAGGATAGCCTCGCACGAGTGGGAAAGGCGGCAATACTTTTTGAGCTGCCGCTCGCCCATGTTGGCGTTGGCGCGTATGCCCTCGTTTAAAAAGCGCTCGCGCTGGACGGCCCTCGCCGCCTCCACACGCGCTTTTACCTGTGCGCTGCTCTCTTCGGCGCCCTCGGAGATGAGGTCGTCGTATTTTACAGAATCCACTTCAACCTGCAGGTCTATCCTGTCTAAAAGCGGGCCGGAAATCTTGGAGCGGTAGCGCTTTATCTGCGCGGGCGTGCACGTGCAGGTGAGCTCGGCAGAGCCGTAGTTGCCGCACGGGCAGGGGTTCATGCTGGCGCACAGCATGAAGTCGGCGGGGAAGGTGGCCGCGCCGCCCGCGCGCGTTATGGTTATCTTTCTGTCCTCGAGCGGCTGGCGGAGCGCCTCCAATGCCGAGCGGGAATATTCGGGCAGTTCGTCTAAAAAGAGCACGCCCAGGTGCGCCTTTGAAATTTCGCCGGGGCGCACGCGCGAGTTGCCGCCGCCGCAGAGCGATACCGTGGTGGCCGTGTGGTGGGGCGTGCGGAAGGGACGGAGAGTGACTATGCCCTCCTCCGAGAGCTCTCCCGCGACGGAGTGTATCTTTGTGACTTCGAGCGCCTCTTCAAAGGTCATGTCGGGCATTATGGTGGGTATGCAGCGGGCGAGCATGGTCTTGCCCGTGCCCGGAGGGCCAACGAGCAGTATGTTGTGACCGCCCGCGACGGCAATCTCCAGGGCGCGCTTCGCCACGCGCTGGCCCTTTACGAACGAGAGATCACAGTCGTATCTCTGTTCGCGCCTCACCGAGTCGTAGCTGCGGTGGGCGACGGGCGCAAAGCGCGCGCCCGAGAGAAGCTCCACCACCTCCCTCAATGACTTTAATGCATACACCTCGGCGCCCTCTATAAAACTGGCCTCGTTGGCGTTTGCGCATGGCACTATAAAGCGCGAAAAGCCCTTGGCCTTTGCCGATATCAGCATAGGGAGGATGCCCGTGACCGCACGCAACGCGCCGTCGAGAGCAAGCTCTCCTAAAAAGACAGTGCCGTCGGTGTTATACGGCAACTGATCGGATGCCTTTAAGATGCTGACCGCGATGGGCAGATCGTAGTGCGAGCCCTCCTTTTTTATGTCTGCGGGAGCGAGGTTTACCGTTATTTTGCTTACGGGAAAGCATAGCGCGCTGTTCTTTATAGCCGAGCGCACGCGCTCTTTGCTCTCCTTTACGGCGGCGTCGGGCAGGCCGACGAGGTCGTATGAAACCATACCCTTATTAATATCTGTCTCTACCTCTACCGCCACACCGTCGAGCCCGTTGAGCGCAAAGCTTATCACCTTTGAAAGCATCGTATTTCCCCCCGTAACACATATTATAGTACAAGTATTTTTATTTTAACAGCCGCGCGCGCAAAATGCAACAGCAACGGCCAAAATTATTTTAATGCGGACAAAATTTTGCCTGATAACAAAAAAGCACCTGCGCGCAGGTGCTTT
>DVHB01000051.1 GCA_018712405.1 Candidatus Coproplasma stercoripullorum
GGGCGGGCGATGAGCCCGCCCGCGGCAGTCTCTATAAATACACAATAACTTCAAGGGGGTAATTTATGGAATTAAAAGAGCTCTATTTAAAGAGGCAATCTACGAGAAAATACTCCGGGCAGCCCGTAACTGACGGCGAACTTGAAAAAATTTGCAGGCTGGGAGCGCTGGCGCCTTCGGCAAAAAATTCGCAGCCGTGGAAAATGTTTGCAATAAACGGCGAAAAGGCTAAGGCATTTGCATCCTGCGTGCAGATGTTCGGCTCCAACAAATGGACGAGCGGCTGCCCCGCCTTTATCGCCATCGGACTAAACCGCAGCAAGGCGGAGGAAAAGATTGCAGAAAAGTTCACATTTGCCGACTTTGCCGGCAACGACATCGGCCTTCTGACGGCATACATAGTGCTTGCGGCGGAGAATATGGGCTTGCAGACGTGCATACTCGGCATAAGAAACGAGGAGGAGATCGCACAATTTTTAGGCGAGCCCGCGGGAAGCAAATACCCGCTGGTGATTGCCGTTGGGCACGCCGAGGAGGGCTATCCCGTGCGCGAGAAGGACAGAAAGCCATTTGACGAGGTGTTTAAACTGATAAAGTGAGGTCTGCAAAGTACCCCCACTGTCATTAACTATTTTTTAACCAACTATAAAGGCGAGCGGGCGGCAAAATTGCCGCCCGCCGCTTCTGTTTATTTAAAACAAAGTCGTTAAAAAACCGGGGTTGAGTATCAGATAGACAGACGCAATTATGGCGAGGTGTGCAGGGAAGAAAATATAAAACAGACCTTTGAGTTTATGCCTGCCCCTCCCGCCGCTGTAACAGAGAATGAAGATCAGCGAGAACAGACTGAACAACTGAACGGCGCCGTAGATCAAAGAGAGCGCGAGCAGATTTACAAAGAACGGCAGCAGTACAGTGGCGAGATTATACGCCGAGGCCGCAAGGCCCTGCGCGCCGAAAGAGCGGAAGTCAAACAGGCGCACGCACACGGGCAGAGTCACGCCCGCGATGCCGTAATCGATATCGAATGGCGAAAAACAGCACACCCACGCCGCCAGCGCGACAGACAGCACAAGCGCAACTGAACAGAGAGCCGCCTTTTTGCCGTCTTTTGCAAAGGCGCTGCGCTTTAATCCGTCGAGCGCGCAGATTATCAGGCATGACATCGAAAAGGTTATCAGTATATTGCCGTACAGCTCGCCCATGGCAAACGACATTGCGGCGCTGGTTATGACGCCCATGGCAAACACTAGAACAAAATGCTTTGCCTTGCTGCGCGTATAAAAGCAGCCCTCGCCGAACGTAAAGGCAAAGAGCGGCATTGAGATTCGGCCTATCATGCGCAACACAGTCAGCTCGGGCAGAAGTATCCACCCGATGTGGTCGATGAGCATGGCAATGCAGGCTATTATCTTTAAAATATTGCCGCTTAAAAAGCCGACGTAGATCCTTTCGTCCGTCATATGCATCATTATAACAGGCGCGCGCCTTTTGCGCAAGCGCCGCCGCTGGCTGCGGGCAAATTTGTGCGGAACGCGCCGAAACTGAAATTTAATTTTACGGCGGCCCGCGCCGATTGACAGGAGCAGGCCACCGTACTATAATAACCCGTGTGAAAAAATTTTAATTTGACGGAGCACAACCATGCAGTCGCTTAAGGAGTTATATAAGATAGGGCGCGGGCCCTCGAGCTCGCACACTATAGGGCCGGAGCGCGCGGCAAAACTTATGAAAGCGCGCCACAAAAATGCAGATAAATTTGTGGTGACGCTGTACGGCTCGCTCGCGCTGACGGGCAGGGGGCACAACACCGACGTTGTGCTTAAAAAGACGTTCGAGCCCGTGTCCTGCGAGGTGGTATTCGACAAAGTTACCCCCTGCCCAGTGCACCCGAACACGCTTGACATACAGGCGCTGTGCGGCGGACGGGAGATAGCGAGGACGCGATTTTACAGCGTGGGCGGCGGCACCATAAAAATTGAGGGCGAACCCGACGGAAACACGGGCATTGACAACGCCGTGTATCCCCTTAACACCTACGACGAGATATCGGACTACTGCAGCAAAAAGAATATAAGGCTGTGGCAGTACGTTGAGGAGTGCGAGGGAAAGGAGATATTTGAGTACCTTGAAGGCATATGGGAGCAGATGAAGCGCTCCATTCACGAGGGACTGACGACGACGGGCGTGCTGCCAGGGTGCCTGGGCACCGAGAGGCGCGCGCAGCACCTCTACAACCAGCGGCACATAGACGAATCGGCGCAGACCAAGGAGAACAGGCTGGTGTGCTCTTACGCTTTTGCCGTGAGCGAGCAGAACGCCGCGGGCGGTGTGATTGTGACTGCGCCGACGTGCGGAAGCTGCGGCGTTGTGCCCAGCGTGTTATACTATATGCAGCAGACGAGGGGCTTTTCAGACGGGCAGGTTTTGCGCGCGCTGGCGACGGGCGGACTGATAGGCAATATTATAAAGACCAACGCCTCGATAAGCGGCGCGGAGTGCGGCTGCCAGGCTGAGATAGGTTCGGCGTGCAGCATGGCCGCAGCGGCGCTGGCCGAACTTTTTGAGATGGGGCTGGGGCAGATCGACTATGCCGCAGAAGTCGCCATGGAACACCACCTCGGACTTACATGCGACCCCATTGCAGGCCTCGTGCAGATACCCTGCATAGAGCGCAATGCCGTGGCGGCAATGAGGGCGATAAACGCCCTGAGCCTTGCAAACTTCCTCTCTGATTCGCGCAAGATAAGTTTTGACCTTATAGTCAAGACGATGTACAACACGGGGCGCGACCTTTTGAACAGCTACCGCGAGACCTCCTCCGGCGGCCTTGCAAAGTATTACCCCGTGAGCAAATTGCATTTTGAATAAGATTATCTCTATAGAGCCGAAAGGCCGCGCGCCCGCAGAATGCGGACGCGCGGCCTTTATTTTATATGTATTTTGCCGTTTTATGTGTGACATAGTACTGTGCAAACGCCGAAATATATCCGAATTTTACTGCCGGACGGCACTTGCACCCATATAAATGCCTCTTCCCCGCCATACCGTCGGGACGCGCATATTTTTAAGCATAACAAGCATTTTTACGGCAAAATATCAGCCGCCTATAAAATTTTTAAAAATCTCCATCATCTCCTCTGAGACGACGTGCTCTATACGGCAGGCGTTCTCTTCAGCGAGCTCGCGGTTTGCCCCCAGCTTGACGAGCACGGCCGTTAAGATCCTATGGCGGTTGTACACTCCCTCCGCCTTTGCCCTTCCCGCCTCGGTGAAGGTGATGTTGCCCGTGACGCGATCGATATTTATATAGCCTTTGGCTTTTAAAAGATTTACGCCGCGCGATACGCTGGACTTGACGTACTCTAGTTCCTCGCCGACGTCGACGGCGCGCACGTTGGGTTTGGACTGTTTGAGCCTTAAAATCGTCTCCAGGTACATCTCTTCAGATTCGCGGGTCCTCTTTGCCGCCATGGCGCACCCCCCTTTAAAATTTTTATTTGCAATACTATGCCTTATGGCCGAAGAGCGCGAGTTTAAGCGACGAGCGCACGCCGCACTGCAACGAACAGAGTCTGCGGCCTGCTGCCGCCGCGGCAATTACGAGCGCCTCTGCGGCGATATGTACAAGAAGCGACGGTAAGTAGCCCGGGCTGCGCGCGGCAAGAAAGAGCCATATTGACACAAGAGTATCGACGGAAAGCAAAACAGCCGCAACAACGCAGAATGCGTACCATCTGCCGGCAAGCAGAGCACATAAAATTACAGCTGATATCAGCGCATAGGCGGCAATATTACATGCAATTATCGAAAAGGCCTGAGTGGCCGATGTAGCGAGCAGCGCGGCCATATGCGGGATCATCATGCCAAGGACAAGACCGCTGTCGGATGAAAGATAAAAATATATGATATCCGCGACGGTCAAAACGACCAACAGAAATAAAGCGGCACGCCCTATAGTATATAAAATTGCGTTTGCGCGTGCCATTTTTATGGCCGCCGCGTCTTTTTGCATAGATTTTGCCCCCGATAATATTATATCTACCATTTTATTATATACGGGCGATAAATGCAAGCAAATTGCCATAGTATTGCAACAGCGCAGCGCAGGCCGCCGTACCGTATTCAGCCGAGGGCGACGTCGAGCGACATCATTATGGCGAAGCCGAGCATCACACCCCAGGTACCGAGGTGGGGATGGAGCGCAAGTTTGCTGTCGGGTATGAGGTCCTCCGCCACGACGAATATCATTGCGCCTGCGGCAAATGACAGCAGCCAGGGCTGAAGGACGGACAGGTTTGCCGCGAGGAAGTAGCCGACGGTGGCAAAGACGGGCTCCACCGCGCCGCTTCCCGCGCCGTATAAAAAGGCTTTTGCGCGGCTGCCCGCAGCAGCCTTCATCGGCAGGGCAACGGCTGCGCCCTCGGGAAAGTTCTGAATGGCCATGCCTGCAGCCAGACCGAGGGCAGAGATAAAAGCGGCGTGCTCGCCGAGCGCTGCCGCGGCGCCGAACGCAAAACCCACGGCGAGCCCCTCTGGTATATTGTGGATAGTGACGGCGAGAAAGAGCTTTGACGACTTTTTCAGCTGAACGTGCGGGCCCTCCTCCTCGTTCGTGCCCCTGTGGATATGGGGAACGAGCTTATCGAGGAGCACCAGAAAGGCGCCGCCGAGCAGAAAGCCGACGACGGCGGGGACAAAGCTGGACGCGCCCCAACTTTCGGCCCCATCGATAGCGGGAATGAGCAGCGACCAGACCGAGGCGGCCGTCATTACGCCCGCGGCAAAACCCAAAAAGAGGGTGTTGAGCTTTTCCGGCAGGTCTTTTTTGAAGAAAAACACGAGCGCCGCGCCCGCCGCCGTGGATATGAAAATTATTGAAAAGCCGAATATCGTAAGTGCAGTGTTTGTCATAGACAACCTCCTTACATTTTATTTATTGACATTTGCCGCCGTAATTTTGCCGCGCCTCGCGATAATTTTCATTGCATGCGCCCCTGCCGCGCTTTTTGCGCGGCAGGGGCTTTTTGCTTTTTACAATTTATATTCGTAAACCAGCGATTTGCCCGTTCCTCCGAATGAATACGGCTTCCCCCAAACGAACTGAAAGCCGCGCCGTTCGTAAAAAGTATAAGTTGCAGTCGTGTTGGTAAAAACGCGCACAGTCTTTACCCCGCTATCCGCGCACCGCGCCTTAAAAGTTTCCCAGAGCGCCGTTCCCAGACCCTTGCGGAAATCTTTGCGCGAGCAGAGCGCCATCAGTTCGCAATCGCAGGCGAGCGGCGTATCTTTTCCGTTTTCTTTGGCCTGCCTGAAAAAATCATCGAATTGCGCTTTGAACGGGGCAGACATCCTATAGCCGCCAAACGCGAACTTAAAAAAGCACCGCAGCCAAACCCTGTAATGCGGCTTAACTTCGTGCTGTTTGGCGAGCGCTTTGTTGAAATCCTTTTTAAAGTGCCCCATAATAAACCCGACGACCTGCCCATTGCTCTCCGCTACATATGTAAACGAACACTTTTCGGCGAGCACCTGCGCATAGTCGCGCAAAAATTGCCTGTCGTTATCTGTAAGAGGACAGTCGAAAAAGCTCTCGTAAAAACACATAGCACAGGCGGGGACATCTCTCTCTTCAAATTTACGGACGGTAAACATTACCCTCACCCCTTCCGCGAAAATATTCCCCGCTTTGCGTATGGCTCGCTCTTGATTTCTCCGACTCCGTAGCCTTGACGCGCTATTCCGTCCCTGATAAGGCCGATATCGGCGCCGTCGTCGGCGACCACCTCGGTGATTCCCTTTATGTGGGACGACTTTACCTTTTTTACGCCGTTTACGCGGCGGACTACGTCGTTTACGTGAGTTTCGCACATGCCGCAGTGCATGCCCTCTACCTGCATTGTTATTTTTATCATATCAAACTCCTTATATCGTCTATTTTTTGGCGGCGCGGGCGGCGTTAAAACCGACGCCCGCGCCGCGCACTTTTATTCACGCAACTATATTTTCCATTCTCCCGACTGCTCCTGGAGGGTGCACATCTTTGCGTACAGCCCGCCGCTTGCATACAGCTCCGCGGGCGAGCCCTGTTCGGCCACCCTGCCCTCCTTTAAAAGCACGAGCTTATCGGCCCCCTCTACCGTGCGCATGCGGTGGGCGATGATGAGCACCGTTTTGCCCTTTACAAGGCGGGAGATGGCGCGCTGTATCTTTGTTTCGTTTTCGGCGTCCAAAGAGGCGGTCGCCTCGTCCAACAGAATTACGGGCGAGTCCTTTAAGAGGGCGCGCGCGATCGAGATGCGCTGGCGCTCGCCGCCCGAAAGGGCGGAGCCGTTTTCGCCTATCATGGTGTTGTAGCCCTGCGGGAGCTTTTGCACGAACTCGTCGCACTGCGCCTCGCGCGCGGCGGCGAGCACCTCACCGTCCGTCGCTCCCAGGCGGCCTATGCGGATATTTTCCATTACCGTGTTGTTGAAGAGGGTGACGTCCTGAAAGACTATAGAATAGGCCGCAAGCAACTTCTCTGGGTCGACAGTGCCGATATCCGTACCGCCCAGCGTTATTTTTCCGCCGCTGACGTCCCAGAAGCGGGCCGCAAGGCGCGCCGCCGTAGATTTACCGCCGCCCGAGGGACCGATGAGCGCCGTAACCTCGCCCTGTTTTGCCGTGAAAGAAACGCCGTTCAACACACTTTCACCGCTGTTGTAGGCAAAAGAAACGTTGTTGAACTCTATGTCATATCCGTTAGTTTTAAGTTCCGCCGTGCCCGGCTGGACGGGGTAATTGTTTATCTCGTTCATGCGCTCTATGGGAATGTTGGCGGAGATTATCGCCGCTAAATTTTGCAGCGAGGTGCCGAGGGGATCGTACAGGCGGGACACGACTAAAAGATACATAAAAAAGGTCAAAACAGACAGCGAGTTCTGCGCCAGCAGTATGCCGCCGACGAGCGCCACTGTGCCTATGCCCAGCTTTAAGAGCATGTTTGCGGGTACAACGAACACGGCGAGGCCGAGTTCGGCCTTGATCATGCGGCCCTCCATCTTATCTATCTTTTTATCCAGTCCGTCGAGGTACTTTTCTTCGGCGTTGTTCGACTTTAAATCGCGTATGCTCTCTAAATACTCCTGTATACCGTCGGCGACGGCGAGCTTAGCCTCGGTTTGTCTGCGGGTGAAATAGTTCTGCACCCTGCCCGAAAAGGCGACTATGGCCAGCGATATGGGAAGTACCCACAGCGCGGCGAGTGCCAGCCGCCAGTCGAAGATGAAAAGGCACACGGCTATTATGCAGGTGGAGATCATTGAGCCGAAAAATTCGGGTATCCAGTGTGAAAACGCCTGCTCGAGCGTGGTGCAGTCGCCCATTATGGTTGTGGTGAGGTCCGAAAGGTCCTTTTTGCCGAAGAACGAAAGGGGAAGTTTGCGCAGCTTTTCGGCAAGCGCAACCCTTCTTATGGCGCTCTCCTTATAGGTGGCGAAGTAAGTCGCGCCGTACACCCAGCGGTAGGAGAACATGATGAGCAGCACCGCCGCAACCATACCGACGATATATATCCACAGCCTGCCCTGCGGAACGCCGCCCGACATGAGGTCGTCAACGAGCATATACAGAAGGCTGACGGGCAGCATGAGCATGATGTTGTGCACCACGCAGGAGATCGTGGCGAAAATCAGGTCATTTGCGCCCTGCCGCGAGAGGGCGTACTTTTTCATTAAATAATTTATCATGCCTTACCTCCAACTTTCCAGCTGATTGAACTGCGGTACTCATTGTACATTTCATTGTAAAGCCCGCGCCTCTCCATAAGTTGCGCATGCGTGCCGCTCTCGGCGATTCTGCCGTTCTTTAAGACGTAGATGCAGTCGGCGCCCTGCACGGTGGTGAGGCGGTGGGCTATCATTATCACCGTCTTGCCCTGCGCGAGCTTTTCGAACGCGCGCTGCACGGCGACCTCGTTTTCGGGATCGGCAAAGGCCGTCGCCTCGTCGAGCACGATTATCGGCGCGTCTTTGAGCATTACGCGGGCGATAGTAATGCGCTGCTGTTCGCCGCCCGAGAGGTACACTCCCTTTGTACCTATCACCGTATCCGCACCCGAGGGGAATTTGGCGATTATTTCGTCGCACTGCGCATTGTGAAGGGCGGCCATGACCTCCTCGCGAGTAGCGTTTGGTCTGCCCATGCGCACGTTTTCAAAGATGGATGTCTTTAAGAGGCGGCTGTCCTGAAACACGTAGGCGATTATATCGTTGAGCCGATGTTTGGGAATATCCTTTACGTTTACACCGCCTATTTCAACCTTGCCGCCCTGCGCGTCCCAGAAGCGGGCGACAAGTCCTGCGGCCGTAGTCTTTCCTCCGCCAGAAGGGCCGACGAGCGCGACCGTTTTGCCCGCCTCCACGCTGAATGTGATGTTATCGAGCGCGTTCCTGTCTGCACCGCTGTAGGCGAACGTGACACCCTTAAACGCCACGGAATTGTCGCGCGGGGTCTGCGGCGAGGAAGTCTCGGGCAGGGGCGCGATGGATAGTATGCCGTCTATGCGCTCGATGGCGTCGGCAACTATCATGTTGTTCTCGCTCATGAACATTACCTTCATCAGCGTTACCGGGATGATGGGCGTAAAGATTATGTAGAATATGAGGTTGAGCAAAAATTCAGGCTGCACGCCGCCCGCCGTGAAGCAGAGGGCGGCGATGATGAGCGGCACGAACACGCAGTTGACTGCCGTGGTAAACGCCACCATGGGCCACATGAGGCTCTTTGTGTAGGCGACCACCCACTTATGGTATTCGTCGATAGAGTTTTTGAAACGCTTGAACGAGAAGACCGTCTGTCCGAACGTCTTTACCACGGGCACGCCGCGCACATACTCCACCGCCTGGTTGTTCATGTCCTCCAGCGCGTTCTGATACTCCTTCATCTTCTGCGCCATGCCCTTGCCCGTCATCTTTGCCATTATTATAAAGCCGAGCAATGTGGGAATGAGGCTTAAAAGTCCCAGCCGCCAGTCGAATACGAGCAGCAGCACGAGCATGCCCGCGGGCGTTGCGAACGCGCCCGCCATATCGGGCAGCTGGTGAGCGAGGTATGTCTCCGTCGCACCGCTCGAATCATTCACTATGCGGCGCACGCGGCCGCTGCCTAACTCGCTCAAAGCGCCAACGGGGAGGACGGCTATGTGCCGCATGGTGCGCTTGCGCATATTGCTCGCCACGCGGAAGGCGGCGACGTGCGAACACATCAGCCCGCCGAAGTAGACGAGCATAGAAAGCAGAGCACTGCCAACCGCCATCCAGCCGAAAAAAGCGATGTTTGTAAGCTGAGAATAATCGCCTTCGGCATTGATGACGTCGCGGATGATGAGCCACACAAAGATGAACGGCGCGAGCGCCAGAAGAGCGCTGATACAAGAGAGCACCCACGAGGAGTAGGTGAGGTATCTGTGCCGCCCGGCATAGTCCATCAAGACGGAGAGGCTTCCCCTCCCCTTTTTGCCTTTTGACATAAAATTTCTCCTTTTTACATTTATGGTTCGCATATGCGAACTTTAAGACCAGAAAATTTTTATTACTGCATATTTGCAGGCGCTGCGTTT
Source organism: Candidatus Coproplasma stercoripullorum (assembly GCA_018712405.1). Classification (GTDB taxonomy): domain Bacteria; phylum Bacillota; class Clostridia; order Christensenellales; family Borkfalkiaceae; genus Coproplasma; species Coproplasma stercoripullorum. Next base: position 9,602 of record DVHB01000051.1, read on the forward strand.
ATAGCGGTATGCAAGCGCTGCATTTATAACGGCGCGGACGGCGTTGTGCCGTCCGCGCCGTTATGATATTTATGATATGGAGGTATTTGACAAAGATTTGTACAAAAAGTGTATTGCAATCTGCCGCACTTGGCGGCGGCTAAATATTGGAAATTGACCTTGTTGTGCCGCGGCCCTGTTATGTGGCGGCCTTTGCGCCGAGCGAGCGGCACTTTTCAAGACCCTCGTCGTCGGGCGTGTTGTTAACGATGAGCCCTTCGGCGAGCATAACGGCGCCCGCTTCCTCGGCATCCGCCTGCCAGGTGCGCATCCACTCGCCGTCGCCCCAGTCGTACGAGCCGAAAAGGGCCAGCTTTTTACCGGCGAGCTTATCCTTTACCGAATCGTAGAAGGGCCCGAACTCGCTCTCCTCAAGATTCTCCGCGCCCATAGCGGGGCAGCCCAAAATTACCACGTCGGCGTCGATTTTCGAGGGATCGGCCTCGGATACAGGGATGACGGCAACCTCCGCCCCCGCTTCTTCTGCGCCCTGCGCGATGGCCTCGGCCATCATCTGCGTGTTGCCTGTGCCTGACCAGTAGATGATATTTATTTTCATAACTTTCTCCTTATAAATATATATTTTTTTGCGCGTTCAACGCATTCTACACGTTTTATTGCGCGTTCAGCGCGCCGCAGTTTTGCTTAAAGCGGCTTTGCTTAAATCTGCATTGAAGATACTTTCGAGCGAACAACCATCCCGCATACGCGAAATTATTTTACGGGTACAGCGGTCGAATTTTTCAAACAGCTTGCGCTTGCCCTCCTCGTCGGCGTACACCTTCCAGTGGCCGGTGAATATGCCCTCACACGGGCGGGAGATGAAGCCCTGCACGTCCTCGAGCGGGTAGTCTAAAAATATGCCTATCTCGTGCGGAAATTCCCCGCCGCCCATGCGGCTCTTTAAAATTTCCACCGCCTCTTCGGCGGTATCGTATATGTAGCCGTGGCCGCGCAGAAAGGTGCGGATATCGCTGTCGGATAAAATCTCGCCCAGCTTTTTGCAGTTGTATACATATAAAAGCACGCGGCTGCCCTGCCTTAAGACTACAAATTTAAAGCCGCGCCTGCCGAAGTAGCGGGCGTAGCGCCTGATACAGCCCATGCACTCGCGCTTTATATTTATAAGACTGCCCGCCTTTATGCCGGCAAAAGTTATTCCGCAGTGCGCGCCCAGCGCGTATTCGGTATTGCTCATGTCCACCTCTGCTTTGTGCATATAACGGTCTGCGGCCGAAAATGTTCGCCGCTTGCTCACAGTTCGCATATGCGAACTACATACTATATTATATGCCGCGCATGGGGCCGTGTCAAGCATTTGAACAAAATAAATTAACCAAAGTTAATATTTTATATACGTTCTGTCTCCGTCCTTATTTATTCAACGACTGAAACCCAACATTAATAAATATTAAATTATTTAAATAGCTATTGTAATACAGCAGAATATCTGTTGCCGTCATTGTAAGCATTAACTCCGGTTCGTCAGGCGTCTCTGTCGGCATATCTGCACCGCAGTTGTCGCACTTGTCTTCGCCGTCTGCATCAACGTGTTCCGTGCAAGGAGGCGTAGGCTTCGTTGTCTGATCTTCCCCTACTTTATCTGTTACGGGATTCAATGTAAACATTAGATCCGCGCCCGCCGAAAAAGATATACCTATTTTGTATTCACCATCCTCCAAAGAGTACGTTTTCGGCTCGCCGCTCGTCGCATCGGTCAATTTAGTGGAATTGCTATCTTCATCATGCACTTTGAAGCCATAATTCTCTTCAATGTACTGTTGTATCATCTTATACGTTACTTTTCTCTCGGCTTACGCTCTTCTGCTCGTTTATCTACTTCTTTGAGAGACAACTTCCCCTCGCCTTCCCCGAACTCAATATCTACGCTGATATGACTGTCCGGTTCTCTGCGGGACAAAAGAACCAATATTTCTACTTTATTAGTCCATAATTTATGCTCGTAAAACTATATATTTTTTCTCAAAGCAAAAAACTGCGGCATGCACAACGCATACCGCGGTTTTTCTGTATAATTCAAAGAAATTTGTAGTGTTTTTTATCAAATCGGGGATATGCGATCGTTATTTTTCTTGATTTTTTATTCGTCCATAATTTTCCCTCGCGGTGGCGAGCATTAGCTTTATACGGTTCTCCTGGTTGACCCTGGTGGCCGAGGGGTCGTAGTCCACCGCCACGATATTTTCGTGCTGATAGAGGTTTTTGAGCGTGCGTATGGCGCCCTTGCCCGCTATATGGTTGGGAAGGCAACCGAACGGCTGGGCGCAGACGATATTCTCCGTGCCCGTTTCGGCGAGCGCCGCCATTTCGGCGGGGATAAGCCAGCCCTCGCCCATCTTTACGCCCTGGTTCAGGACTTTATCGGCGCACCTGCGAAGATGCTCAAAGTCGTGAATGGGCTCGAAGGTGCCGTCTTTTTCGAACAGCTTTATTATATTTTTCTGCATGCGGTGCAGTACGGCATACAGTATTTTGTTAGCCCTGTAATACAGCCCCTTCTTGCCGTAGAGGTCGCCGTCGTTTATGTTGTTGACCACGCAGTATAAAACGTAGTCCATGAGCACGGGCACGACGGGTTCGCAGTCCTCGGAGAGCAGAAATTCCTCCAGGTGGTTGTTGCCGAGAGCAGAGTACTTTACATATATCTCTCCCACTATGCCCACCTTTATTTTTTTGATATCTCTGCGGGACACGGCGGCAAACGCCCTGATTATGCGCTTTACCACCTTTTTGTAGCGCGCGTAGCCGCCCTTTTCAAACTTTGAGAGCACAAAGTCCATCATTTCGTCGCGCGCCTTGTCGGTTGCGCCCTCCTCGGATTCATAGGGCTTTGTCTGGTTGTAGCACCACATTATGGCATCGCCGTAGAACACGGCAAAGGCGAGCTTTAACAGAAGTTTTAAGCCTATGGGGAAGGACGAATCTTTTTCAAGTCCGGAAAAGTTGAGCGACATGACGGGCACCTGGGGAAATTCGGCCTTGAGCGCCTTTCTTATCAGCGGGATATAGTTGGAGGCGCGGCAGCCGCCGCCCGACTGGCTCATGATGACCGCCGTATGGTTTACGTCGTACTTACCGCTCTTTAAGGCATTGATATACTGCCCCACCGTGCACAGGCAAGGATAGCACGTATCGTTATGCACGTGCTTCAAGCCCTCGTCTATAACGGCGCGCGAATCGTTTTTCAGCACCTCCACGTCGTACCCCTCGAGCTTTAAGAGCCGCTCGATTATGGCGAAATGCCAGGGGAGCATATCGGGAATAAGTATTTTATAACTGTCTTTCATCCACGGCTGCCAGCGGGGATAGTCGTCGCGGTAGTTTCTCGTATTCTTTTTCTGTTCAGTATACTTTTTCATTGTTTTGTTTGCAACAAATAGATCATTTTATATAGTTTTATATGCAAAATATGGTAATTATGCACTGTTTTATTTACTGTACATTTGTATGCGGCTTATTATTCTTGCCCTCTTCTATAGCGGCAAGCATGCTCCTTAAGCGGATCTTTACTACGCCTAAATTATTGATCTCATCTATCTTTATCTGGGTGTAGAGTTTGCCGTTTTTCTCCAAAATAGAGCGTACCTCGTCGGTAGTTATCGCGTCGAGACCGCAACCGAATGACACGAGCTGGACTAAATTTACGTCGTCGAATTTAGAGGCGTAGTCGGCGGCGCGGTACAGCCTTGCATGGTACGTCCACTGGTTGAGCACGTTGACGTTGACAAGATCGGCCTCGTCGAACACGGCATCCTCAGAGAGCACGGCGAGATTTAAAGACGTGAGCAGCTTGTTTATGCCGTGGTTAATTTCGTTATCCACATGGTAGGGACGGCCTGCGAGAATTATTATCTGTTTGCCCTGCTCCCTCGCCTTTTTGATAATCTCCGCCCCCTTGGCGCGGATATCGGCATGATATTTGTTGAACCTTGCAAAGCCCTCTTCGAGCGCGCGTGCCGCGTCCTTTTTCTTTATCTTATACCTCTTGAGGGCAGCGCACAGCCTCTTTACGGCGTTTTCGCGCTCATTGAGGTCGATATAGGGCATTATGAAATTCTCGTCGTTCAACCGCTCGTTGTTGGCCTTCAAAAGCTCGGGGTAGTAGGCGACTATCGGGCAGTTGTAGTGATTTACAGAGTCGTGCTCGTCGAGGTTGTAGCTCTCGCAAGGCATGAAGATGAAGTCTACGCCCTTGTTTAAAAGGCTTTCGATATGTCCGTGGATGAGCTTGGCGGGGTAGCAGGCCGTATCGGATGCGACGGTGTGCTGGCCCAAAAAGTACAGCTCGCGCGAGGACTTGTCGGAGAGCACCACTTCAAAGCCGAGGCTCTCAAAGAAGCCCGCCCAGATGGGAAGCTGTTCGTACATGCCGAGCTGGAGGGGAAGGCCCACCTTTACCCTGCCCGAATTTACGCCCGTTATCACCTGCGGCAGGCGCTCCTGCTTGTAGGTGTACATGTCGAGGTCGGCCGAGGCAGGTTTGCGCCCCGCACCCCTTTCGCACTTGTTTCCGGAGATATAGCGCGAACCGTCGGCAAAGGTGATTATGTTTACGTTGCACTTTGAAGTGCAGCCGCGGCAGACGGTGGACGCCGACTTATACGAGAAGTTTTTGAGCTCCTCCTCGCCTATCGTCGTCGAGCTTCCAGAACTCATCTCCTTGGCGTACAGCGCCGCGCCGAACGCGCCCATGAGGCCCGCGATGCCCGGACGGATGACGTTTTTGCCCGTCTCTCGCTCGAATGCGCGAAGCACGGCGTCGTTTAAGAATGTGCCGCCCTGCACGACAATATTTTCGCCGAGTTCGTCGGCGCTGGCCGCGCGGATTACCTTGTAAATTGCGTTCTTTACTATCGATATAGACAGGCCCGCGGAGATGTCCTCCACCGACGAGCCCTCCTTCTGCGCCTGCTTTACGGCGCTGTTCATGAACACCGTGCAGCGCGAGCCGAGCTCTACGGGGCGCTTTGCGAACAGTCCGAGCCGGGAGAACTTATCAATCTCCATGCCCATGGCGCGGGCGAACGTCTGAATGAACGAGCCGCAACCCGAGGAGCATGCCTCGTTGAGCATTATGGAATCTATCGCGCGGTTTTTGATTTTGAAGCACTTTATGTCCTGGCCGCCGATATCTATTATGAAGTCGACGTTGGGGTTGAAGTGGAGCGCCGCCTTGAAGTGCGCGACCGTTTCCACTATACCGAAGTCGGCCTTTATGGCCGCCTTTATGAGGTCCTCGCCGTAGCCGGTGACGGCGCTGCCGACTATCTTTATCCTGCCTTCGGAAAGTTTATAAACTTCCGCAAGCTTTTCGACGATTATGTCGACGGGCTGGCCGTTGTTCGACTGATAGTGCGAATAGAGTATGCGGCAGTCGGGGGTGATGAGTATGAGTTTTGTGGTCGTGGAGCCGCTGTCTATGCCGAGGTAAGCCTCGCCCGTATAAGTGGCGATGTCGGCAAAGGTCAGATCGGTGGCGCGGTGACGCTTTACGAACGCCGCGTATTCCTCCTTGTCCTTGAAGAGCGGTTCGCCCGTGGCAACCTCGTCGGAGCCCTTGGCGTTCTCTATGCGGGAGATGAGCTCCTCGATCGCCATGGGCTTTACGCCTGCAGAGTGGAGCGCCGCGCCTATCGACATGAAGCAGGGCGCATCGTCGGGGAACACCGCATTCTCTTCGGAGAGCTTGAGCGTGCGTACGAACGCCTGCCGCAGGCCATTTAAGAAATAGAGCGGACCGCCCAAAAAGAGCACTTTGCCCTTTATTCTTCTGCCCTGCGCGAGGCCTGATACCGTCTGGTCTACGACGGCCTGGAAGATAGAAGCCGAGATATCCTCTTTTCTGGCGCCCTGGTTGATGAGCGGCTGGATATCAGACTTTGCGAACACACCGCAGCGCGAGGCGATGGGGTATATCTTTTCGGCGCGGAGGGCGTACTCGTCCATCTCCTGCACCGTAATGTTCAGAAGCGTTGCCATCTGGTCGATGAACGCGCCCGTGCCGCCCGCGCAGCTGCCGTTCATG
>DVHB01000052.1 GCA_018712405.1 Candidatus Coproplasma stercoripullorum
CCAAATGGCGCGCGGGCGGCCCAACTTTGCGGCGCGGGCAACCCGATAACACTTGCGCGAAAATTTTTTATAAAAGATTTTATAAAACGGGCAATACACCCTTGAAATTTGCACCCGCTTGTGCTACAATCAAAATGCTACACAAACTCAATCATTTTGCAAGTAAAGGAAAAAGGAGGTACAAAACGGCATTTTTTGTATCTCTTTTTTCCATACCCTTCGGAAAGTTTTGTGTAGCGACAATCGGAGATACTATTATGCAGGGCGTGTCTTCGGTTGAAGGCGCGCTTTTTTGTTTTACAATAAATTTTTTGCGCCCACCCCTGCAAATAAATACTTTGGAGGAAATTTTATGAAGAAAAAACTGATTGCAAGCCTGCTTGCAATAACTGCCGCTGCATTCCTCGTCTTCGGCATTTCTGCATGTGAAGCGCCGCATGAACATTCTTTCTGCGAATGGACAGTTGTAACCGCTCCCACCTGCACCGAAGAGGGAACCGAACAAAGAGAGTGTGACTGCGGCGAAGAGGAGACGCGCACAATAGCGGCGCTCGGCCACGATTTGGTGGAACATGCCGCGCAGGAGCCCACCTGCACCGAACCGGGCTGGAGCGCATACCAAACTTGTACTCGGTGCGATTATACGACCTATGAAGAGCTTGCCGCAACGGGGAGACATAATTATGAAAGCACCGTGACTACCGAGTCTACCTGCACCACAGACGGCGTACTCACTTACACCTGTACAAACTGCGGCGACAGCTACACCGAAGCCATCACAGCCAGCGGGCATGATTACGAAAGCACGGTGACTGCGGAAGCTACCTGCACCGAAGAAGGCGTACGCACATATACCTGCGCAAACTGCGGTGACAGCTACACCGAAGTTATCCCTGCCACTGGACATAATTACACAAGCAGAATAACAAGCCAACCGGGCTGCACTACAACGGGGTTACGCACATACACATGCATCAATTGCGGCGACCGCTATACACAAACAATTGTCGCCACGGGACATAACTATGTAGGCGGCGTGTGCACCGTGTGCGGATATATTCATCAGCACATTATCACAGACAACAACGGCGTTGAAGAGATTTTTGACGACAGTAAAATATATATTTATTCACAATATTCAAATGTTTTGGAGGTGCCGGGAAATATACCACCACAACTTGATTGTTCTGAACCTTATCCGGCCATTCTTACTTGCCCGGAGTGTAAGGCTAATTTGTTGGTACGAGTAATCGGCGAGCACTCGCTTGTTCAGCATGAAGGCAAAGCACCCACATGCACGGAGCCCGGCTGGGAAGCATATCAGACATGCGAAAACTGCGATTATACGACCTATAAAGAGATTCCCGCCACGGGGCACAGCATTTTCTGTTCAGCAAATAGAGAAAACGAAACCTTCGACCCTGAAAAGTCGTATAACATTCACGATTATTCAACATATTCGTATGACGAGGACAAGCTAAGCTGTACGAATCCGACAAAAGGATACTTTCAATGCACGAAGTGCAACGCTCAGATTGAAGTTGACGTAGTATCGCCGCATAAGATAACGAGAACCGATAGCACCATAGAATATTATTACTATTCGCCCGACGACACATATTCTTATTCGGGTATCGCAGACCTGCAGCTTGATAAAACGCCTGAAATGTGCACCGACATTATTTCCGCTGAAACGCATTGCGCAGAATGCGGCATAAAACTTGAAATAAAAGTAAGAGGGAATGTGCATGTGAACTATAACAATCAGAATGAAATCGTTTATTTTGACTTCACCGTGAGCGATACAATAGATTATTATTACTTCAGCGACACTATTCAAATTGTCGCAAATTCACCTGAATTCGGATGCACGGAAGGACAATATCCATATGGAGTTTTTACCTGCATGGGTTGTGGAGCGCCAATTGTATGTACAGTTATATCGCACAGACTGGAGACGGCGGACGGAGATTGGATTTTACCTGAAAGCACGGAGGTATACGACACGGAAAATTACAAAGTATATTTAAACGACACTTCGCTTGAAGGCAGCGGAAGCGTGACCGACGGCTACTATTATTGCGCCGAATGCGGCGAAAAACATACAGCCAAAGTTGTTTCCAACAAAGCGCCGGAAGAAAGCGGCGAACTGGAAACAACGGAATAAATTTAATATTGTAAAACTTTTTAACACTTAAATAGTTTTTATTAGCAAAAGTCTTTAAAGACAACAAATTTTTGAGATTAGCGTGGCAGGTAAATTTTTCGCCTGTCGCGCTCTGATTTTTGCCGCATATTCCTGTGCGTGGCGCGTTGACAAACGGGGCGCGCGGTGGTAAAATTTTAGCATATGGCGGCGCGGCACTTTAAATTTAAGCGCCGCGCCGCCGCACATTCACCAAGGAGAAATCGGCGTGGCCATTGAATACGACGCGCACTACTTTTCCCCGCGCGACACGCTGGAGTGCGGGCAGATCTTCCGCTTTGCGCCCTTTGAGGAGGGCTACAAGGTGTTTTCCGCAGGCAACGCGTGCTACGTTTACACGCGCGGCGGCACCACCTACATTAAGTGCGACGATAACGACTATTTTTATAACTTTTTCGATCTTGCCCGCGACTACGCGGCGATAAACGAGAAAGCGAAGAGCTATAATGTGCCGCTTTTGACCCGCGGGGCGGAGCGCGGCGCGGGGCTGAGGCTGCTGAACCAGAACGCCGAGGAGATGATATACTCCTTTATAATCTCGCAGAACAACAACATTCCGCGCATAAAGGGAATAATAGAGCGGATATGCCGCGCGCTGGGCGAGGAGCGCGAGTTTTTGGGGGAGAGGTACTATACCTTCCCCACTTCCGCCGCACTTGCGGGCGCGGGCACGGCCTTTTATAAGAACATAGGCGCGGGATATCGCGACGAATACCTCGCCAAAACCTCCTCGCGCATTGCGGCGGAGGGAATAGACGGGCTGTTCCCCCTCACAACGGCGGAACTTAAAAAGCAGCTTTTGACATACATTGGGATAGGACCAAAAGTCGCCGACTGCATAAGCCTGTTCGGATTTGCGCGCAGGGAGTGCTTCCCCGTGGACACGTGGATAGAGAAGCTGTATCACGACGACTTCGGCGGAACGCTTAAAGACAGAAACAAGATAAACGCGTACTTTTGCGGACTCTTCGGCAAAGGCGCGGGATATATGCAGCAATACCTTTTTTATGCAAAGAGGGAAAATTTGTAGGCGTAGCCGCAACATGGTGTAAAATTTGCGCCCGCGGTTGCGCATAATACATATATGCCTGATTACTTCACTCACCACATAGCCGCCGAACTCATATACGAGCGGCTGGACGGAGAACATAAAAAAATATTGGCGCAGGATAAGACGCTGTATATGCTTGGCGCGCAAGGCGGGGACGTATTCTTTTTTTACGGTCTGAGCTATAAATACAACCCGGGCAGAATACTTCACCGTATGGCGGCCGCCGAGCTGTTCGAAAAGCTGTGCAAAGGCAACGCCGCCTATTGCGCGGGCTGGGCGACGCACTACGCGCTCGACTGCACCGTGCACCCGTTTGTGTACGCCTACGAGGAGACGCACAAGGGCGCGTTTTTGCACCAGCGTTACGAGCGGGACTTCGGGCTTTACGTCAGCCGCCGATGCAACATGCGGCGGATGATTCTGCCGCGCGAGCGAGTTTTAGACTGCACCTTTGCCGTGTGCGACAGCGTTAGAAGGCTGCTGCCGTATATAAACGCGGCGGGCACGGCGAGCTGCCTTAAGCGGCACTTTGCATACACGCTGCGGCAATTCAAATCGAAGAAACAACAATTTGAACTTGACTGCAATTATTCCGAAACGTATAAAGCATTTGAACGCGGGCTGGAACTGGGGGTGAAGTGCGTGGAGTCTGCACTCGATAAAAATATCGACGGAGAAATTTTTAATAAGAGTTTTCTGCAGAAATAAATTACTTGATAATAGATTCAGGGGCCGAGGGGGCGGCAAACATGCCGCCCCCTCGGCCCCTCTGCACACGGAAACGCTTATTTTGTATACATGCTCTGATAAAACTGCTCAGCTTGCTCCTCTTCTTCAAAATCGTCCGCCGCACAGCCGGACTCTTCCGACAGGGTATTCCCAAACACTTTATCGTAAACGCCGCATCTTTCAAACCCTTCAAACAGCTCATCCTGCGTAACCTCGTCTCCTTCGGGCGTGCGGAACACCACATATTTTTTATCGTCAAGAAATCTTACAGCGCGGCGGTAGGTCAGCGACCTGTCTGCAAGAATATACTTCATCTCAAGCCCGCGCTTTAATTTTTTGTTTTCGGCAAAATTTATTTTACTCGCCACGGGCGGCTTTGAAAAGGCCGAGCACAACAGAAAGAGCCCGAAAGATATGCAGTTTATGCCCATATCCGTAAAAAAGAACAACGAAGCTAAGCCTATGGCGACAAGCACCGTTACTCCGCGCAGCACGATATTTGCGGCGCGCTCCGGCATTATTTTAACGAGCAGGCAGCGCGCCACCCTGCCTCCGTCGAGCGGATACGCCGGCAGAATATTTATAAGAAAGGTAACGGCATTGGCCGCCATTACCGTATCGGTATAGGCATATGTTATCGGGTAGAACCACCAAAGTCCCGCCAGAAATACACATATCGCGGCATTGACGAGCGGACCCGCGAGCGAAAGTTTTATTTCATCTGCGGGGGAAATGCCGTCAATTTCGCACTCTGCAGCGGCGCCGTACGGCATGAGCTTTACACGCTCACAGGAAAAGCCCATGGAGTGCGCGCAAAAAATATGACCGCACTCATGTACAAGCGCGGTCAGGGTGTATATTATGAATACGGGGAGTCCGCCGAATATCGCGGCGGCGATGCCCGCCGCGAAAAACAGCGGATGTATGCTGATTTTCACGACTGAACTTCCGACGTATTCCACACGGGAAGCGCGCCCGTGAGGGTATAACAATTCAACAGCTCGCCGTCGTTATACATCGACACAGAAACCTGCGAAGAACCGTCGGAATAGCCGACGGGAATATTGCCCGCGACCTCGTCGCCCACCGAATAATATACGTTGGTGAGCCCGCCGACCACGCTGCGGAAAATGGACGTATGCGCCACCTCCACCGAATAGGTGCCGTCAGATCCCTGCGTGACTGCGGCAACTTCGCCGCCGGCCACGGGATACACGGCGCCCTCGCCCGTGAACGTTATCACGCCGCTTTCGGAAACGCTGACTTCCGCGTCTGACAGTTCGGAGACCACAGGGTAGAGCTCGAACTCAGAATAAGCGGCCTCGGTGACCTCCTCGGCGGTGAGGCCTACTATAAAGGAATTAATGGCACTGTTCGGCATAAACACATTGGTGAGGAATATGCCTATGGCCAGAAGGCAGGCGGCCGCCACTTCAATTATCAGAATTTTGCCCGATTTATCGGCCAGCGTCGCGGCAAAAGCGCCCTTTTCGGCCTTGGGCGGCACGGTGAGGTCCTCCGCATAGACATAGTCGCCCATGCGCTCGTTCACGCTGTCGACGACCTGCTCCTTTAAGGCGTCGTCGTCCTTCTGCTCCTTCTTTTTGAATATAGGTTTCTTTTTAACGACGTTCACAGTGCTCACGGGAACTTCGAGCATCTGCGCATATTCCAGTTCCTGATCCATAATAAGCCTCCGATTGATTTGTATACCCTAATCTATGCGGCCAACACGCGGCATAGAACAGCAGCAGAGGCAAAAAATTTGTATTATTTTGAAGAAGGCGCAGACAACAGACATGCCGCCCGCGCGCAAAGACTGCGCGCGGGCGGCATATTAAAAAAATATTAAAATCCGGAATCTTTATTCCAGTCCGAGCGCGGCCATATCGAAAACCGCGACGCTCCCCTCGCAAACGACGTAAAGCTTACCGCCGAGCTGCATGCAGGAGTCGTAATTATGGGGCCAAACGCCGTAAAACGTCTGGAATATGCACACATAGGAATTAGTGTTTTTATTGAGAACGGCAAATCCGAATTTTTGCTTGGTATAATTTACGAGCAACACAAGGGCGTGATTTTTACCGCTCCACAATACTTTATTCACGCCGCCGAACTCTTCGTCATCAGGATAATAATCTGGTACGGGCAGCCTTTCAACAAATACCGGGCACTCCGCCGCAGTACCTGTCGCGCCCGTCCGCATATCTATCGTGTCCCAATGATCGTCCCCCCAATCCTGCGTATAAACCAGGTGCGTGCTTTTGTCGAAGCGAACGATCTTACTTATGCCGTACACTCTGTATTCGCTCACTTCTCCCGTAACCATATCTATGTAGTAACTCGTCAGGCCGACCGTGATACTTAAAATCTTATCCCCGTCGAAAAATACATAGCAGTCAGCGGCATAGCTTTCGTTATAAAATTCAAAATCCGAATCGTGGGCAAACTCGTAGAGCAAGGAAAAATCGGAGGTATCGAACATATAGTAGCCCTCCTTTATCTGCTTGCGGTCGTCATCGGTTTTTCCGCCGAAAAGCAGACTGTTCGTGCGGACGAGCAGCTTGCTGTCTGCACAGTACGAGGTGACGACGTTTGCATTAAAGCTGAGGCTGCACAATTTTTCCATCGTCGAAATGCGGTACACGTCGAGATTATCGCCATATGCGGCAGTAAGCATATCTTCATCGGCAAAGACCTGCAGTCTGGAAGCATATGGCGCTTGCCCGCCGTCCGCCGGGAAGCGGAAATACTCCACTCCTTCACCGCCTTCCGGCCGAGATCCTTCGGCATATTCTCCTTTGCAAACCGTGCTGCCGTCAAAAAATCTGTATTCAGCTTCGGCAATGTACCTGTCGAGCACGGCAGGGTAGTCCACCTTCACGTCGCCATACTCAAAATTGAACTCCACATTGGTTTTTACGTAGTGGGCAGGCTCGTAGTGAATGTCTCCGGGAAAAAACATATTCCCCACCCACGTGCCGCCGTACCACACATCGGCAGGCACCCAATATTCGATCTCGCACACGGCATGGGTGAGCAGTTTCGTTCTGTTGTCAACCTGTATGGTGAAAGATATATTGCGCATGGGCTTATTGTCGCCGCCAACGCCGGGATAGTTTATCCCGTTTTCACTGAGGTAGTTTTGCGGAATGCTGAAGCGGTATGTACTTCTGCCGCCGCCGACAGTCTTTGTAAGCCAGGACGCACAGTCGCGCACGATATTGCCGCCGCTTTTGTCGAATATAATTTTTATATAGTTGTAGAGCGGCTTTTTGTTTATTTCGGATGAACTGTAAACGTATTCCAAAGAGGTTTCACCCGAATCTTCATACATCTTATAGACAAGATCGCCGGCAAAATAGTAGTCATACGCAAAGTTCGACGTCTCCCCGTCGCTGTTGGAGTACATCCATACGCCGTCATTTTTAGGAGACTGCTCGGTTATATACTTCAACGAATAGGCGTCACCCCACTTTCCGAACCTTTTGTAACGTTCGCGACGCGTATAATTTACGGTGCTTTTATAGCCTACATTTTCGTCGGGATAGCGTATGCCTTCAAGCTCGCCCACCCACTTTGCGCGCAAGCCGAAACCGAGGCCCAGCCCTAACGCCAACGCGGCAACAACTGCAAGAATTATTATTATGGCCAACCGCTTTTTACTCTTCATTTTATATCTCCGAAAATATTGCCGCCTATAACTGACAGCGCCGTCTTCTGAACCATTATACCACAGCGACAAAAATTGTCAACGGGTCATTTGCCAAACGAAAGGCATACTGCATAAAAAAACGCCCGCAAAAGCGGGCGGGCGCTCTGCCTCAGCGACACATCATAAAGCCGTCCTGCGTACGGGCGGCATGTATTTTACATATGATAATTCCCGTGCGTCAGCTGTTTAGTCCGTTTTCGGTAAAATAGTCTGAAAGACGGGCAAAGGTCTGCGGGGACAGCTCCTCGCCGCGGGTCATGGTATCAATCCCGCATGACACAAGCGCGGCACGTGCGGCCTCGCGATTTATTTTAAACGTCTGCATGAGATTATTTTCAAACGTCTTTCTTCTTGAGGCAAAAGCGGCGCGCACTACATTTTTGTAAATGGCCGCATCTTTTACTGCGATATTTCCCTCCTTTATGTCTATACGGACCACGGCGCTGTCCACATTGGGCCGCGGGTGAAACATCGTGCGCGGCACGCGCTTTATTATTCTGCATACGCCGCGCAGAGCTATGCCCGCAGTAACGGCGCCGTATTCGGGCGTACCTGCCTGTGCGCAGAACCTTTCGGCCACCTCCTCCTGCACCATTACGGTGAGCGAAAGACACTTTTTTGAATGCTCGATAAACTTCATGACGAGCGGCGTAGTTATATAATAGGGAAGGTTGGCTATCACGATATAGGGGGGCATATCCCTTTCAAACTCGGCCATATCCACGCGGGAAAAGTCGCGGAATATCACTTCGGCGTTATCCACGCCCGCAAGAGTTACGGCAAGGACGGAGGCCAGGTCTCTGTCTATTTCAAACGCAACGACGCGCTGCGCCTTTGCGGCTATCGCCCTTGTGAGGGTGCCTGCGCCGCAGCCTATCTCCACCACCGTACTCTCTTTGGCAGCTCCCGCCCCATCGACAATGGAGGAAAGAAGGTTTGAATCTGTGATGAAGTTCTGACCGAACTGTTTTTTGAATCTGAAGCCCTGTGCGACAAGCACTTCGCCCACTTTATTATCTTCCATAATTTACCTTTGAACTGACTTAAAGCCCCGCCGCATAAAAATATGCGGACGGCTTATACTTTTTGTGTAAGGCGGGCAACGTGCCCAAGGCCCTTACCTTACGAGAGATGAAGAGGGGCGGCGGCAGTTTTGCCGCCGCCCCTTGACTTCGGATTAGATTTCTACACGGATTAGATTTCTCCACTCGCTTCGCTCGGTCGAAATGGCATAAAATCTCAACTGCAACAGAACATTCAGTAAAAGCAACAACGAGATGTGAAGTTTATATCGCTTGATTAGCCGAGTGCTAACAGCTTGAACCAGCCACCAAAGGCGGCTTTTGCGCGCCTTGCCGTTCATCGTCGTTGCAATACAGAGAAGAGTATTACTGCCTCCTCTTCGCGCCAATTCATCGTAAAATACGCTCTTTGGGGGTGCGTAGCAATTTAAAGCGGGCAAATTGCGGCAGATGCAAGGCAAAGCACGCAGGCAATACAACTCTCAAAGGGCTCCCGCAAAAAAACTTTTTGCGGGAAGAGGAGATACTTGCGTTTAAGGCGCAGCGCAACATTTATGTTGCGCTGCGCAAAATGCGCAAAGTATCGACGAGGCAAGGGCTTTAACACAGCAGATGTTGTGATATGCCCGCTTT
>DVHB01000053.1 GCA_018712405.1 Candidatus Coproplasma stercoripullorum
TTCGGCGCGGAAGGTGGGGCCGAAGGTGTATACGTTTGAAAAGGCCATGGCGAACGTTTCGACGTCGAGCTGGCCCGACACGGTGAGCGCCGCACGCTTGCCGAAGAAGTCCTTGGAGAGGTCGGTCTCGCCGGGGGCGAGGGTAGTAACCCTGAACATGGCGCCAGCGCCTTCACAGTCGGAACCCGTGATTATGGGCGTGTGGACGTACACAAAGCCGCGGTCGTTGAAAAATTTATGGATCGCGAACGCCGCCTGCGAGCGTATGCGGAACACCGCGCCGAACAGGTTCGTCCTGGGGCGCAGGTGCGCAATTTCGCGCAGAAATTCGGGTGAATGGCGCTTTTTCTGCAGGGGATATGACGGGAGAGAGGCTCCCTCCACCGCCACCTCATCGGCGTGCAGCTCGAAGGGCTGGCGCATTTCAGGGGTGAGCACCACCCTGCCCCGCACGCGCAGGGCCGCACCCACGCCGCAGTGGACGATGGTTTCGTAATCCGAAAGCTCTTCCCTGTTTAAAACTACCTGGCAGTTCTTCTGGCAGGAACCGTCATTCAGCTCGATAAAGCCGAAATTTTTACTGTCGCGCACGGAGCGCGCCCAGCCGCGCAGTTCAACTTCAATGCCGCCGAAATCTGCCGTTTTTGAATACAAAGTTCTGATATATGTTCTGTCCATATGCCCTCTCAAAAAGCGCCCGCTTTAAAAATTTTGCCCGCAGCGCTTTTTTACATTGTTAAAAATTATATCCACGCCAAATTATAGCACATAAATACGAAAAACACAATAGAATTGCCCGATTTTTTCCTTACTGGGGCAAACGCAGACAAAAAAAGCCCGCACCAAACGGTGCGGGCAGATCTATTAATTTACGCCTTCGGAAATGTGGCTGAGCACCGCGTCGACCTTTTCACTGTCGGACGTCTGCAGACAGAGGTTATAGCCGTAGCCGCCGCTCGAAAAATATATCAACGTGTTCTGACCGTCTTTGCCGAGTTCAAAAACATCGTCGCCTATCGATCTGGATTCGGGAAGATCTTTATAATCATTCAGCTCGTCGAACCTTACCCCCTCGGCCTCGACGTACACGACGACTGCGACTCCGGGAGGGACAGAACATCTGAGCCGATACACAACCACGTCGCCCTCTGTGTAATCGCCGACGGAATCAGTGAGCGCAAATTCACTGTATTCGCCACGGGTCCCGTCTTCGACAAAGAAAAATAAATCTGAAGAATTTGCGCCGCTGCCGTCGGAGGAATCTTCAACAATAAAGCCTTCGATCTCACGCTCCGTCATATCGTCGGCGGCAAGGCTTATGTACGAGCCGTCGGTGCCGGCGTCGGTGGGAGAATCCCTAAACTTATCGGTACCGCTGACGTGCAGCAACACTGCAAGCAAAACTGCCGCCACCAAAACGAACAGCGCAGCAATGACCGCGTACGCCTTTGCCGGTATGCGTCTGCCGCTCCCGGACGCCTGTTCTCCGCCGTGCGAAGTCTGCGCGGCAAGCTGCAGCTCCGTTGCACGTTCGCGCACTGTGTTCTCGTCCATGGCTTCCTTTGCCATGAATGTGACGCCTTCGGGCGGGCACTCTGCTTCCTCTATATATCCGCTGAACAGCTTGTTCAGCGCTTCATCTTTTTTATCGACGTTTTTCATATTGCACCCCTTTATCTATACAACAGCCTGAAAACACGTTTTGTCCACAAATTTACAGCATTTCGCGCAGATTTTTTTCGGCGTTTAAAATTTGTTTTGAAACATACGATTTGGACCTGCCAAGCTCCTTCGCTATCTCGCGCACGGTCATATCGAGAAAGTACTTCATATATATCATTCTCTGCACTTCGGGAGGATAGAGCGAAGCAAGCATTTTTTCGACAAGCAGTTTTGTCGCCGATTTTTCTTCCCCCTCGCCCCCGTCGGAAATATCGCTTACCGCCTCGAGCGACGCCGCCGCGCGCCTCTTAGAAGCTTCAAGCGAGTTGAGGGCGGTATTGCGCACGATCTTGCATATCCAGGCATAGCCGTTAGTGCCTTTTTTGTAATGCGATATGCCCTTTACTATCTTTAAAAAACTGTCCTGTACGACGTCCTCGGCGGCAAAACCGTCCTTAACTATCGACTTTGCCACAAA
Source organism: Candidatus Coproplasma stercoripullorum (assembly GCA_018712405.1). GTDB lineage: Bacteria > Bacillota > Clostridia > Christensenellales > Borkfalkiaceae > Coproplasma > Coproplasma stercoripullorum. Next base: position 2,141 of record DVHB01000053.1, read on the forward strand.
CAGCATGGCTCTGCCTGCACACGCATACAGCAGATCGACGCCGGCTTTATCGCCCGCCGCGATGAGATTCAAAGCGTATTCAATTTTTTCATACATCTGCTCTGTCATTTGAAGTTCTCCGCGAGGCAGCATTTATTTGATGGCGAAATCTATAATACTGCAAAAAAATAACAAAGTCAACAATAAATGCCGGATACGCTTTTAACGGGTTACAACATTTTCCAGAAGAATATTTTGTGAAATAATTTATAAAATCGTGGACAAACGCGCTCCTAAGACTGTTGTAATGGGTGAAAAACCAAAAAATAAATTCGCCCGCAACGGCATTTTAAGGAGAAATACATGAAAAAGAAACCTACGGTTTACGCCGTAATACTTACGGTATGGCTGGGGTGCCTGGCGCTTTTGGGCTGGTCGCTTTACGAGCTCATTACAGGGCTGGACGGTTACGGTCCCGTGCGCACGGCATTCATAATCGCGCTTTTGGCCGTGAATACAGTGATACTCGGCATGCTATGGCTTGGAAGCATCAAGGACCTGACATTTTCGATAGCTTACGCCCTGATGCACAGACGTCTTGAGAAAAAGTACGCCGACGTCAGGGAATACAGAGTCGACGGCGACGGACCGAGATTTTTACTTCTGTACTGCACATGCAACGACTTCAACGAGAAGGCGCTGACCGCATGCAGGAAACAGAACTACCGCAACTTCAAGACAGTCATCCTCGACGACAGCTCCGATCCCGAATATAAGAAGAGGATCGATAAATACGCTTTAAGGCACAGCCATGTGGAAGTTATAAGGCGCAGCGAACGCACTGGCTACAAGGCGGGAAACCTGAACAACTACTTAAAAGGCAGGAAGGACTACGATTATTTCGTTGTTCTGGACAGCGACGAAATAATACCGCCCGACTATATCACGGGCGTTATGAAATATTTTGCCTATTCGGAAAAATGCGGAGCCGTGCAGGCAAAGCATCTTGCCACGAGCGGAGAAAACGTGTTTCAGCGCCTTATGGGGCTGAGCGTGGGCAGCAACGGCACCACCGTTCAGGTGATAAAGAATTTCTACGGCGCCAACGCCCTGATCGGCCACGGCATGACGATAAGCAGGGAATGCTACGAAAAGACGGGCGGGTTTCCCCTCGTCGTGGCAGAGGATATATCCTTTGCCGTGGACATAAAGAACGCGGGACTCGACATAATATATGCGCCCGACATCGTATGCTACGAGGAGTTCCCCGTTTCGTATGTCTCGCTCAAAAAGAGGCAGTGCAAGTGGACGCAGGGCAACCTTGAGTATATGAAGAAATACGGCAAGGAGATCAACAGCTCCAAAATGAGCTGGTTTGAAAAGCTCGACATAAAACTTTCTCACTACAGCCTGCCCACAGTGCCCCTTCTGAGCCTTATGCTGATATTATGCATGTGCGCGCTCGGCTTCTTGGGGTACCCCGTGATAGGTTACTCGCTCACCGTATATGCGATAATGATAATATTCCTTTGCTCGCCCATGATACCCGACCTGTTCGTGTACCATAATAACAGAAACGTACTGCTGCTTATTCCCTACTTTCTGGTAAACGTGGCGACATACGCATCGCTCGCGCCCATGATGATACGCACGGTGATCGCCGGACTGTTCGGCAAAAAAGCGGTGTTCACCGTTACCCCTAAGACGAGCGAGAAGTTCACCGTAAAAGAGATACTTCGATATTCGTGGGATTCGCTGGTGTTTGCCGCCGCGCTCGGCGCGGTTGCATACTTTGCATGCGGCAGCGTGCTGCCCGTGTTGCTGATAATGGCATGCTGCTTTGCCGCGCCTGTAGTGATAGCGCTCTCGAACCTGCCCGTCAAAGAGAGAACGCCCGAACTTGAATACGTCAACACCCACAATATGCGCCTGAGGCCGGAAATGGTAAAGTTACAGCACGGATGCAATTTTGTGTAAACCTGCCGCATATGTTCTGCAACAAAAAGCAGCGCATATGATTCAAATAATCGATCATACGGCCATTTACTCCCATTTCAGCGTTTTATGCGGTGCGGCCGCGCAGAAAAACTGTATGCTGCCGCACTGCGGCGCTGAAAACACAAAATCTACTTGCGACGGAAAAAAATCAATTACACACGCTCTGTTGCGTATAGCTCATAGCGGGGCCGCACATTTCTGTGCGGCCCCGCCTCCTATTCGCGGCACGACTTTCAAGCTGCGGAGCCTTCAGTCTGTCCGCTTTCCTTTGCCGCGCCGTCTTTTTTGGCCGGCAGGTACTTGTCGCGCCTTATCAGCCGCGTATAACTCTCCCCGCCGCGCGTGGACGTGAGGTAACATTCACTCTTTACCCCTCCGTCCTCTTCCCCGGTAACGACCGACTGCAGGGAATATTCAGCTCCGTCCGAAAGGCCGTAAATTTCACAACGGACATAGTAAAGGCCGGTCAATACCCGTATATATACGGGACAGCCGGTGGTATTGCAGAACTTCATGTCGCTGTAGCTGCCGCTCACCATCGCATCGCGAGATGGACTGACGTAGCTGACCGCAAGACTGTGCGGGTGATATTCAGTGACCTTAAGTCCGGCGAGCAGAGCCGCGTTGTAGAGCGTGGTGCTGACCTGACACACCCCGCCTCCCACGCCGTATACGAACCTGCCGTCCTCTATTATCTTTGCCCTCTGAAATCCGTTTTTCATCGTGCGCGGCCCGACGCGGGAATTGAAGGAAAATCTTTCCCCCGGCGCAAGCACGCATCCGCTTATCTTTTCGCCCGCCAGCCTTATATTGGAAACTCTGGGGGAATTTCCGCAGTCGAAGTAAGTGGTGTATGCCGAAAGACGGGCTGTCTTTTGCTTTAGTTTTGCCATATCACCTTTCATTTTGTGCGTTTCGGTGCTTACGTCCACTTTATCAAAATCGCCGCCGTACCGTCTGTTCTGCAACGACCTCAAGATGTCGCGCCTAAGCTTATCTCCGTCGGAAGACACTCCGTCCTGTCCTTCGCAGTAATAGAACGCCTCGCCCTCTCCGGCATTGAAATACGCCTCCGGCTCGCGCAGCTGCCTGTATTCGGCCGCACATATGCCGGAAACGACCGCGTCGAGCCCGTTGAGATACCAGCTCGCATCCACCGTATAATTCCCCGCGCGGACAATCCCCCGCGCGACCGCATTTGCGTTATCTTTAAAAGATATCTCCGGATATGAATATGAGTACACATGCTCCCGCGAACATATGCAGAGCTCCCTGCCCTTCAAATCGGAAATAATTGCCTCGCGCACCAGCTGAACGGCCTGCCGCGGCGTTAATCCGCCAACGTCCGCACCGTTTATCGCAGTTCCGCGCGGCAAAACTTTCTGCCAGCCGCAGAACGTAAAACAAATGCCCGCGGCGAGCGCGGGCAAGGTTAAAAATACAAAGAATCGCTTGAAAAAATTTTTCACCCTATATCAAGCGCCGCCAAAAGTTCGTCCGAGGGGTAAAACTCGGGCGTGCCCACTGCACGCGTGCCCTCGGAATAGTGCGTGTCCGAGCCGCCCGTGACAAGCAGTGAGAGCTTCGCGGCGATCTCCTTGAAGTATACCGTCTCTTCAGCAGTATGTCCCGAATAAACGGCTTCTATGCCGCGCAATCCCTCAACGCGCAGCCGCTCTATGAGCGTATACTTTTCGGCGGGGGGAAGCGTTATGCGTCCCGGGTGGGCGAGCGAGGATACGCCGCCGCACTTTTTTATGACTTCGAGCGCATACTCGGGCGAAGGTCTGCCTGCGGCCGAGTACGCGGGACGGCCGGGCGCGAGCATTTCGGCATAGAACGACGACGGCGAGGCGGCGTAGCCCTTGCGCGCTGCGGCGCGCGCTATATACATGGTGTGCACGGGCGAGCGGCTGCACTTCCTTTCGCGCAACACATCGTCGAAACCGAGGCTCACGCCCCTCTTTTTAAGCTTTGCAAGTATGTCGGCGGTGCGCGCCATGGCGCCCTCCTTTACGAAGGCGTCAAACTTTTTATACTCCTTGCAGTGCCTGTCCATGTTGTAGCCGAGTATGTGTACCTTTACATCCGTATAGGCCGAGATCTCCATCCCGCGCACACACTTTATCCCACGCCTTGCACACGCCTCTTTGAATGCGGAGGAGCCGTTCATATTGTCGTGATCGGTGAGCGCGGCGAGCTGCACGCCGTTTTTTACGCACATGTCGGCGATATCCTCAGGCGAGATGAGCCCGTCGGAATAGTATGAGTGGATATGCAGGTCTGCCCTCATCTCTTTATTGCACCCCCTTCTATTCTTATTTTGTTTGCTTCCCTTCCGTATAATACGCGCTCGGCATGCGTGCAGGTCAGAATTGTCTGCATGCCCTGCGCGCGCAGGACGAGCTTTTTTCTGCGCGGAAGGTCGAGCTCGCTCATCACGTCGTCTAAAATGAGCACGGGGTATTCGCCCGAGAGCTGTCTGAATATCTCCATTTCGGCCAGCTTTACCGCAAGGGCAGCCGTACGCGTCTGCCCCTGCGAGGCATAGTGCTTGGCGTCCTGGCCGTTTATTATAAAGTCGATGTCGTCCCTGTGCGGGCCGGTGGTGGTGTATCCGAGGCGGATATCCCTGTCGTAATTGCGCGAAAGTTCGGAAAATATTGCCTCTTTGAGCTCCTCGTCGTCGCCGATATATCTCTTTTCCGGCCTCACCTCCAGCTTTTCGGCGCCGTCGGTAAGGCGCGCGTGCTCCTCCTCCGCGAGGGGGGCAAGTCTCTCCAAAAAATCGGCGCGGTGGCGCACCACTACGGCGGCGTATTTTGCAAGCTGCTCGTCCCAGACGGGAAGAGTGTCATACACCAGCACCGTATCCCTGTCCTTTAACAGATTGTTGCGCTGCTCCAGGATCTTGTTGTAGCGCAAAAGGGCCGTATAGTAGCTCTTCGACAGCTGGGATATGGATATATTCAAAAACCTGCGGCGCTCGTCCGGCCCGTCCTGGATGAGGCGCAGCTCAGTCGGGGAGAAAAAAACGCTGAATATATTGCCCAGAAGATCGGCGTTGCGCGCTATCTTGTTGCCGTTCACGCGCACTTCGCGCCCGTTTTCGTATATGGTCGCAGCGATATTCACATCTCCGTATCTGCCGCAGGCAAGCGCCGAGATCTCGGCCGAGCTCTCGCCGTGCTTTATCAGCTGTTTATCCCTCCTTGCGCGCGGCGACACGCCCGTGCAAAGATAAAATACGGCCTCGGCGCAATTGGTTTTGCCCTGCGCGTTCCTGCCGTACAGCACGTTGAGCCCCTCGGAAAACGCAAAATTTTCCAGCGCATAGTTCCTGAAATTTTTGAGAGATAAATTTTTTATATGCATTTTTTCACAAAAACACTTTATTTTAGCCGCGGGTTGTAGTATACTTAGGTGGAATAACCAACAGCGCCGCGTCCCGCAATGTGCCGCGTGCGCACATTTATTTAATTGGCATTATAGCACAAAATTTATAAAATTCAAAGGAACTTACAGGCAAAACTTATGACGGCAAAGGGAAACTTCGATTTTTTGTACAATCCTATAAAAGAGAAGATGCGCGAGCTTGTTTCGCACATCAACTACACCACTTTTATAGAAAAGCTGGTGCCTGTGGACGTCGACGGACGGTATATCGTTCTGGAGGCGCCTTCGGAGAGCTTTGCGAAGTACATAACCACCACCCTTGCCGACAAGATGAGGGAGGCGATAGCCGAGGCTGGCGTGGGCATAATCGACTTCCGCTTAAAGGTCGAGGGCGCCGACGGATACGTGTATAACGGGCCCGAAGAGGAGAACAAGAATTTTAACGCGCCGACCAATCTCGACCCCAAATTCACCTTCGAGAGCTTTGTAGTCGGCCCCAACAACGAGTATGTATTCGCCGCGGCGCAGTCGGTCGCAGACGACCCTGCAGGCACCTACAACCCGCTGTTCATTTACGGCGGCACGGGCCTCGGCAAGACGCACCTCATGCAGGCGATCGCAAACAAGATCGTGCGCGAAAAGCCCTATTTAAAGGTGATCTACATAACCTGCGAACAATTCGTAAACGAGATAATCGACACCATGTTCACCAGCCGCGGCGCCGACACGCGCGACAAGGGCAGCAAACTCCGTCAGCACTACCGCTCGGCCGACGTTCTCATCGTCGACGACATACAGTTCATAGAGAACAAGAAGGCAGTCCAGGAGGAGTTCTTCCACACCTTCAACGAGCTGGTGGCAAAGGGCAAGCAGATAGTCATCTCATCCGACCACTCCCCAAAGGAGCTGGTTGCGCTCGAGGAGAGGCTGCGCACACGCTTTTCGGGCGGACTTTTGTTCGACATACTGCCCCCCGACTACGAGACGAAGGTGGCAATTTTAAAGCGCAAGGCGTTTGAAAAAAAGTGCGTTGTGCCCGACGACGTTTTAAACTTCCTCGCAAAGGACAGCGGCGACGACGTGCGCACGCTCGAGGGCAGGCTCACCAAAGTGATATTCGCCTCCCGCCTGCACGAGGAACCTATCACCGTTCAGCTTGCGCGAAGCGCATTGAGCGAGGCGGTACCCGAGGACGGCAACGAGGAAATCACTCCCGAAACGGTCATAAACGCCGTGACGGGCTTCTACCATATAGAAAAGTCTGACATCACAGGCAAAAGCAAGAAAAAAGAAGTGGTCATCCCCCGCCAGATTTGCTGCTATCTGATGTGCGAACTTCTGTCCCTCCCCCTCGTTTCCATAGGCAAGGAACTGGGCGGCAGGGACCACACCACCATGCTTTACTCCCGCGACAAAGTGGAAGAGATGTGCAGGACGAACGACAGGATAGCGAAGGATGTGGACGACATCAAAAATATCATCCTCAAAAAATAGTTCACTAATTTTTGCGGCTGGCCGAGCCGTAAAAATTCCGTGATTTGAGGGGCCGGCCCCTCTCGCCCCGATTTTCAGGGGCCCTCATTAATATAATCGGGGCGATTCACCCCGGTGAGCTCGCTTCCGCGACAAATTGTGTCGCGCTGGCGCAGGGAAACCCTGCTTGCGCACGTTATTTGTTTTTAAAAATAATTGCCGCAATAAAGGCGCCCTTGTGCAAAGGGAGCTGACACACGAAAGCGCAAGCGAGAGTGTGGCTGAGGGATTGTGCCGCATTATATATAAAAATTGATATTAAATTAAATAATTAATTAATTAAATAATTAATTAAATAATTAATTAATTAAAAAATAAATTAAAT
>DVHB01000054.1 GCA_018712405.1 Candidatus Coproplasma stercoripullorum
TCGGTATTTTCAGCTCTTATCGCCAAAGAATTTCGTCGTCTGTTTTCATCTTCGGGATACTTGCTTAATGCTTTATGTGGTACATTTTTGCTGGTTATTATAGCAATTTTACTATTGTTTTTGGACCCGAACATATTATTTTCTGACGTGGAAGAACCAATCCCGCTGTCTCTGTTTGCGTATGCAGGTGCAGGGTTTGCATTTTTGTTTATAGGCATGAGCAATCCTGCTGCAAGCGCGCTTTCTCTGGAAGGTAAATCCAGAGAGCAGTTATTTGTTCTTCCGCTCACACTCAGGCAGATAATTTTAGCAAAAACAGCACCTACATTCATTTTCAATGCCCCCGCAGGAATCATTTTTTCTGTTGTGTTCTGTCTGAAATTTGAAGCCGATGCATTGTGTTGGGTGATAACTTTGATAAGTGTGCTTTTGTTCAGTGCGTTCTGTGCTTTAATGGGAAGTTTTCTGAACTATAAATTTCCTAAATACGACTGGGCAAATCCTATTATGGCAGCAAAGAACAGCGTACCCGTAATGATATGCGTGTTCGGAAGTATGATCCTTGGGATTTTATGTATTGTGCTTGGAATAATAGCAGGGTTTTGGATATATTTCGCTGTTGATATAATTTGTATTATTTGCACAATTGCCGTTCTTGTATATTTCTCAAAACAGAAGTCGTTTAGCATGGAATGAAATATATAAAAAGATTGTTGAGGAAGATTTGCGTATTATCAAAAGCTTCCATTTGTTGCCTATCAGTTGAACGGTGGTCGCCACCGGGCATTCCGGCAGTTCGGCCTTGGTGAGCATATATTGCCTCCGTGAGTGATTTTTCTATATTTTAATTTAAATGCCGTGGACTGTCAAGCACATTAGTATCAAAAAGATACTTGGTTACAAAACTATTAGTCAATAATTAAAAGGTAACGGTTAAGACGGCGCCGGTAAAATGCGCTATAATGCGGGTAGCAAATAATTCAGGAGGTAATAGTATTATGGCAAATTTCAGCAAGGCCGTGGCAGGCGGCGCGCGCACGGAACTGCACGATAAGCTCGGCCTCACGGGCGCAGAGATAAGTATCAACGAGCTCCCCGCAGGCGCGGGCGTGCCTTTCGTTCATTCGCACAGGCAGAACGAGGAGATATACGGCATTCTGGCGGGCAAGGGTCGCGCCGTTATCGACGGCGAAGAGATTGAGCTCGCCGCGGGCGACTGGCTGCGCGTTGCTCCCGCCGCGAAGAGACAGTTTTTTGCCGCGGCAGATTCGGGCATTAAGTATGTGTGCATACAGGTAAAACAGAACTCGCTCGAGGGCTACACTGCCGACGACGCAGTTATGTAATTGTGCATTGCGCGGTCAAAAAAATATTGATAGCAAAACAGCGGGCGGCTGAAAATTCAGCCGCCCGCTGTTTTCGCAAGTTTATATCTGTGCAGAAACTTTACTTGTCCCCGTGCTCCTTTTTCCACTTCTTGATTTCTTCGAGCCGCGCCTTGTAGCGCGCCTCTATGCCCTCCTCGGTGGGGCGGTAGTATTCGCGGCCCAAGAGTGAGTCTGGCAGGCACTGCATGGCGGTCAGCTTGTCCTCTTCGTTGTGTGCGTATTTATACCCCTTGCCGTATTCCAGCTCCTTCATGAGCTTTGTGGGCGCGTTGCGTATTATCAGCGGCACCGGCTCGGCAAGCATGGTGAGCGCGTCCTTCTTTGCGCTCTCATACGCCATATACATGGCGTTTGATTTGGGCGCCATGGACATGTAAACCACGGCCTGCGTTAAGTGCACGCTGCACTCGGGCATACCTATAAAGTGGCAGGCATGGTAGGCGGCTATGGCCTGCTCCAGCGCGCGCGGGTCGGCAAGGCCGATGTCCTCGCAGGCAAAGCGCGTCACCCTGCGCGCTATATACAGCGGGTCCTCGCCCGCCTCAAGCATACGCGCAAGCCAGTATACGGCTGCATCCGGGTCGGAGTTGCGCATGGACTTGTGCAGTGCGGAGATAAGGTTGTAGTGCTCCTCGCCCGTCTTGTCGTATAAAAGCGACTTTTTTAAGGTGATATTTTCAACTGTCTCTTTAGTGACTGTTATTTTACCTTTTTCGTCCACGTCGCCGTTAAGCACTGCCATCTCCAGCGTGGAGAGCGCGCTGCGCGCGTCGCCGTTGGCAAATTCGGCTATCATGGTGATTATCTCGGGAGATATGTCCACGTCCTGCCCGCCGAAGCCGCGCCCGTCCTTCATGGCGCGGCTCAAAAGGCCGGCAAGCTCCTCCGTCTTTAACGCCTGCAGCACGAATACCTTGCAGCGGGAGAGGAGCGCCCCGTTCACCTCGAACGAGGGGTTCTCGGTTGTGGCGCCTATGAGTATTATGCTGCCCTTTTCCACAAACGGCAGAAAGGCGTCCTGCTGCGCCTTGTTGAAGCGGTGTATCTCGTCCACAAAGAGTATGGTCTTTGCGCCGAACCTTCGGCCCTTTTCGGCCTGCTCCATCACCTGCTTTATCTCCTTTATGCCGCTCGTCACGGCGGAAAAGTCGATAAAGTTGGCTTTAGTGCGGTTGGCTATTATGCGCGCCAGCGTGGTCTTGCCCACGCCCGGCGGACCCCAGAATATCATGGAGCCTATCTTGTCGCTTTCTATTATCCTGCGCAGCACTTTGCCCTCGCCCAAGAGGTGTTTCTGCCCGACAAATTCGTCGAGCGTCCTCGGCCTCAGGCGCGCCGCAAGCGGCAGGCTGCTTTCGTCCTCAAAAAATGTTGGCTGTTCGTACATAAATTTTTATCCTGCCGCAGGCGCGCGCATTTTCCTCCGCGCGCGCCTGCGGCAAACTTTTGTTTATATTATACCACACGACGCGAAAATATCAAGCGCAATGCGGCATTTTGTTTAAAAACAATGGCTGTTGCATTTATCGCTTGCCTGTGATATAATTGGCTAAAGTACTGCGGGGAACATCCCGCCGATAAGAGAGGGACATTTTATGATTTTTGAACCGGCATTTTCAGGCGGGGAACTTCCCCTTGAAGAGTACCCCCGCCCACAGTTCAAAAGGGAGAGCTATCTGCCTTTAAACGGGCTGTGGGACTATGCCTTCAGCGCGTCTTCCCAGCCGCCGACCGCATACGACGGCAAGATAGTCGTGCCCTATTCGCCCGAGAGCGAACTTTCGGGCGTGAACCGCCAATTGCGCCCCGACGAATATCTGCACTACCGCCGCACCTTTGAACTGCCCGAAGGGTTCAACCGCGGCAGGGTGCTTATAAACTTCGGCGCGTGCGACCAGTGCTGCACCGTGCTGTGCAACGGAAGCCCTGCGGGGCGGCACGAGGGCGGCTATCTGCCATTTGCGCTGGATATAACCGACCTTTTAAGAGACGGGCAAAACGAGCTGAATGTGGTGGTCACTGACGACGCCTCCTCGCATATCTACGGCAGGGGCAAGCAGAGCTACAGTGCAGGCGGGATATGGTACACGGCGATAAGCGGCATCTGGCAGTCCGTCTGGCTGGAGAGCGTGCCGAAGGTATATCTTAAAGGGCTGAAGCTCGTCCCCGACAGCGCGTGCGGCACACTGACCGTTTCCTGCGGCACGCAGGGCGGTGAGGGTGAAATCGATTACGAGGTGTTCGATGGTGAAAAGCCGGTCGCGGCGGGCCGCGGCGTGCCCTCCGGGCAGGAGTGCGTTTTGGACGTTTCGGCGTGCAAAAAGTGGTCGCCCGATTGTCCGGAGCTCTATAAAATCGTGATAACCTGCGGCGCTGACCGCGTTGAAAGTTATTTCGGTCTGCGCTCTTTCGGCGTAGGCGAAAGGGGAGGAATGCATTGCTTCACTTTGAACGGCGAGCCGATATTTCAAAGCGGGCTTCTAGACCAGGGCTATTGGGGGAAGGGAATTTACACGTCCGAAACGAACCGCGGGATGTATAACTGTTTAAGGCAGGTAAAGGTGCTGGGCTTCAATATGCTGCGCAAGCATATAAAGGTGGAGCCGCTTCTGTGGTACTACTACTGCGATATCCTCGGTATAATCGTCTGGCAGGATATGCTCAACGGCGGCGAAAGGTATAAGCAGTACAGGATAAATCTCGGACCGTTCATAAATTTGCGGCTCAACGATAAAAATTTTGAGAGTATGGGAAGAGGTGACCCCAAATCGCGCGCGCAGTATATGGCAGAGGCAGAGGGCACTATAGAGTGTCTGTTCAACTGTGTGAGCATCTGCCTGTGGACGCCCTTCAACGAGGGCTGGGGGCAGTTCGACAGCCTCGCCGTGTGCGAGCATTTGCGCGGGCTTGACCCCACGCGCCTTTACGACCATGCCAGCGGCTGGCAGGACATGGGCGGTGGCGACGTGTGCAGCCGCCACATATATTTCAAAAAGGTGAGATTGAAGAACGATAAGCGGCGCGTGCTCGCGCTCACCGAGTTCGGCGGCTATTCTTTCTCCGATAAAAACAGCGGCAAAAAGGTGTTCAGCTACCGCAACTTCGCCTCGGCGCAGGACTACATGAAGGCGTTTGAAAGACTTTATATGCGCCAGGTGGTGCCCGCCATAAAAAAAGACGGGCTTGCCGCCGCCGTATACACCCAGCTTGCCGACGTGGAGGGTGAGATAAACGGCATATTTACAGCCGACTGGCGCTGCAAGGGGCCGGCGGAGGATTTCTGCCGCATAAACGCCGCGCTGTATGCCGCTTTCGATTTGGTCTTTAAAGTATAGATCGTTTTTTATATGATAAGGCGCGCGCCGCGGATAAATTTGTCCGCGGCGCGCGGTCTCAAGCGTCGCGGTCATGTAATTATATTGTGCGGTTATGCAATTATATTTTATATTTTTGCCGCGCGCGGCTATTTTCTTGACCTTTTGTCGCGCTTTGGGATATACTTTAGCAGTTGAATTTCTAATTGCAAGGTACTGTATGTTTTCCCTTCTTATAGCGGTAATCTATCTTAGTTTCATAAGCCTCGGCCTGCCTGATTCTCTCCTCGGCTCGGCGTGGCCGGTGATGAGCGAGGAGTTCGGTTCTCCGATAGGTCTTGCCGGCGTCGTTTCGCTTATAATCAGCGCGGGCACCATAGTTTCCAGCCTGCTCAGCGACAGGCTGACAAAGCGTTTCGGCGCGGGGATTGTCACAGCGGCGAGCACTTTTCTCACCGCCGCGGCGCTGCTTTTGTTTTCGTTTGCCTCGGCGTTCTGGCAGCTTGTGCTGTTTGCCATACCTTACGGCCTGGGCGCGGGCGGAGTGGACGCTGCGCTCAACAATTATGTTGCGCTTCATTTAAAGAGCCGCCACATGAGCTGGCTGCATTGCATGTGGGGCGTGGGCGCCTCGGTCAGCCCGTATATCATGAGCTACGCGCTCTCCGGCGCGGGCGGGTGGAGCCGCGGTTATCTCATAGTCGCGGCGGTTCAGGGCGTCATAACGTTGCTGTTGTTTTTAAGTCTGCCGCTGTGGAAGCTTGCGGGCAGACCGCAGGTCGCGCCACTTCCCGCAGACACCGCTCAGGCAGAGGGGAATGAGTCCCGGATCGGGCAGGATGAGGGAGAGTATGCGCGGCGCCCTCTGCCCCTTAAGGAAGTGTTCCGAGTGCCGGGCGCGTTAATGTGCTTTTTGTGCTTCTTCTGTTACTGCGCGCTTGAATCGACTTCTTCGCTGTGGGCAAGCAGTTTCATGGTCGCGCGAAACGGCTTTTCGGAAGAGCGCGCGGCAATGTTTGCAAGTCTTTTTTTCATAGGTATAACTGCGGGCAGGGGCATAAACGGCTTTCTGACGTTCCGTTTTTCCGATAAAACTCTCATACGCGCAGGATGCGCGTTTATTGCCGTAGGCGTGGCGATAATAGCTATCCCCGGCTTAGACTGGCTTACAATTGCCGGCTTCATAGTGCTCGGACTGGGCTGCGCGCCCGTATATCCCAGTATTATCCACTCTACGCCCGCGCTGTTCGGCGCGGATAAGTCGCAGGCCATAATCGGCATGCAGATGGCGTTCGCATATATCGGCAGTCAGGCTTCGCCTCTGTTCGGCGTGATAGCGCAGTGGATATCACCCTCGGCGCTACCTTTTTATCTAGCGTTCTTCCTCGTTCTCGTGATAGTATTTCATGAACTCATGGTGAAGGGCGCGGGGAATGGGAAACTGAAAAGCTCAGGCTGACATAAAAACGGTTGATCCGGTCTGAGTATGATGAATTGATAAAAAATCCCGCACTGTTTAAGCGCGGGATTTTTTATGCGCAACAAGCACCCATGCATAAAAAATAAGCATTTATAGGCATTTAGTGCGTGGCTTTTTTGGTAAAATAAGGTTAAAAATAGGTCTTGCAAACACAAAAAAAGTGTGCTATGCTTTAAAAAAATTACGGGGCTTGACCGTCGGCGTAATTGCGGGAGCCGCGGCTGCCTTCGGTAATTATAGCGTAAGGGGGAATTATGATTAAAATCGCAATTGCTGAAGACGAGAAGAAAGAGGCTGAAAAACTCGAAAGTTATATCCGCCGCTATGGTGCGGAACACGGTGAAAACTATAATGTGAGCGTTTTTACAAACGGAATAGACTTTGTTTCATCGGCAGAGCCTTTTCATATTGTGTTTCTGGATATCGATATGCCGCTCATGGGAGGGTTGGATGCCGCAAAGAAGCTGAGAGAGGCAGATAAGTCGGCGTGCATTATCTTTGTGACCAACCTTGCGCAGTATGCCGTAAAGGGGTACGAGGTAGATGCCATGGATTTTGTGGTAAAGCCGATAGACTATCCCTCTTTCGAAAGCAAGTTCAAAAAGGCGCTTTATATTTCGCAGTCTGCGCACACTTATTCTATAATTCTGCCGCTGAAGGCTGGCTTCAGAAAGCTTGCCGTGGAGGATATCGTCTATGTTGAGGTGCAGGGACATATTCTGACGTTTCATTTGAAAGATGAAATTGTTTCGCAGCGTATGCCTCTTTCCAGGGCTAAGGAAATGCTGGGCGAAGATTTTGTACAATGCAATAAATGTTATCTTGTAAACCTTGCCTATGTAACCGGGGTTACCGCCGATACCGTCACGGTTGGCAGCAATAAGCTTGAACTTAGCAGGCTGAAAAAGCGGGAGCTTTTAGATTCTCTTGCGGCATTTTTAGGAAAGAGAGGATGATGGAATATATTGACGCCTTTTTCGATTATGCGGTTCAGTATTCAAACAGCATATTTGCCGCATATCTTCTGTTTTGTTTCTTTTTAAAAAAGCGCAGGTTTTTTTGGCTCAGGCTTGGACTTTCGGCGGCGGTATGGTTCGTGCTCATGACGGTGTTGGGGTTTGAATACAAGATCAGATATATGTTCAACTCGCCATACAATATAACCGTTGCGCTCGGTTTTCTGTTCATAACCGTGCTTGCGGGCTTTCTTTGCCTCGTCAGTTTTAAAATGTGCTGGAAGGAGGTGCTTTTCTGCGGCATCGCCGCCTGCTCGGTGCAGAGTATAGCCAGCAATGTGGCGTCATGCATATATCTCTATGCGTTGAACGAATTTATGGGCAAGCGCACCTTTGAATTTATCGTGATTTGCATTGTTTATGCGGCCGCATATTTTTTGTTTGCAAAGAGAATGAAAACTGCCGGAGCGCTTGTACATATAAAATCGTACAAGATTTTATTTGTTTCTCTCGTACTGATAGTAGTAAATTTCCTGATAAACTTTTTGTACAAAGACGGAACGAAGGATGCGGCAGACGATCTGACTAAAATGCTGCTTACGCTTTTTGTCATTAACAGTACTGTGATAAGTCTTTTAGTGCTCTTCCTGCAGTTCGGTTATTTCGGGCAGAGCAAACTCGAGCAGGATAATCAAGTGCTTGACGAGCTTATACGCATGCAAGGCAAACAACAACAGCTTTCAAAAGAGACTATAGATCAGATAAATTTGAAGTGCCACGACATTAAAAAGCAGATCGCCCTTTTGATAGATTCCCTGGCTTCCTTCGACGAGAAGAAAAAGTTTGTCGACGAGGTGCAAAAAACTGTAGCTATATATGAAGAAACAGCTAATACGGGCAACGAGGCGCTCGACGTGCTCCTCACCGAAAAGCTGCGCTATTGTTTGGGGCAAAAAATAAGATTTTCATACATTGCCGACGGCGGCGCGCTCTCCTTTATGGACTCTGCCGATATATGGTCGCTCGTCGGCAACGCGCTTGACAATGCCGCCGAGGCCGTTAAAGACGAGGCGGAGGAGCACAGGGAAATCTCCTTTAAACTCGGCAGGCGCGACAACCTGTTGCAGATCCTGACAGTAAATTATTGCGCCGTACCCCCGCAGATGGTGAACGGACTGCCCGTATCCACCAAGCGCGAGAATAAAAACTATCACGGTTTCGGCATGAGTTCAATGCGGTATATCGTGGAAAAATACGGTGGCGGAATGAATATATACGCGGGCGACGGGATTTTTCGTGTGAGCATCGTGATACCTGTCCCGCGGGATCCGGAATAAACGATATTTGAATTTAAAACACATCAAAGGGAAAGGCTTTTTAGGGCTTTTCCCTTTTTTCAGGACATTAACGTGCTATTTCAGGGCAAAATTCAGCATATTTTTACATATCGCGTTATACTGTGCTCAAGCAAGTCGGTTTTGTAAAGTTTTTGCAGGGCCGCAAAATTTTTAACAAAAGGAGCGAAAAATGATGAAACGCAAAACAATTCTTGCCGCCGTTCTTGCGGCAGTAGCCGCGCTCATATGCGCATTCACTCTTGCAGGCTGCGGAGGAGATGAAGTGGAAAAGATCGAGGGCAGCTCGGGGCTTGAATATCAGCTCAGCGCCGACGGAACTTACTACACTGTTACAGGCGTGGGCACATGTTCAGATGTGGATGTGGTCATAGGCAATTGGCACAACGATTTGCCCGTGCGCGGGATAGGCGAAAGGGTGCTGCGCAACTTTGACTACGACGTAAACAGCATAACCGTAAGCCAGGGGATAGATCTGTTCGGCGCGGCGGCCGTAAGCAACTTTACGATGAAGCGGCTCGTTTTGCCGAACGGTATCGAAACGTACGGCTCCGCGGCGTTTATCCGCAGTGAAAAACTTGAAGAGATAGTGTTCGGGACGGGACTTAAGAAAATAGAATATGACTCATTCATGGGTTGCGGCGAAGATGTGACCATCTACTTCCGCGGCACGGAGGAGGAGTGGGCCGAAGTTGAAATAGAATCTCAGGGCAACGAGTTCATAGACGGTTACACCGTAGTCTGCAACTATACGGGCGCATGATAAATTTCCGCCGCGCAGTTTTCTGCGCGGCGGTATATGGTGAAAGCTATGCTTAAAGTATTAAAAATGACAAGATTGTGGGCGGGGCTTACCGCGATCTTAGCGGGACTTCTCTGCTGCCTGGTCGTGGGTTCGGGCGTGGCCGAAGCATATTCGGGAACAATAAACCAGGCGCTGAACATTACCACCAGCGAGATAGTAAACTCAGACCCCGACCCCAATGAGGACACAACATACTACAAGAGCATGTTCGGCGACTTCAACGAGGCCAACCTCGAAAAGCTGAGGGCAGCCACCCGCGAACAGGTCGTAAACGAGATGCGCGAAGGCGCTGCCCTGCTCTATAACCAAAATTCGGCGCTCCCCATGCTCACCGAAACGCGGATAACGCTCTTCGGGCGCGCTGCGGCGTCGCCCTCTTACCAGGCGCAGTCTGCGGGAAATAAGATAACCGACAGCACCGCCGACAAGGTCGATTTAAAGACCGCCCTCGAGGGCGAGAGCTTTGAAATAAACGAGAGCGTGTGGAACGCGCTCCGCGCGAGCGAGACTACGCTCACCGCAGGTTCGGGCGCGGGCTTTGAAGAGACCCCCGGGTTTTATCAAAGCTGCATGGGCCGGGTGGGCGAGTATGACGATGCTGCGGTTGTAGTTCTGACCCGCCAGGGCGCGGAGGGCACCGACCTTGCGATGGACGACATAGATGACGACGGACAGACGGTGCTCAGCGCGCTCGCCCTGCACAGCAACGAGCGCGAGATGTTAAAGCTCGTGCGCGAAAGGTTCGATAAGGTCATTGTTCTCCTCAACTCTGCCAATCCCATGGAGGTGGAGGAGATAGAGGACTATTGCGATGCAATACTCTTTATCGGCTACCCAGGGCAGTACGGCTTTGAGGGCGTGGCAGAGATTCTGCGCGGCACGGTAAACCCCTCGGGGCGCATTGCCGATACTTACGCGGTAAATTCGCTCTCGGCTCCCGCCGTGGTAAATTCGGGCACGCGCACGCCGCTCTATTCAAACGCCAACGAGATAAATTCACGGCTCGGCTCGTCTGAAAAGGCGACCTACATGTCCTTCCAGGCAGAGAGCATATACGTTGGCTATAGATACTACGAGACGAGATATAACGACTGCGTGACCGGGCTGGGCAATGCAAACTCTGCCGCGGGCGCTTCAAACGGCGCCTCTTTATGGGAATATACCAATGAGGTTTCATACCCGTTCGGTTACGGCCTGTCGTACACGACCTTTTCGCAGACTCTCGACAGCGTGATGGTGGAGGCCGATAAAATAACCGTGCAGGCGACCGTCACCAACACTGGTGAAGTTGCGGGCAAGTCGGCTGTGCAGGTGTATGCGCAGACTCCGTACGGCGAATACGAGGTGCAAAACGGCGTTGAAAAATCGGCAATTCAGCTGATGAACTTCGGCAAGACCGACATACTGAAGCCGGGCGAAAGTGAAACGCTCGCCATAGAGCTCGACCCGTATCTTCTGGCGTCTTACGATGCAAAAAATCTTCAGACTTACTACCTCAGCGAGGGCGAATATTACATAGCCATAGGCGAAAATTCGCACGATGCGCTCAACAATATTCTCGCCGCGCAGGGGTATGACATCGAAGACGGCATGGACTACAGCGGCGATGCCGCCAAAGTCTACAGCTATGAGCAGGCGTTCGACGACGAGACCTATGCCCTCGGCGAAAACGGCGCGGAGATCAAGAACAGGTTTGCTGACTGCGACCTCAACTACTGGCAGAGCGGCGCGGGCACATACCTTACAAGGAGCGACTGGGCGGGCACCTATCCTACGGAGCAGACGGTTATTGCCGCTTCGGCCGAGATGATAGATGCGCTCAGCGGCGAGATCTCGACGACCTGCCCATAGCCACGGGCGCAAACTTTGTGAACGAGGCCATAGAGCCGCTCTCGCCATCGTTTGTCGTCGGCGACGGGTGCGACAGCGTTGCGGGCAACATAAGACAGGGCAAAAGTTACCGTCGCCTGCGTGCGCTACTGCAGCAAGCCCATACTTGCGGGCACGTTCAACCACGACCTGTACGCTTCGCGCGGCAAACTTATGGGCGAAGAGGGGCTGTGGCGCGGAAATCTCGAAAATTTCGGTACGGGCGCAAACATGCACCGCACACCCTTCGGCGGCAGGAACTTTGAGTATTTCAGCGAGTGTTCTACTCTTACATATATCGCCGCCATGGACGAGGTGGAGGCTATGGAGACGACGGGCGTGCATGCCGTCAGTAAACACTTTACGGGCAACGACCAGGAATTTCAGCGCGAGGGTGTTTCGGTGTTCTTCAATGAACAGGCTTTCCGCGAGGGCAATCTGCGTGCGTTTGAAGGCGCACTGCGCGAGGCGAAGGCGGGCGGGTATATGTCGTCATTCGAAAGGCTGGGCACCGTGTGGTCGTCGGCAAGCTACGCTATGAATACCGAAATCGTCAGGGAAGAGTGGGGCTATCAGGGCCACTCCATGACAGACGGCGCGGCTGCGGGTACCGGATATGTAAACCACGGCGCTTATAAAGACCACGCGGTTGAAGTATTCGCGGCGGGCACGCAGCAGTGGTGTCTCGACAGCAACGTCGGCCACGGTATAGCTGCCATGCAGATAGCGCGCCAGACCAACGACGGATATATTCTCGAGCTGCTGATCGACGCCGCCATTCACTGGGAATACGCCATAGCAAATTCCGGTGTTGTAAACGGTATATCTGCAAATTCAAGGATAGTATCGATAACTCCCTGGTGGAGAACGGCTATAGACGGTGCGATAACAGCGTTCTCAGTGCTCGCGGCCGCCGGCGCTGCGGCGCTGATCGCCGGCACGGCTTTGAACTGGCGAGAAAAATTGCTTGAAAAGCGCGTGGAGGGCAAAAAAGATGAAACTGTTTGACAGGTTAAAGCAAAAGTCGGTCGGTTATTATCTCTTTCTTGTTGCAGCCGCGCTCGATGTGATAACGCTCATTATATATACTGTATATATAGCGGGCGGCGGTAGAGCGGATGCGATAGTATTTATTGCCTTAGTCCTAAGCATTGTGGTCGTGGCGGTGCTTTTCTTTTACGAAGGACTGTTTGGCGATATCATGGCGGCTGTCCCCGCCGTATGTTTTGCGGTAACTCTCGCATTCACGCTCGAAGGAGGCGTGGGTAATATCGCCGACTCGGTTGAAAATATAGTGATGTACGGGCATAAAGAACTTGCGGTATACAACTATGTGCTTGCTGTACTTTCCATTGTAGGTTTTATAACCTCGGCTGTTGCCTGTTTCATGCGCAGAACAAAGAGGCATAAGCGAAGTGACGAATAAGAGCGCCCCGACGGCATAAATGCCGTCGGGGCTTTGCTATGCAAAAATACATTGTACCAATTTGTATTATTAGAAATGCACATAGGAGGGGCACATGTTCATATAACGCTAATAGGTGCAGATGTGCCTGTTTTACAAGAGGTATGCATGAATTCTGATAATGATTGCCGCCCTGTTTGCGGGCAGCCGATATGGTCGCGGGAAAGGTGGTCTATGACAGGTCCGGCCCGCCCCGGCCCTATAGGGCCTACAGGCCCCGGGGTAGCTACGTGTCCTACCGGGCCCACGGGCGCGGTAACTTTCGGGAAACGATTGCCCGCAGCTTTGATGATTTAATATGTAAATTAAAATTTGATAAGGGTATTGCGCATTTTGAAAAGTTGTGATAGAAAGTATTCGGTTCGAGGGAGGGAAAGAAGTATTTCAATACTTTAATGATTTTTACATCAATATGAAATACGGACCGAGCTACATTCTGACGGAAGTGCTCGTTGTCGTTGTGGGAGTGGTGCTTTTAACAGATATTTCGTTTTTTAAAAATTTAAGGACAAACTTAAAAGATCTTGCTTTTTTCGCGCTCAAACTCATAGGTTCGTTTGTTTGCGTGCTCTTTATCGAAAGTCTGTTGTATGCTCTTCCCGTTCAGAACGCACATTCGCTCGATATCGTCTATCCGGTGTTCATAGCGGCGTTTGCGCTCTTTTTCAGCAATTTGCGCTGGATGACGCGTCTTTCGGTGGCGCCGCTCTATTATGCGCTCGTTCTGCTGAATATGGGACTTTCGGAAAGCGCCGGTTATATTCTCAGAATAACGGTGATGTGGGACGGCTTCACCGCCGTGTTCCAGTGCGTGTACATGATCGTTATAACGCTCTTTTTAAAATTTTTCAGCACCGAAAGGTTCGATTATGTTTCTGTGTGGTATGCTGTATTTATAATTGCCGTAGCTGCCATAACCATAGTGCTGTACAATGTTATTCCGCCGCAATCGCCCGACCGTGAACTTTCGGTGGTAGTCTATCTTGGTTATTTCTTTATGAGCTTGCTTGCCTACCTTATTTTCTGGCTGACTGCGCGCGAGCACAGCAAGCGCATTGCGGCCGAAATTATTCAGGAAAAACAGGAGAATGCCGCGGAGTTTATACGCGCCACGCAGGATACATATGAAAAGCTCTGTATTCTCCGCCACGACATAAAAAACCAGTATGCCGCAATGTCTGCCCTGATAGACGAGGGCAATTACGACCAGCTTCAGCAATATTTCAAACAGTATTTCAAACAGTATGAAAACGAGTTGAACAGCTCCAACTGCGGCAACAACGTGATCGACAATCTGATAAATATCGAGAAGAGCAAGGCGCGCGAATACGGCGCGGAGATAGAGTGCGAAGTGGCGGTGCCGCCCGTGCTTCCGTTTGCCGACGCCGACCTGTGCAGCGTTTTGACAAACCTGTTGGACAACGCTATAGAGGCGGCGGAAACCCTGCCTGATGAAGGCGGGCATGACCGCGGTAAAATAAAACTTTATATAAATAATCGGCAGGAGTATCTGTTTATACGCGTCGTAAACGAGTGCAGCGGCCTTGGCGACGGCGAATACACCGGATTCGACACGACTAAAGAGGATAAGACGCTTCACGGTTACGGTACTAAGATAGTGCGGCGCATAGTGCACAAATACCAGGGCAGCGTCCGCTACAGCGTGACCGAGGGCAAGTTTGTAGCTAAGTGATGCTTTCGATGCGCGTTGGAAAGAATGGATCAGCTATTGCGGAGGGAGGGGCTGAAGATGAGTAAGGTTATTTCTGTTGCCGTCTGCGACGACGATGAAACTATGCTTCCGATTATAGCCGGGGTAGTGCAGGCCACATTCCCTGCCGAAGGGGCCACGGTCGAGACTTTTTCAAGTGCAAAACAGTTCTGCGACAGGATGGAGGAGAAGGGCTTTGATCTTTTATTTCTCGATATCGATATGCCTGAAACCGACGGCATAGAGCTGGGTCTGAAACTGCGGAACGCAAAGAGGAATATAGATATCGTATATGTCTCCGAGCGTGAAGACAGGGTGTTTGAGTCGTTCAAAGTTCACCCTTTCGGCTTTGTGCGCAAACGCAATTTTTTAAAGGATATCCGCTCGGTCGCAAAACTGTGGCTTGACTCTCGCGAGGCTGTTCCCGCTGATAAATTCGTCATAGAGGGCACAAAGGGCAGCCTTGCCGTGCAGCTCAGCGAGATAATATATATAGAGAGCATGAAGAAGACGCAATACGTGCATATAAAGGGCGTGGAAGAGCCGTTTGGGCCTCTAGCTCGCTTGAAAAATTTTTGGAGCTGTTCTCCGGCTACGGTTTTCTGCAGCCGCACAAAAGTTTTCTTGTCAACTATATCTATATCCGCTATATAGATAAAAATGAAATCACTCTCACCACGGGAGAATTTATACCCGTGAGCCGCCGCAGGCTTGAGAGTCTGCGCGAAGAGTATATGCGGCTCATGCAGAAATAGCTCTGCGCCGCATATGCCGGAGACAGATATAATGTTTTTGAATGTCTAACCGTTCGTTCCGCACGAACGGTTATTTTTTTGCCGTTTATTCCCGAAATCGCAGGTTTCCATGCCGTATATTTGTCATTTTTTCCATATGCGAGCCTTTTGTTCCCTGCCTATTGATTTATTTTTAATGCGTGCTAAAATATGCGCGAAAAGAAAAATATGCAACTTAGTAAAAATTTTTGTTAAAAACAGATAAAAAAGGAGGAGGGAAATGGTCAAATGAAACAAAAAAGCGGCACGGAGCCATAACCGGACGGATACGGGCGGCAGACGTAAAGAGCGGCTTGCGCTGCAAACTTTGATTTGCGCTCTGCATAAGCCTGTATGTTTCGCCCGCTTCGGCCCGCGGAAAGTATCATGTCACTGCGCAAAAGCGCACCAAAAATTTTGAGCAGGAGGAATAATTCATGACAAAGTCAAACACCTTATGGAAGCGTGTTGGCGGCATAGACAAGGCCGAAGTCGTTCTGGTAGGCTTTGCCAAGACCGACCGTTTAAAGCCGGGTGAATCGGGCACCGTGACCATAACCTTCGACACCGACGACCTCGCTTCGTACGACTACTGTCACATATTTTTATGGATACTCAATTATTGATTATAGCGTTTTTACGTATTCGCACTTTAGACAAATTATTTGAAGCGACGATTGCTTTAGTTAATTTTCGAATTTGTAATTAGCCCATATAGTTTTGCTGCTTTAGAGTATTCAATTCTGAGTAGCCTTTGAATATCGCTTCTCGTAACAGTTTTCAAATGTTTCGTTTTTGAAATTGTTTCCTGCAACAATTCCGGTGATATTTGGATAGCATCTTCTGTGTTGGTCTTGAAGTCACATTGTTTAAGCAAATTACGGAGATCTTCCATTGTGTTGCACATTTCGGCGATTTTTTCAAGCGGCGTATTTGCATCAATCATATAAAACCTCTTTTTCTTTTTATGATAGCACAAACTGTAGGTTTACAATACAATTGTTACAAAGTCATGGTGTTAACGAAAAGGAGGTAAAAGCGAAGCAAGGCAGCGTTTAAGCGAAAGAAAGCAGTCTGCCTCCCCCGAGGGGGAGGCGCGCGAAATCGGGCAAAAAAGTAGCGAACTTGTCTCTTTAATGTTAAACTTTAATTGAACCCAGAAACAAAAAAGGAGACTCGTTCGCTATGGTAAGTATAACACAAGACTTGAGGTTCAAGCAAGCGGTAATAGAGTATTCGCTTGCTCACGGAGTAACAAAGGCAGCAATTCGTTACCGAAAGACAAGACAATGGATCTACTATTGGAGAAGACGATATAACGGCGATATACGATCTTTGCTGCCCATGTCGCGCAGACCGCATTCCCACCCGAGAGCGCATACGGAAGAGGAAATACGGCTCATCCAAAACATGCGTAAGCGCAACCCCAATGAGGGATTGGTAATGTTTTGGGTAAAGCTGCTAAAACGCAATTATGCGCGCAGCGTAGCTTCGTTGTACCGAGTTATGCGCCGCTTGGGATATTTCAATAAAGCGGCTAAGAAGAAGCCTAAATACACGCCAAAGCCATATGAGCGAATGAGCTACCCCGGGGAACGTGTGCAAATAGACTGCAAATATGTTCCGCTCAAATGCACGGTGGGAATGACAGAAGAGAGAAGATTCTTCCAGTTCACGGCAATAGACGAGTTCTCGAGACAACGCTATCTGGAAGCGTTTAAGGAGAACAGCAGCCATTCCGCCGCAATATTTCTGCAACATGCGATTGAGTACTTTAAGTTTCCGATTAAATGTGTGCAGACGGACAATGGGCAGGAGTTCACCAAATACTTCGGGCACGACAAACGCAGAGAGGCGGATCCGACACTGTTCCAAAGAGTACTTTGCGTAAACGGAATAGTACACAAGCAAATCCGTGCATATACGCCGAGGCACAACGGCAAAGTGGAAAGAAGCCACCGCAAAGACAATGAGCGCTTCTACTCCAAGCACAGCTTCTACAGCCTCGCCGATCTACAAGAGCAATTAAAGCTATACAATAGAGAGTACAACCAAACTCCTATGCGCCCACTCGGCTGGAAGTCGCCTAACCAATACCTTGCCGATTATTTTAACAACAAAAATGTAACAGATGTTTGACAAACCAACAAATATTTTTACCTGTTGTACGTAGTATTTGTTGCGGAATTTTAAAAAAAGTGGTATAATATAAAATAATCGACCATAATCGATCAGGTGAGTCGCTATAGAGGTTTTATATGAGTAATACAAATAACGCAATGAACGAAGGGCTTCCTTCTAATGTAATCTGCTCCGATCCATACGGGTGTACTTTTGAGGAGATTGTAGAGCTTTTGGGAGAAAAAAGAGGAAGAGCTTTCTTTAGGACTCTTTATAAAGAGAAACCCAAAATTCAAAATCAAACAATTAAGGTTAATAGTATTGAAAACGGTGGCGATACAAAAAAATACGCTTTTGAGCTTAACGATGGATATTGTATAGAAACCGTTAGCATTACCAGAAAAACAGGGACAACCGTTTGTGTCAGCACAATGGTAGGTTGTCCTATTGGATGCACGTTTTGTGAGTCGGGTAGCAATGGATTTATTCGAAATCTTTCGGCTTCGGAAATTGTCCAACAAGTGATATTGATGAAAGACAAAATAAATAGAATTGTCTTCATGGGTATGGGAGAGCCTTTGTTAAATTATGATACATTGATAAAAGCAATACACATTTTGCGAGATCGAAATGGGTTGGATTTTCCCACGGATGGAATTACAATTTCAACTGTTGGACCACTTAAAGAATTAAAGAAATTACGTGAAGAGCATATTAAAATTCAACTCACCCTTTCTCTTCATGCGACAACGCAAGCTGTTAGAGATAGATTGATACCAAACATGAAAGGTCAAGATATTGGAAAAATTGTGGAATCGGTATTATCATATTCGGAAAGGCATAATAGAAAGATTACGATTGCATATCTGCTTATCCCTGGTGTAAATGATAAATCAAGCGATGTGCGTCAATTGGGAAGATGGTTTAGGGATAAGAATGTTTTAATCAATTTGTTGCAATATAATGAAACAAAACGTGGTAAGATTGTTCGTCCTAACAAGCAACAGTTGGTCGCCTTTAAACTGCGCCTAGAACAATCGGGTTTAGAGGTTAAAATTAGAGAGTCGAGAGGTGGAAGGATTAAAGCCGCTTGCGGACAGTTGGTAAGTGAACACAACAAGAAATCGAAAGCAAAAAATCAGCACCAATCTCCTAATTCACATGATGGCACAACTGTTGTGGAGCAATTTCATGTAAAAAAATGCAAAACCTGCCTTCAAAAAGAAAGCTGCGCACTCAGGGCGGGCGGAAAGCATTGTCAATAAAATTATACAAAATCAGTACGGTATTATAATGATGGAGAAACTCAAGGTCATTAATTTAGCTAAATCATACGATAGGGATGTCCCCGTTTTGAGGGATATTTCCTTTTGTGTTGATGACCGCGACTTCTTTGTTATTCTTGGACCATCGGGCTGTGGAAAAACAACCCTCTTAAATATTATCGCAGGAGTCGAAGATATAAATGGTGGAGAGATATACATTGATGGAATAAGGGTGAATGAAAATAAACCTCAAAAAAGAGATGTAGCAATGGTTTTCCAGAATTATGCTCTTTATCCCACAATGAATGTGTTTGACAACATTGCTTTCCCACTTAGGAATCGACATTTTAAGAAGAAAGAAATTGAAGGGAAGGTATTATCTGTTGCAAAACTTCTTCATATAGAAGATATTTTAAAAAAGAGAATAACCCAAATTTCTGGCGGACAAAAACAGAGAGTAGCAATAGGGAGAGCGATAGTAAGAGAGCCAAAGTTGTTTTTGTTTGATGAACCGCTTTCAAATTTGGATGCTACATTGAGAAGCGAGATACGGAGTTTCAGGATATACGCATACGCAACGACAGTTGGATGATTATGCGAATCAACACAATCCAAATAACCACGCGTATTGGGATAATTTGGATAATCATGCAAATCAATGCAATCCGAACAATGATGCGTATTGGAGTAGCCGAAATTGCTACGATGATGACAACAATGACGATTGATGGAACAGTATAATTTTCGTTTGAAAGAATATAGGAAAATTGCACTAAAATTTTATCTGGCACCGTGGCGTGTGCTTGTCATAGACAAGTGCGCCGCGCTGACGCGCGCCGCAGCCAAGCACACGCCGCGAAAAGGCAACAAGAACAACGCGGAAAACCAAACCGAAAGGCGCGGCGGAGCGGAGCCGTCCCCGCTAAACCGCTTGGGATCGGCTGCCGCTTTTCCGCCGTGCGATCCTTTCTCCTTATTGGTTTTGCCGTTCCGTTCACCTCTTGAATTTTGCCTCTTTCGGCAGGCTTAGGTTAGCATA
>DVHB01000055.1 GCA_018712405.1 Candidatus Coproplasma stercoripullorum
CGCAGCAAATAGGGTCTTTCTGCGCAAGGAAACCTTGCTTGAAACGTAATTTTTTTAGAATATAAAGCGTGGAACCCGCCTTGCGACGTTATTTATTTTGGAATAATGGCGTGGAACCCGCCTTGCGCAAAAGATTATTTTTGAAAATAATCTCTGGCATGATTGGGGTGGCGGAATCGGGCGAATTATGCAAAAAATAAAAAAATTTTTGCGCTTATTTCTTCGTATGCCCGATTTGTAGCAATAAATTTATTATAAATTGCTGAAAAGGCGCGAAAATGCTTGACTTGCGCCTGTTCCTTGTTTATAATGATAGAATGTATTAAAATGCGGTAAATGCCCCTGTCTGACATTTGCCGATGAAAATTTACGACAAAATCTGCCAAACGGATGCCGCACCGGGGTACGACAAAAGCAATTATATACCAAAAAGTAACGTTTGTAAAGTGCGGGCGCAAATAATTTGCATTTTTGCAAAATTTTTTTCATCGCCCCGCAGTTTCAGGCTCCGGCGCACCCGCAGGAAAGTTCAGCGAACCGGCGCAGGCGTTAAAAACTTTGTTGCGGTGACGGCGCAAACGAGCGGAGGCCGATCGAGAGAGCGGAGCTGCGTCCGACTATTAAATTTAAGGTTAAAATGCCGAAACAGGGCAAGGCGGAATTTATTTTCGCCGTTAAGCCTTGTTACGACCACAATATAATCTTCACGGAAAAAGATTTTGCCGCAGGCAAAAGATTTTTCGTGAGGGAGATTTTTTCCGGTGAAAAGATATATACGGATAATCGCTTTGTGATAGACAATAAAAGCCAAAAGGAGTATTTATCTTTCAATGAATTTACCTGTTCACAAGTACGGCAAAACGGAAAGAAGAAAATTCGGCAAGATCAACGAAGTCATCGATATCCCCGACCTCGTTGAGATACAGAAGGCCAGCTATGCCTCCTTCATCAACGAGGGCATATCAGAGGTCTTTGAAGACTTTTCGCCGATCACCGACTATTCCGACCACTATGAGCTCTATTTTTTGAACCATTGGTTCGATGAAAAGCCCAAGTATGACGAAAAGGAGTGCAGGAACCGCGACGCAACGTATGCTCTTCCCCTGCATGTTACGGTGAGGCTGGTAAATAAAGTAAAGGACGAGGTAATAGACCAGCCTGTGTTCATGGGCGAATTCCCGCTCATGACCGACAGCGGCTCGTTCATAATCAACGGCGCCGAGCGCGTAATAGTTTCGCAGCTCGTCCGTTCTCCCGGCGTATACAACGCCTCCACGCGCGACAAGACGGGCAAGGAGATGTTCGGCACCACCGTAATCCCCAACCGCGGCGCATGGCTGGAGTTCGAGCAGGACGCGCAGGGCGTATTATGGGTGCATGTGGACAGGAAGCGCAAGATCTGCGCCACCGTACTTTTGCGCGCCCTCGGCTTCGGTTCCGACAGGGCCATTTTAGACTTGTTTGCCGACGACAAGATGATGCGGGACACAATTGAAAGGGATACCACCAAGTCTGAGTCGGACGGCCTTATCGAGCTGTACAGAAGGCTCCGTCCAGGCGAGATCCCCACAGAGGCCTCCGTGCGCCAGCACCTCAACAACCTCTTCTTCGATCCCAGAAGGTACGACGTTGTAAAGGTGGGCAGATATAAGTTCAATAAAAAGCTCAATCTTGCCTACAGACTCCCCGGCTGCAAGCTGGCGGAGGACATTTTCAACCCCGAAACGGGCGAGATCATGGCCAAGGCCGGCGACGTCGTCACCGAAGAGCAGGCGGTTGAAATTCAGGACGCCGGCGTGAACGTCGCTTACGTGCTTGTATCCGACCCCGAACTCGGCGAGATAAAGCACAAGATAATCGCCAACAACACCATAAACTTCAGGGCCGTGTCCGTCAAGAACCCCAAAATGTTCGGACTGCTGCCCACCATATATTATCCCAACTTCGTGTTTATGAAGCAGCTCGCCGAGGAGTGCCGCACGCAGACCGTTGAACAGGTTGCGGCAAACCACGTCGACGACATAAACGCCATCTATTACGTTCAGGAAGTTGCCGAAACCGAGGATGAAAAGCCCGAGGAGAAGAAGAACAGGGAGAAGAGGAAGGAGACCCGCATAAAATTCGTTGCTGGCTGTAAACTCTTTGCCGCCCTTCTCGAATCCGACAAGACCGAGCTTGACGACGACGAAAAGAAGGCCATAAAGCCCGTAGTAGAGAAGCTCAACCACAAGCACATAACCGTAGACGATATCGTGGCCTCAATTTCCACCAATATCGATCTCCAGTACGGCATAGGCACTATAGACAATATCGACCACCTCGGCAACCGCCGCGTGCGTTCTGTCGGCGAACTGCTGCAGAACCAGCTGCGCATAGGCATTGCCAGGCTTGAAAAACTGATAAAGGAGCGCATGGCCACTCAGGACGCGATGGAGGTCACCCCTTCGGGCCTTGTAAACGTGCGCCCCGTCTCGGCTGTCATCCGCGAATTCTTCGGCTCCTCGCAGCTGTCGCAGTTCATGGACCAGACCAACCCCGCGGCAGAACTTACCCACAAGCGCAAGCTCTCCGCGCTCGGCCCCGGCGGCCTCAACCGCGACAGGGCAACATTCGAAGTGCGCGACGTTCACCACTCGCACTACGGCAGAATGTGTCCCATAGAGACGCCCGAAGGCCAGAACATAGGCCTTATATCCTCGCTCGCAACTTTTGCGAAGGTCAACGAGTACGGCTTTATAATGAGCCCTTACCGCAAGGTGGTAAAGGACGAGAACGGAGTTCCCACCGTTACCGACCACGTCGACTACCTCACCGCGGACGAGGAGGACAAGTACATCGTCGCTCAGGCCAACGAGCCCCTCGACGAACACAACCACTTTGTAAATTCTCACGTCGGCTGCCGCCATCAGGATCTCATCACGCAGTATCCTCCCGAGAGAATGGACTATATGGACGTCTCTCCCAAGCAGCTCGTATCCGTCGCAACCGCGCTCATCCCCTTCCTTGAGAACGACGATACCAACCGCGCGCTCATGGGTTCGAACATGCAGCGCCAGGCCGTTCCTCTCATGAAGACCGAATCTGCGATAGTTGCAACGGGCATCGAGGACGCGATAGCGCGCGACTCGGGCGTTCTGGTCACCGCAAAGAACGCGGGCGTGGCCGTGGGCGTCGCCTCCGACTGCATAAAGATAAAGACGGACAGCGGATTTATCGACGAATATAAACTGAAGAAGTTCGAGCGCTCCAACCAGGGCACCTGCTTAAATCAGCGTCCCATAATCAACACGGGCGACAGGGTCGAGGCCGGCGAGATAATAGCCGACGGTCCCGCCACAAACAACGGCGAGCTTGCGCTCGGCAAAAACATACTCATAGGCTACATGGAGTGGGAGGGCTATAACTACGAGGACGCCATTCTCATCTCCGAAAAGATAGTGCAGGACGACGTGTTTACCTCCATCCATATCGAGGAGCACGAGACTGAAGCGCGCGACACCAAGCTCGGCGAAGAGGAGATCACGCGCGACATTCCCAACGTGTCGGACGACGCGCTCAAAGATCTTGACGAAAACGGCATCATCCGCATAGGCGCAGAAGTGCAGACGGGCGACATACTCGTCGGCAAGGTAACTCCCAAGGGCGAAACGGAGCTCACTCCCGAGGAGAGACTCCTCCGCGCGATATTCGGCGAAAAGGCCAGGGAAGTGCGCGATACATCCCTCAAAGTTCCCCACGGCGAGGGCGGCATAGTTGTGGACGTAAAGGTGTTCACGCGCGAGAACAAGGATGAACTCGCGCCCGGCGTCAATAAGCTCGTGCGAGTGTATATAGCGCAGAAGCGCAAGATCCAGGTGGGCGACAAGATGGCCGGCCGCCACGGCAACAAGGGCGT
>DVHB01000056.1 GCA_018712405.1 Candidatus Coproplasma stercoripullorum
TATGCGTGTGCTGCGCCGCATATGCGTCTTTATGCATGCTCGTAAAAAAAATTGAAAATTAATTTTTAAATATTTTTCCTCGTCTCCAGCAGGTCATGTACATGCTTAGATTCCAGCTTTTCATAGGCGGCGGTCTTGTTTATTATCGCCTTCACAAGGCAGTCTATTTCGCTCCCCTCGGTGTAGTCGGCGGGGGCAAAATAGCGTATGCGGTTGTTCTTTATAAGGCGGTAAACCTTTTCCTTGTTTCCGCTCGCCTTATCGTACACGCCTATGGAGTGCCCTCCGTAAGAGTTCACCAGCTTCATGCACGGTATATCGGTGTCGCTGTCGCCAAAATATACAATATTTCGCAGCGGCACGCGTATATTTTCGGGCGGAATATATTCGTTCACGCCCTCGTGGTCGTTTATGTTTAAACAGCCCTTCTCTATCCTGAATAAAAACTGCGTCTTGTTGGTGTAGTTTATCGTCTGCGCGGGCCACTCGGGCACGCCGTATTCGTCGTACATAAAGGCGCTCGCGTATATCTTTTTAAACTCCCCCGCAATGGCCGTGCCCTCTATCATCTCCTTAAGACCGGAGGAGATTATGTAGTGCTCCACGATTATCCCGCGGCTCTCGCCGTACTCGTTTATGCGCCCGAACCACCCCTCAACGCCGTCGTAAAGCTTTATCTTTGCGCCGTATTCGGCGAGCGCCTTTTTAGTCACATAAAACTTTCCCTTGGCCTTTTTAACCATGGTGAGCATATAGGCAAGGTTCATGTCCATGTCGTTCTTTTCGGAAAGCTCGTTCGACTGCTTCCAGAACTCCTTCACGTCCTCGCCTACCGACTGAATAAAGCCCTGCGCCTGCATGTCGTCGGGCGAAAGCGTCCTGTCAAAGTCGTAGCAAAGCGCCAGCACGGGGCGCTCCTCTTTTTTAAGCCTCTCGTATCCCATATTGCACCTCTTTTAAAAAATTATAGCACATTTTTTTGCCCGCGGGCAAGGTTTTGCGCGCAATGTAACATATAAATGTAACATATAGATATAACATATATTTACCTGTTTAGCAAATCATTTTATGGCTTTGGTATTGACTTTGTGTACAAGGTGGTGTACAATATAATAAAGATAATAAAAAGGTGATGTAAAAAATGGGGAGAAATACTCCGCCTCAGCCAAACAGATAAAAATAAGGCTGATCAAGGAGGATAGTTATGAATTCTAAATTATCAAAAAAACTTTTTGGGATACTTGCTGTTCTGTTATCTGTGATAATCGCGGCAATGTTTTCCGGCTGTGCAGATAAAAATATACAACTCTATCCCGGAACGTGGAGTGCTACAGATATTGATCTCGGCAACGGCTGGACTATTGAAAATTTTTCATTCACGGTTGATTATGTTGGCGGAGATTATCTTGCCCACGCCGATGATGAACTTTTGAACGGCTATATCTTTATAGATCATGAGGCGTATTCCTTGACATTCAATATAGACGGCGAAGAAATCATTGCCACAAGCTCTACCTATTACAGAAAGGAATTGTTTAGTAGCGGTGGTACATGGCGTGACTATAAATTTAATTTCGCAGGTAAGCTAATGCAAGGTGATGGCTCAAATTATTTTGACAGTTCAATAATTGTCTCAAATATAAACGGAGGGCGGGTAGGCAGTGCCTATGTTGCTCTTGAAGAAATGATTAATTAATAAGGGGAAAACTCATGATAAAAATAAAAAATATAATATCAATGGCTGTATCGTCCATTATGTTAGCATCTTCTTTTGCCGTCATAATGGGAATGACAGGCGGGAATACTGAAGTTGCATCGGCAGAAACCTATGTCGGCAATGCAACAGCAGTTAATAATATAACTTCAAACGTTAAACAACAAACAATATCAGATTTCATGCGCGAAGGACAAAGCATAATTTATCAAACCGAATTAAATGATTTTGAGGGGAATAAGTTTATGCTCTATGAGCTTACCCCCGCAGGTTATGCTATTTATGGTATTAAGGGCGAAGCAAGTATATTTTTGGAAGGTTCACTATCGTCAAATTCACCTTTCTATGAATATCTTGATAAAGATATCATCTACCTTGGTTTTGGCGAGTATTATTACAAGCAAGGCGCAGAGTACATAAATATTATGACCGAAGAAAGTTATATGCAAGATGAGCTGCCTCAAGAATGTTATCTGGACGAAAGTGCATATTATGAGACTGCAGAGTCGGAATCTGTAGATGAACCTCAGGCGTCACCGCTTGGGATGATTCTGCCCGAAGGTTATGATTCTGATAATTATGTAGAAGTCGATGGGTTCACTTGTATAGCAGATTATGAATATTTTCAAAATCTGTCAAAATTTCCGGACAATGAAGTTGGTACATGTTCGCTTGTTGCAATTTGCATAATATTGGGATATATGGACGAATATATTGACGATAGGTTTATACCTGATAATATGTATTACGATGGGCTTTCATTCAAGGACGGAGACGGAACTTCACAAGGTTTACATAACTATCTTTTTGATAATTGTTTACATACTCTTGCCGGTTTTGGAGATGATGAGAACGGCTATCCTATGGCAAACGGGGAAATTAATAATACTGTGAAAGATTATCTTAAAATAAAATGCGGGAGAGCTTTTGAAAGTGATATAAAATACATGAATGGCATTATTAACACCAAAAAGAATCCTCGTAAATATATAAAAGCCGGTTATCCTACAATTCTCACAATGACAGAGTATAAAATAATAAATAATGATAATTATGATGACATGAAGAGAAAATATCATTCTGTAGTTGCCTATGGTTATAACGAAGAGGACGATACTTTCCTTGTACATATAGGGTGGGATCCGGGTTCAACAGATGGTGCACAGGTCATCGTGTCTGAAGCGTATATCTACAGTTATAACGCATTTATTTATATGGGCTAATTATTATCAGAATAGCTAACGCACTTTATCCTGCCTGCCGTGTGCAGGCAGGATATTTTATACTATTTAAAACAGTAAATAAAAGTCAGTTAAAAAAATGCAAAGTTTTTTGAACGGGGAAATGAAATGTGAATATTGTAAACGCGGGCAAGGTTTTGCGCGCAATGTAACATATATTTACCCCTTTTGTAAAACGTATGCTCTTTATTTTGCGCGCGCGGCGGGGTATAATAAAATAAAAAAGGGGGTATAGCCATGAACGTTGCAAATGCCGGAAAGGTCGTTTTAAAAACATTTTTTAAATTACTGCTCGCCCTTCTTTCGCTCCTCTTTCTCACATTCGCCATTTTTATAGCGCTCATATTCGATTGGAGAATAGCGCTCGCGGCGTGCCCTTTATATATACTCGTGACAGTGCTCTTTGTGGCGTGGTGCCTGCCCGCGCGCCTGCGCAGGAGGGTGCTCATTGCCTCCGCCTGCATAGGCGTCGCCGCCCTCATTGTCCTGCTCTCGGTCGCGGGCGTGAAGATTTACGAAAGGGCGATAACGGTCTCCGAGCCCGAGGTCAGCACTATGCGCTACACGAGTGAAAACCGCCCGTCTTTCAGCGGCGTCAGCGATCCGCTCTTTGAAGACGACGGCCCCGCGCTGCTCACTACAAACGCCGTGCTTCCGCTGACTTCCGCAGTCTATTCGTCGGTCTATCCCGACGAATATCCGTTCAGCTCCTTCAATGATTACGGGGAGAACGGATGGTTCATGGTAAACCGCAGTCCTTCATTGTTTCTCGAAGAGGGAAGGGCGGACGTAGTGATAGACCTCGACCACCGCGGCCGCAGATACGATCCCGAAATCGAAAACGCCGTCTGGACGCCCTTTGCGCGCGAGGCACTCGTTGTATTCGTGAAT
Source organism: Candidatus Coproplasma stercoripullorum (assembly GCA_018712405.1). Lineage (GTDB taxonomy): Bacteria > Bacillota > Clostridia > Christensenellales > Borkfalkiaceae > Coproplasma > Coproplasma stercoripullorum. Next base: position 3,847 of record DVHB01000056.1, read on the forward strand.
GAAAACAACAGTGTAACAAATCTCACGTCGCAGCAGCTGAAGGGTATTTTTACGGGCGAAATAACCAACTGGAGTGATGTCGGCGGCGAGGACAGAGCGATAGATGCGTATACATACCACAGCGTAACCACCCCCGCCGATATGCTGGAGTACCATATGGGCGCGCCTCTCTCGGGGTATGAAACGGAGCGGCGCCTTGCGTTTCCCTACTTTGTATTCAACGAGTATGAAGTGGAGTACCGCAACACGCGCGGGGCGATAGGCTTCGCCTTTAAGAGTATGTTAAAATATTATGGCGGCGTGCATGCCGTCAGCATAGACGGGGTGACGCCGGATGAGGAAAATATATCCGCAGGAGAATACGCCCTGACGCAGGACGTGTGCGCTGTCACATACGGCGCGCCTGACGAAAGCGAAAGCCTGCTCATAGACTTTCTGCTTTCCGAAAGGGGGAGAGAGGTAATTTCCTCCGCGGGGTACAGCCCCATACAGTAAAATAACTCTATGATTCAAGGCGCCCGCGCGCAGTTTTCTGCGCGCGGGCGCCTTGTGTGTTAGGTGTAGGGCAGTGGATAGTGGGTAGTGGTTAGGGGCTGTGGAATGAAATCTGAAGGTAATTTTTTCTTCAGCGCTCATCTATACCTTCCCTAATCCCTAAATCCTTTTCCCTTCCCCGTCATATCGCACGGTGCCGCTCAAAACGGCTTGCTCCTCCCCGTCGATAATGTATGTAAGCTCGGCGCAGAAGTAGCCGCCGCCCGCGGCAGATACTGTGAGTTCGGCAGTTTTCTGTTCGGAAAAGTCGGCAATGTAAACTTCCCCCGCTAGTTCGGCATAATCGGTATCGTCGAACTGCCCGTCAGAGCGGTATATCCGCAGCGTTCCGAAAATCACGGCGCTGCCCGCGTCAAACTCGTTCTGCGCCCGTGCCGTAACGGTGCCGTCGCCGTTTCCGCGCAGCCGTACGGATAAAAATGTAAAGGCATTCCCGCCCGTGCAGGCGGCCGCGGCACAGGCAAAAATAATTGCGGCCGCGCACAGCATTGCCGCAAATACGCGCGCCCTCATCCCTTGCGCCCCTTTACAATGAGGTATATAAACAGCGCCGCGATCAGCGCGATCAGAATGCTCAAAAATACGCACAGCACAATCATGGGCGTATTCTGCGGCAGCGTAATTATCCAAACCGTCGCGCCCGCGTCGTAGCGCGAATCTTTCACTGCATATACAATGGTGGCAATAAGTCCGCCCAGCGCCGCCGCAAGCAGAACAGCAAGCGCTATAATAGCGGGCAGCATGCGCCGCCTGCCCGTTCTCTTTTCCTCTGTTTTTTCTTCGACGTTCTGTCCGTCCGTTCCGCTCTGCTTTTCGGTACAGCCCAGAATTTCGTTGGCGTCTGCGTCGAATACATTGCATATCGCGGCGAGCTGGTTTAAAGAGGGCGTGCTTCTCCCCGATTCCCAGCGGCTCACCGTCTGGCGCGTGACGCCCAGCCTGTCGGCAAATTCCTGCTGCGAAAGCTCTGTTTTATCGCGTAGCATTATCAGCCGTTCGCGCACATTCATCAAAGTTACCTCTAATCGGCCGCCTGTTTTACGGGGCCATATTTAATTTATTGTACCACCGCGCGGGTGGTTTGTCAATTACAGGCGGAGCGGTCGCCCGCAGTATGGCTTCGCCATAACGGTGGAGGCCGCCCGCCATAATGCGCCATAATTCGGCGCGATATGCGCCGTATTTTACTCCTTTTCGGCTATAATTTTAGTACGATAAAAATTTATAACGGGGTATTGTTTATGCTTACACAATTTTTTGACGGAATTTATTCCGCAATATCTTCGCTCACGCTCGAAGTTTCGCTCTGTATTTGCTGGGGTGCGTTCGGGTTTGTGTTTCTTTGTACAATGTTCTGCACCATATTCAACGGCAGCGTGCGCGCGGCCGATAAGCGCCCCTACCTCGCGCTTGTCAATATCTTCGCGGCGGTCACTTTCGCCCTCGCTTTAACCGAGAGCGAGCCCGCCTTTTCGGTGTTGCTCGCGGCGGTATTCTGGTGCGCGGGATACCTGACCTACGGGCTCATAGTCCTGCTGTCACGGCGCAAAAACGAGAGGAAGAGACATTATAATATGCCTGATATTTCTGTGCCGGAAATGCGTTCAAGGCCTTCCGTGAGTCCGGCGGGTGCAAATGTGCGTGCCGAGCACGCGCTGTCCGTCACAGAGAAGTTGCTCGCAAAGGATCTCGGCCGCGGCGACAGACAGGAAACCGAGCGAATAAGGGCTTCCATAGGCTTCATACAGGCAAAGGGCAGTCTGACCCCGGAGGACAACGAGCGGCTGAATGATAATTTCAATACGCTTTTAAAGCTGATGGCAAAGTATAACGTGTAGACTTAAATGCCAGAAGTAAAAACAAGATAAAGGGCGGGGGGCGCG
>DVHB01000057.1 GCA_018712405.1 Candidatus Coproplasma stercoripullorum
AATAAAATTTTAATAATGATAGATAAAAATGCTTTTACCGACAAGGTAAAGATAAAAATTAAATCGGGCGACGGCGGCGACGGCATGAATTCTTTCAAGTCGTATAAGGGCAAGCCCGCCTGCGGGCCCGACGGCGGCGACGGCGGAAAGGGCGGCGACGTTTATATCGTTGCGGACAGAGGGCAAAACGACCTTCTGCCCTTTCGTTTTACGTCCAAATATTTTGCCGAAGACGGCGAAAAGGGCGGCACAAACCAGTGCTTCGGCCGCGGCGGCAAGGATGTAGTGATAAAGGTGCCCGTGGGCACCGTCGTAAAGGACTTTGAAACGGGTGCCGTCATTGCCGATATGTTTGCCGACGGCGAAAAGAAGCTCATTGCCGAGGGCGGCAGGGGCGGCAAGGGCAACGTGCGCTTTACGACGTCGCGCCGCCACGCCCCCAACTTTGCGCAGAAGGGCGAAAAGACCGAGCCGCATGTGCTCGTCTTGGAACTCAAGGTCATAGCCGACGTGGGGATAATCGGCTTTCCCAACGTGGGCAAGAGCACGCTTCTCTCCAAAATTTCTGCGGCGCGGCCCAAGGTTGCAAACTATCACTTTACCACGCTTTCGCCGAATCTGGGCGTGGTGCGAGTGTACGACAAGTCTTTCGTCGCGGCGGATATCCCCGGCCTCATAGAGGGCGCCGCCGAGGGCGCGGGCCTCGGGCACGACTTTTTGAGGCATATCGAGCGCACCCGCCTTTTGTTGCATGTGGTAGATATTTCCGGCAGCGAGGGGCGCGATCCCGTGGAGGACTTCAAAAAGATAAATGCCGAGCTCGCGGGCTATTCGCAAAAGCTTGCCGCCCTCCCGCAGGTCGTGGCGCTCAACAAGTGCGACGTGTACGGCGCGGAGGAGAATTTAAAGGTATTCAAACGCAAATACGGCAAAAAATATAAAATTTTCCCCATAACCGCCGTCTCGGGCGAGGGGTTGCAGCCCCTTTTGGACGAGCTCGTGTCCGAGCTCGAACTTCTCCCGCCCGTCGCGCGCGAGGAGGTGGACGAGGAGTTTTCTTACCGCAAACCCTCAGATCTCGCGTTCGAGATATACATGGACAGTGACGCCTATGTCGTCGTCGGGCCTTTGGTGGATATGCTCTGCCGCAACGTTACTCTCACCGATCCCGACTCTATGGCCTATTTCCAGAAGATACTGCGTGAAAAGGGAGTGATCTCCCGCCTCAAGGAGATGGGCATAAAGGAGGGGGATACTGTGTCTATAGGAGATGTGGAATTCGACTTTGTAGAGTAAGGGCTCACGAATTTTTACGACTGGCCGAGTCGTAAAAATTCCGTGATTTGAGAAACTAAGTTTCTCTTTGCGCGACTTTTAGTGCCCACGGAGCGTATAGTCGCGCAAATTCACTTCCAGTGAGCCGGCTTACGCTGCAAATTGGGTCGCGCTATCGGCGAACTAGATTCGCCTTGCGCGCATTATTTATTTTTAAATAATGCCGCACTCTCGCCTCCCCTTTGAGGACGAACGAGGCACTTCATAGCACAACGGATACCCGTTGTGCGTGCCGAAGTGAGAAGAGCGAGCACATAGTGCAAGGTGCGAGCGTTGACCGAGGCGGCATGGAGTTCATTAATGCTGCCGAGACAGAATTAAAGGATGGGTTCGCGCTCGAACCAATGAATTTTTTCATGATATTAACAATAAGGATAAAAAATGCTTACGTCAAAACAGAGAAGTAAATTAAAATCGCTCGCGGCGAATCTCTCTCCCGTGGGGCAGGTGGGAAAGGAGGGCATAGGCGAAAATATGCTCAAGAGCTTTTCCGACTGTCTCGAGGCGCGCGAGCTCATAAAGATAAATATTCTTGAAAATGCAGACGGCGTTCCCCGCGAAATAGGCGAGGAGCTGGCCGCGCGTCTGGGGGCGGAGTGCGTAATAGTCATCGGCCGCAAGGCCGTTCTGTACAGGCGCTCCAACAAAAAGGGCATAGAGCACATCGAACTAAATTGATGCGCGTCGTGCCGAAGGTATCGCATATTCAGGCGGGTTTTCGCCCGCCGAAGATCGCCGCTGCGCCGCACAGCAGCAAAAGTGCGGAGCCAACGGCGATATAATATACGGGATAGTAGGTGAAGTAGCTGAAAAACAGCAGCGCCGCGCCCGACCAGAATGAGGGCAGGCACAGCTTGCGCGTAAAGCGCGAGCGTACCAGTGTCAAAAATTTTTTGCGTTTTTTGCCCTCCCACAGATATTTTCCGGGCAGTTTTTCTGCAACCTTTATCAGTTCATACACATCGTCTGCGCATAAAAGCGCAATGCCCGCCGCGGCCGCAAAGTCGGCGCACTTTGCCGTGGCGGAGGCGCAGGCAAAGTACTTTTTCTTTGCGCCGTCAAACCTCAGGAGCGGCAGCAGGTCGTCGATATCGGCGGCCTCCAGTTTAAAATCTGTAAAGTAAACGGCGTTTTCGCTCTCGATAAACTGTCCGTTTTCGCGTGCGCCTTCGATACATTCCGCGAGCAGTTTGCGCGCGCCACCGTCACCCAAAATTGCAAGGTGTACGGCAAGCTTTTCGGCCTCGGCCCTGCATGCGGAGACGTCCGTGCTCTTTTTCTGCCTGGCCCTTATGTAGCAAAAGGCCCCCGCTCCGGCGGCCAGCCCCGCCACGATTCCCGCGGCCAGTCCGGCGGCGGTGGATATATAATATCTTACCAGAGTAAAAAACAACAAAAATACGCACACGGCCGCCAGGAGTGCGTCTGAAATTGCAGGTATATACTTTCTCATACTTCAATTTTTGCCCCGTCGGCCGCAATTTAAACTTTTTTTGCTTTACTTTTATAAAATATGAAGATAATACTTTTCGGAGGGGCGTTCAACCCCGTTCACAACGAGCACGTTGCCATGTTAAAGGCGGCTATCTCTGCGATAGGCGCGGATAAAGTTATAATAATGCCCACGGCAGTCTCCCCCCACAAGACGGGCCAGATGACGGCCTCGCCTGCGGCAAGGCTGGAGATGTGCAGACTCGCCTTTTCAGATCTCGGCGAAGTCTCCGACTTCGAGGTAAACAAGGGCGGCGCCAGCTATTCGTATATCACCTGCGAATATCTGCGCCACAAGTATCCCGACGACGAGATCTATTTCTTTATGGGCGCGGACATGTTTGCATGCTTTGCCGACTGGGTATATCCCGAACGCATTTTAAAGAACGTAAAGGTCGCAACGTGCGAGCGCGAGGGCAGCGCCGGAGTGGCGCAGTCACAGCAGAAATTTAAACAGCAGTTCGGCGAAGAGGCGCTCGTCGTAAGTTATACGGGCGCGGCGGTTTCGTCCACGCGCGTGCGCACGGCCGCGGCAATTGGCGCAGATATCTCAGCCTATGTGCCAGCAGAGATAGACAGATATATAAAAAAGAGCGGACTGTACCTTGTGCCGGAGCTTGCGAAGGCGCAGAAATTGCTTACGGACAAGCGTGCGGCTCATACCCTTCGTGTGGCGTTCATGGCGGCAGAAAACTGCCGCAGGCTGAAGATACCCGAAAAGAAGGCGGTGACGGCCGCCGCTCTGCACGACGCGGCAAAGTATCTAAAGCTCTCCGATAAGCGCCTCAGGGGATTTGTTCCGCCCGACGACGTGCCTGAAAACGTCATGCACCAGTATACGGGCGCATACCTTGCGGAGCACGAGTTCGGCGTAACAGACGAGGATATTTTGAACGCCATACGCTATCATACGAGCGGCAGGGCAGGCATGTCGCCGCTTGAAAAGCTGATATTCCTCTCGGATATGCTCGAGGAAGGCAGGGATTTCGTGGGTGTGGATGCGCTGCGCGAAATTTTCAGCCGAGATATCGACGAGTGTTTAGAGGCAGCGCTCAAAGAACAGCTCGATTACCTTATTGAGGAAAAGCGGCATATCTATCCGCTCACACAGGCGGCATACGACTATATCTGCGAATACAGGAAAAATAAAAATAAAGGAAATGTTGAATGACAAGTAAAGAAAAAACTCTCACAATTTGTAAAATACTCTCCGATAAAAAGGGAGAAAATATTGTGTATATAGACGTCGCCGACAAGAGCTCCCTGTGCGACTATTTCGTAATAACCGGCGGTCGTTCGTCCACGGCGGTCAAGGCGCTGTGTGAAAATCTTGAAGAAAAGATGGAGAAGGAATACGGCCTTTCGCCCGAGCGAAAAGACGGCGGCAGGGAGGGACGCTGGAACGTTCTTGACTACGGCGACGTGATAGTGCACGTGTTCAACGACGAAATGCGCGACTTCTATCGTCTGGAACGCCTGTGGGAGGACGGAAAGAATCTCACCTCGTATAAAGACTGATATTTGATGTAACGAAAAAGATGGAAACTGAACCGAAGCTGCGTTGTTTTTTCGCTGCTTTGGAAAATATAAGCGAGGAGCCGCGCGGCTCCTCGCTTATATTTT
>DVHB01000058.1 GCA_018712405.1 Candidatus Coproplasma stercoripullorum
GGCAGTCAACGTGCGCATAGTGACGCTTGTCTGTCTGATACTCAACGTGAGCGGTGTTTATCGTGATACCACGAGCCTTCTCTTCGGGAGCCTTATCGATCTCGTCGTATCTCATCTTCTGAGCCTGACCTTTGCACGCCATTACCATAGTGATAGCTGCGGTCAGAGTGGTCTTGCCGTGGTCAACGTGGCCGATAGTGCCAATGTTAACGTGGGGCTTGCTGTTGTCGTACTTAGCCTTTGCCATTTTTGTTTTCTCCTTTAAATATTATTTAAACGATAACTTTTGCCCGAACTTTTCGGGCGACGCAGCTATCTATCATTTCAATTTGCTGCTGATTTTATGACTTCCAGTTTAAGTCACATTTAACATTATATATTAAAAATTTTAAAAATACAATCAAATAAGGGCTTGTATTTGAAAAATTTTTGTACGTACGCCGCCGCAAAGCGGCGTACGATTTATATTTACAGTAATTGCAGACTATGCCGCGATATTACTTAGTTAGAATTGCGCTTCGCGCGCTCACCGATTACCTTTTCGGCCACGCTCTTGGGAACCTCAGCGTAGTGGTCGAACTGCATCGTGAACTGGCCGCGGCCCTGCGTGCGCGAACGAAGGTCGGTAGCATAACCGAACATCTCCGAAAGAGGAACTTCGGCATCAACTACCTTGGCGCCCGCACGGTCATCGGTGGATACGATAGTGCCGCGACGGGAGGTCACATTGCCCATGATGTCGCCGAAGTAGTCGTCGGGAGTGATTACCTCGACCTTCATTATGGGCTCAAGAAGGACTGCCTTAGCCTTTTCCATACCGTTCTTGAACGCCATGGAGCCCGCGATCTGGAACGCCATTTCGGAGGAGTCGACCTCGTGGTAGCTTCCGTCGTAAACCTGAACTTTGAAGTCTACAACTTCATAACCTGCAAGGAAACCGTTCTTGGCCGCGCCCTGAATGCCCTTGTCGATAGCGGGGATGTATTCCTTGGGAATAGAACCGCCGACTGTAAGGTCTTCGAACACATAGCCCGAGCCGGGTTCGCCGGGAATGAGATGGATCTTGCAGTGACCGTACTGGCCTTTACCGCCCGACTGCCTCTTGTAAAGGCCCTCTGCATCAACTGCCTGCTTGAAGGTCTCGCGGTAGGCAACCTGAGGAGCGCCTACGTTGGCTTCGACCTTGAATTCCCTTAAAAGACGGTCTACGATAATATCGAGGTGGAGTTCGCCCATACCTGCGATAATGGTCTGGCCGGTCTCCTGATCGGTATAGGTCTTGAAAGTGGGGTCTTCCTCTGCAAGCTTGATAAGAGCCATCGTCATCTTCTCCTGGCCGGCCTTGGTCTTAGGCTCGATGGAGAGCTGGATAACGGGATCGGAGAAGGTCATCTGCTCGAGAACGATGGGATGAGCTTCGTCGCAGAGCGTGTCGCCGGTAGTCGTGTCCTTGAGACCGACTATGGCGCAGATATCGCCCGAGTAAACCTTGGGGATCTCGGTACGCGTGTTGGCGTGCATCTGAACGAGACGGCCGACGCGCTCCCTCTTGCCCTTGGTGGAGTTATATACATAGGAGCCGCTCTCGAGCACGCCCGAGTAAGCTCTGAAGTATGCAAGCCTGCCGACAAACGGGTCGGTAGCTATCTTGAACGCAAGGCCGGAGAAGGGTTCGTCGTCCGAAGTCTTGCGCTCTTCCTCTTCGCCCGTCTTGGGGTTGACGCCCTTTACGTGGTCGACGTCTACGGGTGAAGGAAGGAAATCTATAACGGCGTCGAGAAGCATCTGAACGCCCTTGTTTTTATAGGATGAACCGCAGAGCACGGGAGTGCACTTCATGGCGATGGTCGCCGCGCGCAGGCCCTTTCTTATTTCGTCGGGGGTAAGTTCCATAGTGTCGAGGAACTTTTCCATGAGCTCGTCGTCGCCTTCGGCTGCAGCTTCCATTATCTTCATATGAAGTTCTTCGGCTTCAGCCTGCATATCGGCAGGGATCTCGTCCTTATGATACTGCTTGCCGTCGTCGGAATCATAGATTTCGGCATTCATCTCTATAAGGTCGACTATTCCGCGGAAGGTGGCTTCCTTGCCTATGGGCAGCTCGATGGGGACGGGGTTGGCTGAAAGCCTCTCCCTCATCATTCTTACGGCACGCTCGAAGTTTGCGCCGTTGATGTCCATCTTGTTTACATATGCAATGCGGGGAACCTTATATTTATCAGCCTGGCGCCAAACGGTTTCAGACTGGGGCTCAACGCCGCCCTTCGCGCAGAAAGTTGCGATGGCGCCGTCGAGGACGCGGAGCGAACGTTCAACTTCTACCGTGAAGTCTACGTGGCCCGGGGTATCGATGATGTTTATACGGCATTCATCGGCCTTTGTCTTGCCCGAACGGATCCAGTGGCAGGTAGTTGCGGCCGAAGTAATGGTTATGCCGCGCTCCTGCTCCTGCACCATCCAGTCCATGGTAGCTGTACCGTCGTGCGTTTCGCCTATCTTATGATTGATACCGGTATAATAGAGTATACGCTCAGTAGTAGTCGTTTTACCGGCGTCGATGTGCGCCATTATGCCGATGTTGCGGGTATGCAATAAATCGTATTCTCTTGCCATATGTTACTCCGGTAAAACTCAGAATCTGAAGTGAGCAAACGCCTTGTTTGCCTCTGCCATTCTGTGCGTATCTTCCTTCTTCTTAACGGTGCCGCCGGTGTTGTTGAACGCGTCCATGAGTTCGGCCGCGAGCTTTGCGCTCATGCCGCGCTCGGAACGCTTGCGGGTGTTGATGACCAGCCAGCGGATTGCGAGCGTCTGCCTTCTTTCGGGCCTTATTTCCATGGGCACCTGATAGTTGGCGCCGCCTACGCGCCTTGCCTTAACTTCAAGCACGGGCATGATGTTGTTCATGGCCTGGTTGAATATATCCATTGCGTCCTGTCCGAGTTTTTCAGACATAATTTTGAACGCGTCATAAACTATGTTCTGCGCCGTTCCCTTGTTGCCGTCGTACATGATCTGATTTATCAGCTTTGTTACGACCTTTGAATTATACACGGGATCAGGCAGCACGTCCCTCTTGGGGACGTTACCTCTTCTGGGCATAATAATCTCCTTTAATTTTATTCGTTTGGGTTGGGCCTGAAGTTTGTTATTTCAAACCCTAAATAAGCTATTGCTTGCCACAATAAAAACTCACGCAAAATCTTTTGCCGTGAAATTCATTTTGTCGTAACGCGGCTTAACGCCCGAACTAAATTCGTGCTACCGCGTTTCGGCATTATATCCTGGTAGCAAATCTTCTCCGCCCGTTTACCGTATTGATACATACGGCACGCGGCGAATACTGCCTACTTTTATCGGTCAAGGGAAGATATATTCCGAAACAAGTAGGATGTTAAATCTTGTGTGCGATTAAGCCTTGGGCTTCTTTGCGCCGTAGCGCGAACGAGCCTGCTTGCGCTTTGCAACGCCTGCGGTATCGAGGGCGCCGCGCACGATGTGGTAACGAACGCCGGGCAGGTCTCTAACCCTGCCGCCGCGGATAAGAACGGAAGAGTGCTCCTGAAGGTTGTGACCTTCGCCGGGAATGTAAACGGTACCTTCCTGCTTGTTGGTAAGGCGCACCCTGGCAATCTTTCTTATAGCAGAGTTAGGCTTTTTAGGAGTCGTGGTGGTAACCGAAAGGCATACGCCGCGCTTCTGGGGGCAGTTGTCAAGTATAGGTGACTTGGACTTATAAACCTGCTTCTCTCTGCCGTGCTTTATAAGCTGGTTGATTGTAGGCATTTGTTTCCTCCTTGTTTTACTCGGCAGGCGCAAAGCGCCGCCTGTGGAATATATCTTTTATCCTCGTCCGTCCCTTAGCGAACAAAGTAAAAAGCGAAAGTATTCACAAAATTTTAGCTCTGGCCGAGAGCTAAAATTTTCGTGAGTTCGAGGGGCCAGCCCCTCTTTGCGCGACCCTAAGTGCCCGCGGAATATATAGTCGCGCAAATTCACCCTTGGTGAACCTGCTGACCGCAGCAAATAGGGTCTTTCTACGGCGGGAAACCCGCCTTGAAACGCAAATTATTTTCAGAAAGATTTTACGAAATTGTCGCGCAGGCATATAAGTGCCCGCGAAAATTCTGTGCTGTAAACACTGTTTAAAGGTCACTACAAACATAGTGACCCAATTTGACTATAACAGCAAAAGGTATTTTAACAAACGATTTAAAGTTTGTCAACCGAATTGAGCAAAATTTCTTATATTATACCCTCTATTATGCCCTCTTGCGACCTTGCCGATACCTTTTTGTCATATTTTGCTTTACCACGCTGAATTATATACCATATTATATAAATAGAAAATAGGGCGCCGGAGAGGCTAAAGATTGTACCCAATTTTTTAAGCGCGAACCCCACCTTTAATTCCTCCCCTTGAGGGGAGGCTTTATTGCGGAACTATTTTTAAAAATAAATAACTGTGCGCAGGCGAATTAAAATAGCACCTCACCACAGCAAAAAGTCCATAACGGGTTCAGAGATGCGAGCAGAACGAGGCGAACGCGGATTTGACCGCAGGGAGTGTACAAAGAGGTACACGACCAAGGCAAACCGCAAGTTCAACAAAGTTATGCGACGCATATATGAAGCCGGGCGGAGTTTAAAAGGCGTTGACATCAGTCAACGCCCATGATCTCTTGAATGAATTGCTCATAGTCCTCGCGGTTCGCCTTGATGAAATCTATCGCCGCGTAGGGGTGAACGTTGTATATGCCCGTGAGAAGATATGCCGTGTCGTACCCCCATTTTACTTCCTTGGAAAGAGGGTTCATGTATTCGCGGATGAACTTTAACACGGGTTCCATTTTGTATTTGGGGTTCTTAAGAAAGCCCAAGAGCGCCTCGGTGTAGGCATTGCCCGCGCCGCGTCCCATGCCGCAGACGGTGCCGTCGAGGTAGTTTACGCCCTTGGCGCACGCCTCAATCGTATTTGCAAAGGCGAGTTGCTGGTTGTTGTGCGCGTGTATGCCCACCTGCTTACCATACTTTGCGGCAATCTCGAGATACGTGTCGCAAATGGGACGGATCTGCTCGGGATAGAGCGCGCCGTAGCTGTCGACAATCACCATTATTTCGGCGGGCGACTGCGCTATTATTTCCAGCGCCTGCCTTAAGCTGCTCTCCTGCACCTTTGAAACGGCCATTACGTTGCAGCTCGTTCTGTAGCCCATTTTGGCGCAGTACTCTATCATTTCAATGGCTGTGGGCACTTGGTGAACGTAGGTCGCCACGCGGTACATGTCTATCACCGATTCTTTTTTGGGAATGACCTCTTCCTTTAAATCGACCCTGCCCACGTCGGACATTACGCTTATCAGCATATCTGTCTTATTTTCGCCGACTACCGCGCGGATATCCTTTTCGTCACAGAACTTCCACTTGCCGAACTTGGTGGTATCGAACATCTTTTTGGATACCTTGTAGCCGAACTCCATTATATCCACGCCCGCGGCGACGTTGGCCTCATAGAGCGCTTTTACGAAGTCGTCTTTGAAATAGAAGGAATTTACTATGCCGCCGTCGCGCAGCGTCGCATCCAAAATTTTAACTCCCTTCCTGAACGATTGAAGATTGCCTACGTTTTCCATAAAAATATATTCTCCTTAAGAAATTGCCGCGCACTCCGCGCGCCAAAGTGTTTTCCGTAAAATTATTGTTTATTATAACACGGCCTGCGCGGACTTGTCAATCACTTTATCATGATAAAGTAAAAATAGCGGCGGGCGCAAAGTTTGCGCCCGCCGCGCGGGACCTTAGTTTCGCAATCCCGGAAAAATTCCCTGCTCTGCAAGGCGGAAATTTTCGCGAACATGCTCAGTTCAGCACTACGTTTTCCAAACTCTTATATTTTTCAAGCGCGGCGCGGCGCAGGGCGGAAATTTCAAAATTGCCCGAAAAGGCTTCGTCCGATATCGCCTTTGCCGTGAATATCACGCTTGCGGGGAACTTTAAATTCTTTATCTCGGAGAGCACGCGGCCGCTCTGGCGTGTACCCATAAAGTCGCCCCCTCCCCTCAGCTCGAGGTCGGCCTCGGCTATCTTAAAGCCGTCGGAGTTGTTCTTTATCACCGACAATCTTTCGCGCGCCTGCGGCGTATCCGAGCCCATGAGCAGAAAGCAGTAGCTCTTCTCCGAGCCGCGGCCCACGCGCCCGCGCAGCTGGTGGAGCTGCGAAAGGCCGAAGCGCTCGGCGTTGTATATCACCATTATGGTGGCGTTTGGCACGTCCACCCCCACCTCTATCACCGTGGTAGAGACGAGGCAGTCATACTCTCCCTCTTTAAAGGCCTGCATTACGGCGTTCTTGTCCTTCTCCTTCATCTTGCCGTGCAAAAGGGCGAGGCGCACGCCGCTCATCTTCGATTTGAGCTCCTCGAAAAGCTCGGTGACGGACATCACAGTGCCCTCGTCGTCGCCCTCTATCTTGGGGCAGACGAAATAGGCCTGCCTGCCCAGCTTTGCCTGTTCGGCGATGTATTTGATCATATCGCCGTATTTTGACGAGGGAATTATCGAGGTGGATATCTCCTGCCGCGCGGCGGGCTTATCCTTTATGGTGGTTATATCCAGATCGCCGTAGAATATCAGCGAGAGCGTGCGGGGTATGGGCGTTGCCGACATTATCAAAACGTCGCTTCCCTCGCCCTTATCGGCAAGGGAAGCGCGCTGCGCCACGCCGAAGCGCTGCTGCTCGTCGCAGACGACGAGAGCGAGGTTTTTGAATACTACGTCCGCCTGAATGACGGCGTGCGTGCCGCAGATTATATCAATCTCCCCCCTTTTGAGGGCGGCCTTGACAGCCCGCTTTTCGGCGGCGGGCGTTGAACCGACGAGCAGGGCGCAGTTGTAGTCGGGGAAATACCGCTGAATTAGTGCAAAGCTCTGGCGGGCGAGCACCTCGGTGGGCGCGATCATGGCCGCCTGGTAGCCCGACTTTACCGCCATGAACATGCCCGTGAGCGCGACGGCCGTTTTGCCGCTGCCCACGTCGCCCTGCAGCAGCCTGTTCATCTGCGACGGGGAGCGGATATTATCGTATATGTCCCGCACGGCGGAGAGCTGGCCCGCGGTGAAATTGAACGGAAAGCGCGTCATAAAGCCGGCCACGTCCCTCTCGGTCACGGCGTAATTGTTGAGGCGCACGCGGCTTCCGTACCCCTTTATCACGCGGAAGGCGGAAATCAACAGGAAATACTCCTCGAGCGCGATGCGCGCCGAGGCCTTTTTTATATCCTCCTGCGACTGAGGCGCGTGTATGCGGCGGTAACTTTCCGACAACGGGATAATTTCATACTTTTTGCGCAGCGGCTCGGGAATGAAAGTTGTCGGCGTGCACTTTGTGAGCGCCTGGCGCACGGCGTCGCGCACTATCTTCTGCGTGAGCGCGCCCGCGAGCGGGTACACGGGGATTATGCCCTTTAAATTTTTGTTGCTTGCGGCGGGCTCGAACGAAGGGTTTACCATGGAGGCGCCCATGCCGTACCTGTTCTGCACACGGCCGTAGAAGAGATATTCGCCCGGCTTGAGCTTTTGCAGCACATACGGCTGGTTGAACCATAATGCGGTGAAGATGCAGCCGTTCTGCTGGCAGAGCGCCTTTACATACGGCCTGCGCGAATAGCGGTTGAACTCGGCATTTAAAACCTCGCACGCGATGAGCGCCTGGGAGTTGTGCTCGACCTCTGTGATGGACGAGATGTGCGTGAGGTCCAAAAAATCACGCGGGTAGAGGCGCACGAGGTCCTCGCACGTAAACACGCCCAGTTTATTGAAATCTTTTTCACGCTTTTCAGATATAAATTTCAGTTCGGTAAGTTTCATCTTCCACCACATATGATAACGGGGAAAGACTTCGCCTTCCCCCAAAAAAAACTATATTCACAATATTTTGCAATTTAATGCGGCTTGAACTGAGCAGTCAGCCTGCGTATAATCATATATATCCCTCAGTCGGCTGCGCCGCCAGCTCCCTTTAGCAAGGGCGCCTTTAATGCGGACGAGATTTCTCCGTTTCGCCTTCAGCTCCAGTCGAAATGACAATATTATTTTATAAATAAATAATATCGCAAGGCGGGGTCTCGCCGCCATTAAAGTAATGGCATGGCGGCTCGGTCACCGCAAGCGCTTTTGCCTATGCGCTTACTCATCTCATTTCGCCACGCACAATGGGTGTCCATTGTGCTATGAAATGGCTCATTCGTCCCGCCGCAGCCCTTGCCTGGATAACCCTCGTAGATGCGAGCAAGACACGAAGCCTCCCCCCGCCCATAACGGGTTCAGAGTTGCGAGCAGAGCAAGGCGCGCGAGGAAAACCTGAGGGAGTTTACAAAGACGTAAATGACCGAAGGTTGCCACAGCGCAACACCGCTATGCGACGCAAATATGAAGCCGGGCGGAGTAAGTACTATCGTCTTGTCACTCTAAAGATACCATGTAATAGTACACCGGCTGCCCGCCGTAATGGAAATCGACGTCGCACTCGGGGAACTCTTCGGCAACCTTTTGGGAGAGCGCCTCGGCATCCTCCTCCGTCACGCCCTCGCCGTAATAGAGGGTGATCATTTCATGGTCATTGGTCTTCATGGCCTCGATGAGCTTTATCGTCGTTTCATCGATCGTCGAACCCTGTGCAAGTATCTTTTTGTTGTCGAGGCCTATGATATCGCCCTCCTTGAGCCTGAAGCCGTTCATCGTAGTATCGCGCACGGCATAGGTAACCAAGCCGGAGGTGACGTTATCGATGGCGTGCGTCATGTTCGTCTTGTTGACGGGCACGGACGCCTCGGGATTGAATGCGAGCGCCGCCGCAAAGCCCTGCGGCACGTTCTTTGTGGGTATTACATGGATCACGCGGTTTGTTACCAGGTCCTTTGCCTGTTCGGCCGCGAGAATTATATTCGAGTTGTTGGGGAATACGAACACATTCGAGGCGTTTATCTTCTGAACGGCGCTGGCTATATCCTGCGCGGAGGGATTCATCGTTTGTCCGCCCTCTATAACCCTGTCGCACATAAGGTCTTTGAAGATCTCGGCAAGACCCTCGCCCGAACATATGGCGAGCATGCCCATCTCCTTCTTTTCCGCCTCGAGCTTGGCCTTAAGCTGCCTGTTCTCCTCGAGCATGTTCTCTATCTTTATCCTGTCGAGCTCGCCCAGCTCGAGCGCGTACGAAAGCGCAATGCCGGGTGTGTTTGTGTGGACGTGCACCTTTACGAGCTCCAAATCGCCTATGCAGATGACGCTGTCGCCTATCTGCATGAGCTTTTCTTTGAGCCTGTCGATATCGGCGAGAGTGGTCATCGGCTTTAAATGAATGATGAAATATTCGGTGCAGTATGCAAACTCTATCTCGCCGAGGTCGAGGTTGATTATATCTGAGTTGTCGCCGAATTCCGGCTCCTTTTTAGGGGTCTGCGCGTCGGTCGGAATGTCGTCCGCACCGATGTCCTCGCCCGAAACTGCCGCAAGGAAGCCGCGCATTATGGTCATGAGGCCCACGCCGCCGCTGTCGACAACGCCGGCCTTCTTCAAAACGGGCAGAAGTTCGGGCGTATGCGCCAGCGCCTCGTCGCCCACGGCAATGAGCGCCGTAAGGAAATCTACGAAATCTTTATTCTTGCTCGCAAGTTTGGGGGCGGCCTCGCTCATCAGCCTTACGACGGTGAGGATGGTGCCCTCTTTGGGCTTGGATACGGCGCTGTAGGCTATCTTTGTGCCCGCCTCTAAGGCCTTTGCAAAAGTCTTTGTATCGAAACTCTGCTGGCATTCGCGTATGACAGAGCAAATGCCGCGGAATATCTGGCTGGTTATAACGCCCGAATTGCCGCGCGCGCCGCGCAGCGCGCCCTTGGAAACGGCGTCGCAAATCTCCTGAAAATGATTGGAATTGCAGGCGTTCATCTCGGCTATGGCCGACTGCATGGTGAGCGACATATTCGTGCCCGTGTCGCCGTCGGGCACGGGGAATACGTTGAGGGCGTCGACTTTGGCCCTGTTTATTTCAAGCATTCTCGCACCGCTCGTGACCATCTTCCTAAAGTCGGTGCAGTTTATGATTTTTTGCATATAGCTCCTCAGAAATTAAAGGCGCGTCCGAAATATTTCAGGGCGCGCAAAAACATGGAAATCAGAGTTTGACTCCCATTATGTTTACGTTCACCGTATCTACGATCATGCCCGAAAAACGCTCCAACTTGTACTTTACTCCCTCTTTGAGCGATTCGGCCACGGCGTTTATCGAAACGCCGTACTTTACGATGACGTATACGTCTATATATATCCTGTCGCCGTTGGTTACGACTTTTATCCCCTTGCCGGTGTTTGTGTTCTTTTTCAGAAGTTCCATAATGGAATCCTGCAGGCGGCGGGATACAAGTTCAACAATGCCGTAACATTCGAGCGCGGCGAAGGCCGCTACCTTGGCGAGTACCTGGTCGGATATCGAAATTTTACCGTAAACGTTGCTTGTATTGACTGACATAACATCTCCTGTCGTAGTTATTTTATACCATTTGACGGCGTTTTGCAAGTCTTTCCCCCAACTTTTCGCATAAAATGGGGGCAGGCGGCCCCAAAATTTTGCTCATCAAGCAAAAAAAATTCAAATTAAGGGCATTTTTGGTTGATTTTTTTTTGAACGGGTGCTATATTAATATAGCCGTTTTTGAGAAGCGGCTTTTATTTACACTTATTTTTTGCAAATTTCCACCACGGAGGTGTTTTATTATGTCGAGAGTATGCAGCGTATGCGGCAAGGGACAGACGTCGGGCAACAATGTTTCCCACTCCAAGAGAAGGACGAGGAGAACTTTCAAGGCAAACGTTCAGAAAATAAGCTATATCGACGCAAAAGGCAACGCAGTTACGGGCTACGTGTGCACGAGGTGCATGAAGACCGTTGAAAGAGCGTAAGTCTTTCAGGCGTAAACTGAATGCGGCTTGACAGTTCGGGCGGCGTTTGCCGGCCGAACTTTTTATGTTGCAAAAATCAGCTGCAATGCGGATTAAAGTAAGGGAAAAGCCCCGCCGCGCCGCTTCTTCGCCGCCACGGTTGTCTTTTAGCAATTTGACAATATAAATATGCAATTTCATATTCAAGACAGAGATTGAAAATTGCCGCAAGACATATATATAGCGTTAAAACGAGCCTGATTTTTTAAAATCAGGCTCGTTTTGATTATATCAGGTAAAAAAATTCGAAAATGCGCAGCGCAAGGCATTCCGCCAATATATATTGCCAACACAGAAAATGTTATACAGCTACAAAGTACCAGTATGCAGTGAGAAGATCGTCCTTGAGCCACTCCGCCGCCTGCTCGCCGTCGGTGAGCTCGTACGAGGGTATCCTGCCCTTGGCGGACGGGTCGTCTTTCACATCCTCGCTGTAGTAAAAGGAAAACAACAGATCCTCTGCTTCTTCTGAGCCGGGAGCAATACTCTCGTCCTCCTCCGTTTCGGGATCGTCTTCGGCAAGTTCTTCGGTATACAGCCAAACGCCCTTCCCCTGAGGCATTGCGACAGACGTAACTCCGGAAGCCTGGAAGGCATACTGACCGAGATAAGTCAGATTTTCGGGCAAAGTAAGCGAGTCAAACTCATATGTATTTGAAAAGGCATAGTCGCCTATTGCGGTCACGGCCGACGGTATGTCAATGCTTTCGGCAGAATGGCAGCCGCCGAAGGCCCCGTCGCCTATGGCCGTAACATCGCCGTCTATCACAAAGGAAGTTACGTTTATGCAATTGGCAAAGGAATACTGCATTATTTCGGTAACGCCGGCAGGTATCACTATTTCTCCTGAGAGTTCATAGCAATAAAAAAACGCGTTGCCGCCTATAAATGTGAGCGTGGAAGGCAGGTTCACAGGATTCGATTCATCGGCATTTATCTCGCTTAAGGCATAGCACTGCTGGAACGCGCGGTTGCCTATTGACGTTATTCCCTCGGGAAGGGTCACCGACTGCAGTCTGTCACAACCGCCGAACATACTTTCCCCTACATTCATCGTAGAAGGCAAAACGGCTTTCTGCAATGAAATGCAATAGACGAACGCCGCTATGCCGACTTCGCTCACTCCTTCTTCGACAGTAAGCGTAACCAGCGATTTGCAATTAATGAACGCCTGCTCTCCTATGCCGCGCACGGGCGTGCCGCCTATTTCGGCGGGAACGACAAGATCTACAGGCTTACCGGAATAGCCGGTGACCATATAATAAGAACCTTCCGGCGCGGGATCCGGGGAGTCGGCGGAATCACCGCCGGAAGACCCGTCCGGCTCGTCGGGATTTTCCGAAAAATTATCGGTGCGGATCACCTCGTCTTCGGAGGAATAGAGAGTATACTCTATATACGTTTCGCCGAAACAACCCGAAAGAGCGGGCATGCAACACAGCGCCGCCACAGCGGCGGCAGCGGCAATGATTTTAAATTTCATATCGTACCCAAGCGCGAAAAACAGTGCGCGCCCATCAATCTGAATTTCAATATATTTATTTTAACATATCTGTGCTATGCACGCAAGGGAAACGGGCTGAATATCTTGTGAAATAAAATTGCGGAGCGCGGCTTCGCCGTCTGTATTTCTCTCGGGGTGCATTTTTTGCCGAACGGCCGCGGGGCGCGCAATCTTTGCGCGCCCCGCGGCCTGAACAGAACCTGATATCTCATTTCAATTCATTTAAAAAAGCAGGCGGCTCTCAGCCGCACACATCCCTGAACACGCGCTCAAAATTGCCGCGCGCAACCTTTTCGGCTATGCGCGGACCGAATTTTTCGGCAATTCTGCGCAGTAATACGGGCATGCCTTCGCATGATTCCATACCTGCCTGTGGCAGCATGCCGTCAAAGTCCGAACCGATAGCCGCGCAGTCCTCCCCGCCGACATCTATTATATGCGCGACGTGCAGGAGCGCGCCCTCCATAGCGTTTTCGCCGCCTGAAAAATCCAAGCAGAAGTTTATTGCCGCAATGCCGCCGCAGTCGGCAATACCCCTTATCTGCCCGTCGGTCAGGTTACGGCTGACGGGATGCAGCGCAAAGGCGTTTGAGTGGCTGGCCACGAGCGGCTTTTTTCTGCCGCGCAAGAGGTCCGAAAGTCCTCCGTCGGAGAGATGCGAAACATCGATTATTATGCCCGCGTTGTCGAGCGCATCTGCCGCGTCACGCCCGCGCGGCTTTAACCCGCGTTCCTCGCGCGAACGAAAATCGGGTTTACCGCCGCGGAACTTTAAATTAGGATAAGCAAGCGCGTTTTCGTCGTTCCAGACAAGCGAGGCCATGCGCACTCCCGCGGCATAGAGCCCTGCGATATCGGCAGGCGAAGAGATAAAGCCGATATTTTCAGCCGTCAATATACAGCCCGGTTTGCCCTCAGTTATTGCAGTCTCAAGGTCGGCACAGCACAAAACGGGCGCACATATATCAGAACTTTCGCAAATTTCCCGCCTGAAAAACGCGGCGTACTCATAAAATTTTTCCCTTGTACCGCCCTGCATAAAGATAGCGAAACACTGTGCGGCACACCCGGCCGCGCATAAGCGCTCAAAATCGAGCTGAAGATTGTTTTTGCGTAAACTCAGGCCTTTGTCGCTCGCAAAGGTCAAAGTATCGCAATGCATGTCTATGTAATTCATAATCTTGTGTAAAAAACAGCGTTAATTGCCGCATATGTGCGGTGCAATTAATTTTTATGCGCTAAAATTCCAAGCACTTTGCGGACGGGTTTGGGCGGCTTCACGCATACGACGATAATTTTATTCAACTTACACGCTCCCAAGGTTTATTACTACGAGGGCGGTATCGCCCTCGCCGAACACTACGCGGGCGTCAGCGCTCTCCACAATGTTGGATACGCCGCGGCACTCACCGTATGAAATGACTTCGGGGTAGCTGTACTTAAGCCCTCTGCTACACATTATATGCAGGGGCGCAGAAAAGGGAAACACCGATATCGTCCTGCCGGCATAGCCGCCGAGCTCAACACATCCGCGCACCGCGCAAATTATAGTGCTTTCGCTCAAAAGACGCGCACATATGCCGCGTTGAACGCAGTAATACAGCAGCTGGACATTGCCTAAAAAATGGTCTTCCCTGCCTCCGAACGCGCCGTATATGTCTATTTCCGTAACACCGTCGGCAATCATCTTGCGCACTGCGATCTCGCCGTCGGTAAAGTTCTTTTCGGAGGGGTAAACTTCGTCGGGCGGAGGTACGGGCGGCTCGTCCAGGCTGTCGAAATCGCCGATATTTTTATATATCTCCACCCTGCCCTTTGCCCAGTGATAGGCGCCGTCGCAGCAATATACGTGGCAGCCTTTGGGTATTTCGCCGCTATATGGCGTACCGTTTAAAAGCAGTATGCCCTTCATTGCCCGCGAAGTTCCCTGGTTGCCGCCGCAAAGTCGGGCGCGGAGAAGAGCGCCGAGCCCGCCACGAGCACGTTTGCGCCCGCATCTATGACAAGCGGCGCAGTTTTTGCGTTTATGCCGCCGTCCACCTCGATATCAAGCTCGGGTTTGCCGATAGTTTTGGCATATTCCCGCGCCGATCTGATTTTTTCGAGCGAGCCTTCGATGAATTTCTGCCCGCCGTAGCCGGGGAATACCGACATTATGAGCACCATGTCGCACAGGCCGAACACTGGGAAGATGTTCTGCACGGGCACGTCGGGGTTGACCACCGCGCCGCACTTTACGCCGTACGACTTTATCAGTTCGAGCGTCTCTTTAAGGTAGCTTTCAGATATCTTTGCGCACGCCTCGTAATGCACGGTTATTATGTCGGCGCCCGCCTCGGCAAAGAACTTTATCTGCGTTTTGGGGTGCTCTATCATGAGGTGCACATCGAGCGGAAGTTTTGTTACGGGACGGATATTTTTTACCATCTGCCCGCCGAAGGTTATGGGGCCGACGAACGAGCCGTCCATGACGTCGCAGTGAATAAGATCTGCCCCGCTCCTCTCGCAGAGCCCTACGGCCTCGCCCATGCGCGAAAAATCGGCCGAAAGTATTGAAGGCGCTATCTTGATTTGCATATTATATTCTCCGTTAAAACAAGTAGTTTACTAAAATTTTATACCGCAATACATATACGCCCGTAGCGGGTTCAGAGAAAAGTGCCAAGAACCCCTCCGAGTTGTTTGAGCAGAGCGAAAACAACTCACCTCCCCTTAATGGGAGGCTTAATGCGGTGAAAAGCATAAACCCTTAAGTCGACTTCGTCGCCAGCTCCCCTTAAAAAGTGGAGCCTATATTGCGGAATAATTTTCAAATAATAACTGTGCGCAAGCAGGGTTTCCCTGCGCAACAGGATAAAATTTTCACCTTATTAAAGCAGTTAATAACTTCATAGAAGCGAGCAAGACAAGGAAGCGTGCGGAAGTTGTGAAGGAGCTTACTTAGAGGTAAGTGACTGAACAAAGCCGTAAGCGCGACACCGTATTGCGACGCTTATATGAAGTTTGGCGGAGTTTAGTTATTTTTAATATAACCTGCCCTGAGTTGGCCGCACGCCCCGCCAATATCCGCCCCCATTCTTCTCCGCAGGGTGGCGGATATGCCGCCTGCGGTGAGCGTCTTTAAAAACGCCTGGGCGTTTTTTTCGCTCGCTGCCAAAAGAGCACGCTCCTTTACCTCGTTAAGCCTTATCAGATTCACATGGCACGGCCTGCCCTTTAAAAGGCTTATAAGCGCCCTTGCGTGCGCCTCGTCGGCGTTTTCGCCCTCGATGAGCGAATATTCAAAGATATATCTGCGGCCCGTCTTTTCAAAGTAATTGGTGCATGCCGCCAGAATTTCGGCTATTTTATAGCGCTTTGCAATCGGCATGGTACGGGCGCGCTCTTCATCGGTAACGTTGTGGAGAGATACTGTGAGGTTTACCGGCAGGCCCTCCTCCGCGAGGGCGTACATCTTTGGCACAAGTCCGCAGGTTGAGAGACTGACGTTGCGGGGGGAGATATTTATGCCGCCCTCCGCCGCCATGTCGCGGATAAATTTTATCACATTTTCGTAGTTATCGAGCGGTTCGCCGCTGCCCATCAATACGACATTGGTCACTTGGCGCTTCTTTTCGGTGCCGCCGTGCACGGCGTTCACCTTTAAGACCTGCGACAGGATCTCGCCCGACGAAAGATTGCGCACGAGGCCGCCCAAAGTGCTGGCGCAGAACTTGCAGCCCATGCGGCAGCCCACCTGCGTGGAGACGCACTGCGTGTTGCCGTATTTATATTTCATCAGAACGCCTTCGATTATGTTGCCGTCGGCAAGGCGGAAGAGATACTTCTCCGTCCCGTCGGCCGAGACGAGCGTTTTGACGACCTCTATGGCGCAGTCCTCGAACTGCTCTGAAAGCTTCGCCTTGAAAGCATTGGGGAGCGCGGGAATATCGGAAATGTTGTGCCCGCGCATTATGCCGCTGTAGAGCTGTTTCGCGCGGAAGGGCTTCTCTCCCATCTCCTCGACGAGCTTTTCAAGCTCCTTTAAGTTGTAGTCCTGAATGATTTTTTTCATAGTTGAGGCATATGTGGGGGTCAATTTGCACTTTGCGCAAAACAGGTCATGCCTTGCGCACAAGTTCGGTCACAAAGAAGCCCGCGCCGAGAGATATATGCGGCAGAAACTGAAGGCCGAATTTGGTGCGGCTCGAGGGAAGAGCGCAATCCGGGATATGCAGCTCAAAACCCTGATTTTGCTGCAGGAAGTTGTAGATCACGCTGTCATTCTCCTCGGGAAGTATCGAACAGGTGGAGTAGTACAGGCTGCCGCCCGGTTTTACATAGCGCGAGCAGTTTGAAATTATTTTGAGCTGCAGCGCGGCGAGCGAGGATATGTCCTCCCCCCTTCGGAAAAGCTTTATGTCGGGATTTTCGTTGATGACGCCGCTGCCCGAGCAGGGGACGTCGCATAAAACGCCGTCGAACGCGCCCTCCCATTCGGGGTTGAACGCCGAGGCGTCGCCCACGACGGCGGCAACGTTGCCTGCGCCCATGCGGGCGGCATACGACTTTATGAGTTCGGCGCGGTGGGGATGCAGCTCCTGCGAGGTGACAAAACCGCACTTTTTTGAAAGGAGCACGCTCTTGCCACCCGGTGCGGCGCAGGCGTCGAGCAGACGTTCGCAAGGGGATATGACCGAACAAATGGCGACCGAACCCACCGACTGAAAGGTATAGTCACCTCTGTCGTAGCCGCTGTCGCGCACAAAATTTTTAAAGATATAAACGTGTTCAAAGGGCGTTTTTATGTATTCGCCCTTTAAATACTCCTCCTTGCCCCGCTCAAAGCGCACGCATACGCCGGGCGCGGGGGCAGAGAGAATGGCCTCGGCCTCACCCTTATAGCTGCGGCGCATCTTTTTTGCAAGCCAGAGCGGCGCGCTGGCGGCAATCGAGAGCCGCTCGTCGGCGCTATCGGGCAGGGGCGGGACTTTATATGAGCGCAGAAAGGCGTTGACAAAGCCGGCGGCGCCCTCCTTGCCGAGTTTTTTTGTGAGTTCGACGGCGCAGTCGGCCACCATATAGCCGTGCTTGCCCATAAATTCGAGCATATACAGCGCGATCTTGAGGACCAGCCGCACGGCGGCCTTGGGCGACTTTTTGCAATTTGCCCCTATGATATGGCCCAGATACACGTCCTTTTCAAGCACGCCGTAACATATCTTTGAGGTGCGCGGGCGGTTTATAGGCTCTATGGGCGTATCGGCGAGCGCCTGCTTTAAATACGCGCCCTCCGAATATACCTTTGTAAGGACCAGAAAGGGGTCTGTGAGCGGATTATTCAAGGATATCACCCGCCGAAATTTTGCGGCCGTTGAAGATATCGGGCGCGGCGAGGCGCTTGCCGCCCGCAAACTGCGCCTCGGTGATGAGCACGGCGCCCGTGCCGCAGGCCACCTTTACGCCGCGCTTTGTGACCTCTATCACCGTGCCGCAGGGGCCCGAGCCTTCAGATACATAGGCGCGGTAAAAATTTACGGGCGCGCCCTTTAAATGAGCGAACGCCGCGGGCGAGGGGCTCATGGCGTTTATCAGCGCGCATACCTCTTTTGCAGGCGCGGAGAAATTGACTTGTGCATCCTCTTTTTTTATCTTTTTGCAGAAAGTTGCGGCACTTTCGTCCTGTAAAAGCAGGGCGGTGTCGCCGCGCTCAATGAGGTCATACGCCTCACACAGCGCCTCGGCAGAGAGCGACGAGAGGCGCGCGGAAAGCTCGCCGCACGTTTCGCCGTCGCAGATGGCGCAGCGCTTTGTGAGCAATATGTCGCCTGCGTCGAGCGCAAGCTCAGTCTTCATTATGGTAACGCCCGTGACAGATTCGCCCGCGAGTATGGCCGATTGAACGGGAGAAGCGCCCCTGTGTTTCGGAAGCAGCGAGGCGTGCGCGTTCCACACGCCGAGCGGGAATAAACCCAGCACCTCACGCGAGAGAAGCTGACCGTAAGCGCAGGTAAACATAGCGTCCGCGCCGAGAGATCTCAGCTCTTCGACGCGCTCGCGTATCTTTTTGAACTGATATACGGGGAGTCCGGCCGAGAGTGCATACTGCTTTACGGGCGGGGGCGTCAACACGCCCCTGCGACCGAACGGCCTGTCTTCCTGGGTTATCACGGCGACTATTTCACAGCCCTTTTCGTGCAGCGCTTTGAGGGGCGCCACGGCGTACTGCGGAGTGCCCGCGTAAATTATCTTCATCTAACACTCTCCGTGCCGATTAGCCGAGCGCTGATAGCTTTTAACACTCGGCCGATGCGGCGAAAATTACTGCTTGTCCTCTTGGGGTTCGATGCGGCGGCCCTCGGAGTCGATATCGTAGACCTCGACCGCCTTGTCGATATATAAAATGCCGTCGAGGTGGTCGAGCTCATGACAGACGGCGCGGGCAAAGAAACCCTCGGCCGTGAGCTTGTGCTTGCGGCCCTTTCTGTCGCGATATTCGAGCTTCACCTTGTCGGGGCGGATGACCGTACCCTGCTTGCCCCTCACCGAGAGACAGCCCTCGGGGCCGACTTGTTCGCCCTTGGTTGAGTATATGACGGGGTTTACAAGCTCGAAAAAGCCCTCGTCAACGTCCACAACTACCACGCGCGCATCCACGCCCACCTGGGGCGCGGCGAGACCCGCGCCGTCCTCCGCGCGGACGGTCGTCTTCATGTCGTCTAAAAGGGCGCCAAGATCATCGTTGAAATTTTTAACCTCTTTGCAGACCTTGCGAAGAACGGGATCGCCGACCTGCACTACATATCTCTGAGCCATATATATACCTCTGTTGTATGATTAATTTGAATGTATGTATTTATTTTAAGACTTCTCGACTGCGCGGCCGCACACCGTGCCGCCGCTCCGCTCGAAATGACAGAATATAGAATTTATGTAAAATAATTTTAGCCGCAGCAAAACGCAATTAATAACTATGGCGATGCGAGCAGAGCAAGGCGCGTGCGGATATACGCGCGGCCCCCTGAGTTCAAAGAAACGAGCAGTACGCGGCGCGCGAGGAAAACTTGAGGGAGTTTACTTTGGCGTAAATGACCGAAAGTTGCCGCAGCGCAACAAAGTAATGCGACGTTTATTTGGGCTCAGGAAAGGTTGACGGGATTTTCTTCGACATACACAAGCGCCCGCGCAGTCGTATATTTTACCGCGAGGTCATAGATCTCGGGCAGGAGTTTGCCGTCCTCGAGCCGCATAAGAACCTGGTAGCGCACGCGGCCCTGTATCTTTTTTATGGGCGAATGCATTTTGTTTAAGAATATGAACTCCTGCGGATAGTCCCTGCGAAGCTCCTCGCAGCCGAAATACACGCCCTTGAGCGCCTCGAGCGCGGCTCCGTCATCCTCAGCGGTGACCATCACTCTGCATATGAGCGAAAAAGGCGGGAAGTGCGTCGTCTTTCTCAGATCTATCTCGTTGTTGAAAAAGCCGAGATAGTCGTAGTTTACCGCATACCTTAAGATATAATTTTCGGGCGAGTACGTCTGCAGGACTACCTTGCCCGCCTCTCCGGCCCTGCCGCTGCGGCCCGACACCTGCGTGATGAGCTGAAATGTGCGTTCGCCCGCGCGGTAGTCGGAAAAGTGCAGGCTCATGTCGGCGTCGAGTATGCCGACCAGAGTTACCGAGGGGAAGTCGTGCCCCTTAGCTACCATCTGCGTGCCGACGAGGATATCGGCCTCTCTCTCTGCAAACTTTTTGAGTATTTTATAGTGCCCCTCTTTGCCCGAGGTGGTATCCACGTCCATGCGCAGTATGCGCGCCGAGGGGAAGGCCGCCTTCAGATCTGCGACCACGCGCTGCGTGCCCGTGCCGCCGTATCTTAAATGCAGGCCGCCGCACTCGGGGCAGGCGCGCGGCATGCGGTATTTTGCGCCGCAGTAGTGGCACTTTAAACAGTTTTCCTCGCTGTGATATGCAAGCGGCACGTCACAGTGTTCGCACTTTAACACATTGCCGCAGTCCTGGCATATGACGGTGTGCGAATATCCCCGCCTGTTCAAAAATATTATGGCCTGATTGCCGCTTTTGAGCACATCGGAAAGCTCTTCCCGCAAGACGGCAGAAAATGCGGTGTTATTGCCGCGCTTTACCTCTTTGCGCATATCGGCTATCGTGATTTCCGGCAGCGGTCTGCCGTTTATGCGCTCTGTGAGCGTTATCAGGTTATATTCCCCCGAAACGGCCCTTGCATACGTTTCGACCGACGGCGTGGCGCTGCCTAAGATGAGTTTGCAGCCGTTGTATTCCGCGCGCATCTTTGCCACCTCCACGGTGGAATAGCGCGGAGCGGACTCCGAAAAATAGGAACCGTCGTGTTCCTCGTCTATGATAATCGCGCCGATATTTTCGAGCGGGGAAAATATGGCGGAACGGGCGCCTATGGCTATCTTTGCCTCGCCCGTCTTAAGTCTCCACCACTCGTCGAAACGCTCTCCGGCCGAGAGACCGCTGTGGAGTATTGCGGCCTTATCGCCGAAGCGGCGCCTGAGCTGCGAAAACATCTGGGGAGTCAGAGAAATTTCCGGCACCAAAAATATGGCCGTCTTGCCCGCGGCGAGCGCGCGGCTTATTACGTTTAAATATATCTCCGTTTTTCCGCTGCCCGTAACACCGTGGATAAGATGCACGGTCTGCGGATTCTTTTCTATGCTTTCAAGCGCATTTACCTGCGCGGGAGTTAAAACCCTGCCCGTCTCCTCACCGCCGTCATAGCCGGCAGGGGTGCGGTTTACTTTGATTTTAACAAGCTCCGCCCCGCCCTTATCCAGAACGGCGTTCACGGCGCCCCGTCCGAACCTCTCGCAGGAGGCTGTATACTCAGCCTCTCCGCAGTCCTTTAAATATTGTAAAAACTCGGCCTGTTTTTTTGCCGACTTTGTAAGTTTTATGTCGTCAGACAAAAAGCGGACCGTTTTTTTATATATCTCGTGCACGCGGCCCGTGCGCATTTCGGCCGGGATGAACAGCCTCAGACACACCGCCTTGGGCACGCGATAGCGCGCAGAGAGTCCGTTCATGAGCGAAAAACATTCCCTGCCCAGCGCCGGCGGCTCGTCGTAGACATAGGCGACCGGCTTTATTCTATCGGGCGGAAACCCGCTCGTCTCCGCAAGCCCCACGACAAAGCCGTCTATAACCCTGCCGCCGAAGGGCACCTTCACGCGGCAGCCCTCGCGAACCTCGCCGTCGCAGGAATATTCAAATATTTTATCCACCTGTGCGTGGGCGATATCGACGATGACCTGTGCGTACATAAATTCTACCCTGTGAGCGCGGCCGACGCCCGCGCAAAACTCAACGGCAAGCGATTTCAGCCCCGCGCCTGAAGGCGCGGGGCTGTCATTTCAAATCAGTCCTTTACGGAGGTGACCTTGCCGCTCTCTATCTCATAGCAGGCGGCGGTTATCTCCTTCATCTTGTTGGGCAGCTCCCGGCCGCTGTTCTGCTCGATTATCTGGCGGGCGCGCTTTGCCGCCACCACGCACAGTTCATAACGCGAGGCCTCGTGCCCGTCCGCAGAGAGTTTTTCTAAAAGTTCGTCTACCGCAGGTTTATTTATCATTGTGCAAAACCTCCTTATTTTTACGGATAATATGCAATATGCGCTCTGCTGCGCTTGTTACGTCGTCGTTTACCACGCAGTAGTCGTATTTGTCCTTTTTTGAAAGTTCGTAGGCCGCGCGCGCAAGGCGCTCCTCCACCTTTTCGTCGCTCTCGGTGCCGCGCGACTTTAAACGGCGCCTGAGCTCATCCATATCGGGCGGGAGGATCATGATGAGCACCGCCGCCGGGTGAGCCGCCTTTACCTGCAGCGCGCCGTCGACCTCTATCTCGAGTATCACGTCGGAGATCTTCAACTTCTCCTCCACGAACGCCCTTGGAGTGCCGTAATAATTTTCAAAGTGGGAAGAATATTCCAGAAGCTCGCCGCGCTCTATCATCTGTTTAAAGCGCTCTCGGGAGATGAAGAAATATTCCCTGCCGTTTTGCTCCCCTTCGCGCGGGGCGCGCGTCGTGCACGACACACTCTCGCACAGCGAGGGGCAAAGTTCAAACATCTTTTTTATCACCGTGCCCTTGCCCACGCCCGAAGGGCCGGAGATGACCGCAAGCACATTATTTACTTTATCACTCAACGTTCTGTACCTGTTCGCGTATTTTTTCTATCTCATTTTTAAGCTCCAGACCGCACTTGGTTATGGTTATATCGTTGCTCTTGGAACAGATGGTGTTCGTCTCTCTGTTGAATTCCTGAACAAGGAAGTCGAGCTTGCGCCCGACTATGGGCGAGCGGCATATATCCCTGAACTGCTCTATGTGCGACTTTAACCTTGTGAGCTCCTCATCTATGTTGGACTTATCGGAAAAAAGCGCCACCTCGGTCAGGAGCTTGCCCTCGTCGTAAGTTGCGCCCTGGAGATACTTTTCGATCTTCTCCTTAAGCTTTGCGCGGTAATCTTCGGCAACGAGGGGGGCGCGCTCTGCCACCATTTTTACCAGTTGTTCGATCCTGTCCATGCGGGAGAGCATGTCTGCCCTTAGCTTTTCGCCCTCTTTAAAGCGCATGGCGTTAAGATTTTCAAGCGCGGAAGAGAGCGCCGATGTGAGCGCCGCGATAAGCTCGTCGTCGGCGGCCTGACTCTCGTCGCGCACGACGACGTCGGGCATTCTCAGCAGGGACGTGGCCGTCACGTCGAAAGGAATATCGGATGAAAGCCGGGAAAGACGCCTTGCAGCGGCTATATACGAGGCTGCGACGCCTTCGTCAAGCTCGAGCGCCTTCTTCTTTTCGCGTTTGTCTGAAAGGCTGACGTACACGTCGGCATGTCCGCGCGTGATCTTTTCGCGTACGCGCGCGCGAATCACCTCTTCGTAGGCGGCGAATATGCGCGGCGCCTTTATCAACGCGTCGAGATAACGGTTATTCACCGTTTTTATTTCAACCGAGAGCTCTATTCCGCCCTCCCTGTATTCGCCTCTGCCGTAGCCCGTCATGCTGAGCATACTTTCTCACCGCCTTTATATCAGTCGGCCGCGCCGCCCGCAACGGTTGTAAAAAGCGCCGCCAAAATTTTATACGTATTATATTATATCAAACCGCGCGGAAAAATTCAAGCGGTTTATACAGGTATAGAGGCAATACTTTGCCGCAACTTTGCGCCGGGACGTATCCGCAATGCTGCGCGGCGGCAATTGCAAAACATCGCTTGCACGGCAAGGCGAAATCCCAGCCCGTCACGTTTTGTCCGTGCGCAAAACTTATAACTGCCGCAAGCGGCCTAATAATCATCTCTCCCCTCGTCATCCAGCCCGCGTATGCGGGAGGATACCAGGCGGTAATTATTCTTCAGGTCGGTTTCAAACAGTGTGACAGCCTGGTTGGACGAAGCCACGCCGCCGCTCGTATCGGCAAAGAATGCGATATTTCCTGCGCACATGACTATGGGCACGCCGTACAGATATGCGTAGGCACGGGCAAGCAGGGGCGGCATTACGCCGCACATATCCTCGAGTACGGCGGCGATCAGACTGCATCCGCACGATGCGAGCGCACGCACCCCATCGGGAAAGTACAGGTCGTTGTCTATCACCAGCCCCACTCTGTAACCTTCCACCTGGTACAGGCCGAGATAAGCGCCGCTCTTATACTCCTCGCCGCCGAACACATGGTTCATATCTGTTATGCCGAGCAGTTTCCCCCTGTCGGCAACGGCGGCAGACTTGCGCACCACCCCGCGCGAAACCGTCTTGCAGCCGCAAACCACGCCGCAGGAATATGTGCGGGAAAGGCGTGCCGCCTCCTCAAATTTATCTGTTTTACCCGCAAGCTCGTTTTCGTAATCGACTTCGCCGAGGAAATCGAAGCCGAACAGAGCGAGTTCGCATCCGGGTAGCCTGTTCGCCCCGCCCGCAGCAACGCATACTTTCATACCATATATTCTACTGCAGCAAAAATATTTTTGTGAATAAGCATCACCGGGGGCATTAAGCAAAAACGGCGCGAAATTTATTGCGCTGACAGGAAAAAAAACGAGCCGCCCGGCATACAATATGTTGCTATGAAAAAAATTGTTACCGTAATTGTTGCCGCGGCAGTTTGCGCGGCCGCCCTTTCTCTTGCCGCATGCGCGGGCGGAAATGAGCGAACGACCTATGACTTAACGTGCAGCTACAGCGCCGAAAGCGGAGCGCTTGAGGCAGATTGCACGGTGAACTATGTTAACACAGGCGCCGATACCGATATTGTAAAATTCAATCTGTACGGCAACGCCTTCCGCGAGGGCGCGCTTTACAGGCCGATATCCGACGAGCTCTCGGCAAGCGCGTACTACAACGGAAGCAGCTACGGCGGCATGGAGATAACCGCCGTTACGGGGGGCGAATGGCGCATTTGCGGAGAGGACGAAAACATTCTGGAAGTAACCTTGCCCGATACGCTGGGCAGCGGCGACAGCTGCGAGATAGAGATATCCTATACGCTCAGGCTGGCCGAAGTCAACGGCCGCACGGGCATAGCCGAACACGCCGTCAACCTGGGCAACTTTTACCCCGCAGCCTGCGTGCGGGACGATGAAGGGGAGTTTATCGAGTGCGTGTATTACAGCGACGGCGATCCCTTTTTATCGGACTGCGCCGACTACAGCGTGCAGGTAACCGTACCGGCGGGTTACACCGTGGCGGCGAGCGGAGCGCTTGAGGAGAGCGAGGGGAACACTTATACATACTCGCTTGAAAACGCGCGCGATTTTGCCATGGTACTCTCAGACGAGTTCGAGCGGCTCTCCCTGGAGGTGGACGGGACCGTCGTATACTACTACTATTACTCCGACGAGAACGCGCAGGCAAAACTTGCCGCCGCGTGCGACAGTCTTGCGTACTTTGAAGATACCTTCGGCGATTACGCCTGGCCTACCCTCTCAGTGGTGCAGACGGGCTTTGCGGCGGGCGGCATGGAGTATCCCGCGCTCACAATGATAAACGGAGAACTGGACGGGAGCGATGCCTTTTCCGCCATAGTGCACGAAAACGCGCACCAATGGTGGTATGCCATGGTGGGCAGCGACCAGCTGAACTGTGCGTGGCAGGACGAGGGACTGACCGAATATTCGACGCTGATGTTCTTTGAAAACAGCCCCGAATACGGGATCACCCGCACGGGGCTGGTGAACTCGGCGATATCCTCATACCGCGCCTACTTTACGGTATATAACCAGATTTTCGGCGACGCGAATACGGCGATGACGAGGCACCTCAAAGACTTTGTGAGCGATTACGAATATGTGAACATAGCCTACAACAAGGGGCTGATACTCTTCGATACGTTGCGCGAGTCAATAGGCGACGAGCGGTTTGTTGCGGGGCTCAAGAGCTATTTTGCCGCAAACTGCGGCAGGACCGCCTCGCCCGAAGATCTCATTGCCTGCTTCGAAGGCACGGGCGTGGACGTTGACGGACTGTTTGAAAGTTTCATCGAGGGAAAGGTAATTATTTAAAGAAATAAATTATATTAATTTAATTTATTATATAATTGAAATCGAAACGGAGCGGCGCGCTGAATTTCATTCGCGCGCCGCTCCGCTTTTACCGATATACAGTTTAATTAACCGTTTTTTATTTCATTTTTTCCGTCGTTTTCACTTTAACTTTTTTTATTCAAAAACTTTTTCTTGTCGCGATTTACAATTACAACCGTAACAATCAGTCCGACGATTGCGCAGAGGAGCGGAACTGGAAGCAGAAGCACTATTGTAACGACTATATATGCCCAGCCGTAGCCCGTGTATTCGGGGTTGCTTGAAGAACACAATGTGAAATAAAGTTCACCCCCGGGAAGCCCTTCAAACGTGGCAGTATAACCGCCCTCGTCCGCGGCTTCAAAGACATCGCCGGCCGAGCTATGCAGAATATACCCGTCGTAATTTATGCGCACGGTGAGCGTGCCGAAGTCAGCCCAGCCCGCCGCGGGTGAGATATAGTAATAATAGTCGTAGGTATACGGCTCGCTGTCTATGCCGATATCGGGATAGACGGGCACGGTGACCGAATTTATTAAAGTTCCGCCCGATGGAATGGTCACTTCATACTCCAGCCAGCGCATGGCCGTATACAAACCGCGTTGCAGGTTCTCCACGCTTTCGCTGCCGCGGTATGCATGCTCCGACATATAGAAAACTATGTAATTGAACCAGTCGCAATCGCTCACGTTTGCAAAGAGCTGCGGCTTTATCCTGCGGATAAACTCTATAAACGTGATGCCGCCTGCGGGCTCGGGCGCGGCAACGGGCGTATCCTCTGCCGTGGCAAGCGTATGGCCGTCGCTGCCGCCCACGGGGACGTATGTGCGGCTGTAGAACTGTAAGTCATCGGGCACGGCGCCCGCGAAATACAGCTCGTCGCCCTCATCGAGTTCTATAAACACCTGCGAGCCGTCGTAGCCGCAACTCCTGCCGTCGTAAAAGGCATAAAAATTGTTTCCTTCGGTAAATTTTGCAACGAGATATTCACCCTCGCCCTCCTGCCGCTCATAGACCGTTACGGAGCTTTCATATGAGAGTACGCCGTCCCCGGCGGGCAGGGAAAGAAGATTTTGCCGCGCCTCGTTGAAATTGAAGCCCGAACCGATGTCGGAATTTCCCCTGCCGTCGTACGAAAGGCGGTAGGAAAAATCCAAGGGCGCGTCATTTTCGCCCGTGGTCACAGAAAAGAGAGGCGAATCGCTGAATTGTCCTTCATTCCCTGCCCAATAATCGGGCAGACTGCCGAACGGGAAGAGCATTCCCACCGTTAAATCTTCGGCAGCGGGGTTAAAAAAGGTGTAGCGCGCCGTCACGGTGGAATCGTAACTGCCAAAATCGTTCAAGTCGGGATAGTCCGTTATGTTGAAGGTGAGGAGTTCGCTCTCCACCTCTATCGGGCAGTCCTCCAAGGGATACACACCCGTGCCGCCCACGCCGAAGTAGTAGCCCGGCCCCGAGTTTGCCGAGGCGGGCAGCGCACGGGGAATAAATATGAGCGCGCACAGCGCCGCCGCGGCAAGCGCGGCGCACATAAATATTCTGTTTTTCAGCGCCTTACTTTTCATAGATATCACCTCGCCCTGCTGTTTCCGATATAAGTATAACATATGCGCGGATGCATTTCAAGAGCAAATTTTTTTACACCGTTTGCTTGCCAAAAGGAATATAATGCATTATAATTATAGTGCGCTGATATGGCGTACCGCGAAATGCAGGGCGAAAACGCTCAATTTTTTTGCGGCCGGAGATTTTTATGGACCCATATTACAGTTGTAGCTGTAAAACAGTTCTGATTTTCACAAAACATTGATATAGGATAAATTCCGTACCGCGACTTTACCGAGGCACGGGTTTTGTCCCGTGCATTTTTTTAACTTTTTTTAAGGCGGTAAAAGCAATATGGTACAGTTCTTCCGCACATCGGAAAGGCGCCCTTTGAACCAGCTTGAAAAATTCGAGCCTCTCTGCTGGGTGGATATGATAAACCCCACCGACGACGAAGTTGAGGACGTGGCGGCGATTTCGGGCATATCAGAGGATATGCTCGCCTCCGCGCTCGACGACGAGGAGCGCGCCCGTGCCGAGATAGACGACGGCAACTACATGTTCATCCTCGACTGTCCAGTTATAGAGGAGGGCGACAGCGGCGACGTTTACTCCACCCTCCCCCTAGCCGTGATATACAACTCGAAGTGCGTAGTTACGGTATCGTTAAAGGGCAACCCTGTTCTGAAGGACTTTATCACGGGCAGGCAGAAGGTGCTCACAGAAAAGCCTGTGCTGTTCACATTAAACTTTATGCTTGGCAACGCTAAACGCTTTTTGAACGTGCTCACGCAGATCGACAGAAAATCGCGCCGCGTTCAGGCCGAGCTGGGCAGGACGATGAAAAACGAGGAGATAGCGCAGCTATTGGACCTCGAAAACTCGCTCGTATACATCTCAACCTCGTTGAATTCAAACTACAGCGTACAGGAAAAACTGTCAAAAGCCGAGGCCGTGACCACGCGCGAGGACTATCAGGACCTGTATGACGACGTGGCTATTGAGAGCAAGCAGGCCATGGAGATGTGCAACATATATAAAGATATTCTAACGGTGACGATGGACGCCTACGGCTCGATGATCTCCAACAACGCCAACGACAGCATGAAAAAACTGACCGTAATCACCGTGCTTCTCGCCATACCCACCATGATAGCGGGCTTCTGGGGCATGAACGTCGTGGTGCCCGGCCAGATAGGCGAAGACGGCTCGTCGTCTGTGTGGTTCTGGATAATACTCGCCGCAACGCTCGTTTTAACGGTAGCCGTGGGAATATTTCTCGGCAAGTTCATGCGCTCGGGCGGCGCGATAAAACGCACAAGACGTGCGAGGCGCCGTAAAGATAAGGATAAAAAATAACATGCCCATACTTCAGTACAAATGTCCCTCCTGCGGAAAAGAGTTTGAGGAACTCGTTAAAAAATTTGACGACGAAGTCGTTTGCCCCGCGTGCGGAGCGGCCGCCGAAAGAAGCTACAGCGGAACGATGTTTTCTTCGACCGGCACGCACGTAAAGCGCTGCAGCGGCAACTGTAAGACATGCGGAGGATGCAAATAAAAAGATTCACGAATTTTTCGTTATTATTTCGAGCAAAGTCAATAGATAAAACCGTTCGATTCCGTTTAAAAAATTAAAATTGAGTCAATAAATTCCCTGCGAAAATCCGCGGGGAATTTTTTTATGAAATTTTTTAAAATTTTGGGGATTGTTGCATGCTTTGCGGCATGCGCCGCATGCCTTACCGCTTTTAACAGCAATACCTGCTTTGCCGAGGGGGAAAGTTACACCTTCTTTTGCGGCGACACCTCGCGCGACTGCCG
This sequence comes from Candidatus Coproplasma stercoripullorum, assembly GCA_018712405.1. GTDB lineage: Bacteria > Bacillota > Clostridia > Christensenellales > Borkfalkiaceae > Coproplasma > Coproplasma stercoripullorum. The sequence continues at coordinate 29,419 of DVHB01000058.1, forward strand.
CATTATAACCGTAGAGAGCGGCGCGGCGCTTAAAAAGCTGACTTTGCGCGACATAAACGGCGAGAGCACTGCCTATCCCGAGCTCGATATAGCTGAATTTTTGGACGAAGTAAACGGGCAGATCATTTTTACCGAAGAGCTCACGGACAGCACAAACTACTACTGCTCGGCAAACCTGCCGTATTCGGTCGAGCTGTACGGCAAGCAGATAAACCTGCATATCTGCGTTAAAGAGGGGCAGACGATAGTCGCAAGCCCGATAATATTTGGCGGATACTAAGACTGTTCACGAAAAACCTTTTGCCTTTGTCAAAATCTTTTTCCGTGAGATTTTATTTTGTCGTAGGACGGCTTTACCCCCGAACTAAATTCGGGCTGCCGTTATTCGGCATTAATAATTTATAATGACCAATTTATAATGCCCAAAAATTCCGCTTCAGATTCAGGCAAAAAATTTTGGCGGGGCATGTATAAAACAAAACCGCGCGGGCAATAAACACTGGGCGAGGCGAAAGATCAACGCTTTAGCCGCATAAAAAAGGAGAACGCGAAATGAACGAACATGAACAGAAACCTAAAAACAAAAGATTATTGACCTACTATCTTATACTTGGCGCATGCATACTGATAATTGCCGCGGTTGCAGTTGCGGTCACGCTTTCGCTCACGCTTGGCGGCAACGATATGACCATTGACGACGATACCGACCAGACTGTCGACGGCGACGACGACAACGACGACGAAACGCCCGACGACGGCGACGATGAAGACGATGACGACGCCGACGATACCGGCAACGAAACCACATTCCTTATGCCCGTAACTGAAGTCGACGCAATAAACAGCTACGGTTTTTACCACAATACCACGCTCGACAAATACTATCTGCATACGGGTATAGACTTTGCGGGCGAAGCGGGCGACGAAGTGTACGCCGTGCTGGACGGCACCGTGGAGAGCATCGTGAGCGACCCGATACTTACGGGGACGACGATAACAATTGCGCACGAAAACGGACTTACGACTACCTACACCTTTGTAGACGCGGCAGAGGGCCTTGAAGCCGGCGACACGGTTGCGCGCGGCGACGTCATCGCCACTGTTGCAGAGGCAATGGGTCAGGAATATAAAGACGGCGCGCATCTGCACTTTGAAGTGTTTTTGAACAACGAACCCGTCGATCCCGAGACTTACCTTGAGATCACAGAAAAGTAATCCGACATAACTTCTTATCCCCCTATTTACCGCCGCTGCAACTAAAGTTGCAGCGGCGGTAACCCTTTGCGCCGCAGGCGCAAATCAACGCATGGCGAAGCCATTCATAACTTGTAACTTTGCGCTATAGTGCGCATGAAAAATATTAAAAATTAATTTTAAATTTAATATTGCAATTTTCCGCGCGCGGAATTATAATTGAACTGCAAATAACGACGGAGGTTTTATTATGAACGTGACCGAGGCCATACGCGCAAGGCGGAGCATACGCAAATTTACGGGCGCGGAGATACCGCAGGAACACCTTGACGCCATTTTAGAGGCGGCCATGCTTGGCCCGAGCGCGCGCAACATGAGGCCGTATGAGTTTGCCGTGGTAAAAGACAGGGCGCTTTTAAAAGAATTGAGCGAGGCCTGCCCCCGCTGGTATATGGCCGAAGGCGCAGCCTGCGTTATCATCGTTTTCGCCCGTCCCGACCTTGAGGAGGGGCTGGGGCACGAGTTCTGGCAGCAGGACTGCTCCGCCGCGACCGAAAATATCCTGCTGCAGGCACTGGAGCTGGGCTACGGCACCTGTTGGTGCGGCGTATATCCCATTGCAGAGCGCGTTGCCGCCATCAGGAGGATACTCGGCACAGGCGAAAATTCCGTCCCCGTTTCGCTCATACCCATGGGCGTGCCCGCAGAACACCCCGCGCCGCGCGGACATTACGAAAAATCGCGTGTTAAATACTATTGACAAAATTTATATAGAGCACAAACAGCAGCGTGCCCGCACGGCGTAAAGCCGTGCGGGCATGTTTATAATTTTATTTTCTATTAACGAATCAATAAGCGCGAACGGCATTGATGGCATACACATCTTCGCCAAGGCCGCTCACCCACATGACGTCGTCCTTTCCGCTTTCGATATGTACGCGATGCAGAGCCGTCCAGCCTGCGGATGACATGAGCCCGCCGGGATAATAGTTATAGTAAAAATAATACTCGCCGTTGCCCGTGCTTCCTTTGGGGCGCTCCTTTGGCAACAGCGGCGGAAAGAGCACGAAGCTGTTGCTTGTTATATTGTAATAAGCGCGCTTGTTATAATCCACGTCACAATCTCTGCCCTCAAAAATCAAATACCCATTCTCAATACATACCCGCTTAAATTTCCAGTCGGCATCAGGGGCAGAGAAATCGCATACGAACTTGCTTGTAAAAGTTTCTGTATCAAAATGCATCAAAGCATAATTATCAGCAAAGCCGACATATTCGCCGTTTATGCCGTGTATGCCTAAAGAACCCGTTATGTAATAGCCCGTCTCAACGTCTATGTCGGCGCTCTGCTCTTCGGAAGCTGCGGCGAGACACTGCAACTTTCCTCCCGCTGCGTCATAGACATACAGACCCTGCCTTACAAAGGCCCAGTCATAGCCTTTTTTTATTTCGGCAATAAAGGACGTATGGGTATAAAGATACACGATATCGCCGCCCGCATACTCAGCATCTGCGATCTCGGCGTCAAGGGCGCGCGTGTAAGTCCAGTCGGAATCGTACCACGACATGCTTTTCAGAAATTTCCCGCTGAAGCAAACTATTGAGGAATCGGTAAATATCAGGCTCCTTTGTTCAGAACCTGAAAACGAAAAATCGCATACCCTTGCAAGCTTGCCGTCCTCCACTATTATATATTCATCTTCCGAATTTTCATTTTCACAGCAAAGCAAAAAGCCCGAATTATTTTTATTATAGTGCAAAACGGATATCACGGGGTGTTCGGCGCCGCCGTCGTATACGACCTCTGCGGTCTTATCACCGATATCATAGCGGATAAGGCAGCCGCCCCTGAGCCCCTGCCCGTTACCTTCGCAATCATTTACGCTCTCCGCGACGCCCCCGTTAAAAAGATATGTCGCGCACATATAGACGTCGTCGCCCGCATACTCACAGTACGTAACGTCTAAATCGTCATAGACTTCGCCGCCGATTTCAATGGCCGCAACAAGCTCCGCTCTTCCCGACAAATCGCTTCTGAAGCGATAGTTCCCGCTATAAAGCCAGATGCCGTCGTCGGCGGCGCCCGTAATATCGGGCGGCTTATAACAGCTTTCGCAACCGGAACAAAGTATGCAGACCAGGGAGAGGCAGACCGGCAATAAGAATTTTATCTTCATGATATCCCTCCTCCCGCAAAAATATGATGTTCTTATCTGTATTGTAACACCGACCTTTATACAAATCAACCCCCATATAAAAATTTACCCGCCGCGCAGATTTTCTGCGCGGCGGAAAACTCTGTTTTTATTCTTTTTTTGCGGGGGCCTTGCGCGATTTTACCGCCTTTGCCACCTTTACCGATTTTTTCGGAGCTTCGGCAGGCGGCGCCGCATCTTCGGCGGGGGCCGCCTGAGCATCGGCCGTCGCCGCGGCCGCCTTTTTGCGCCCTGCGCGGGCCGGCTTTTCCACGGGAGCGGGCACCTTGGGAACGTGTTCGTTATCGCTTATGGCGTCCTCATGCTCCTTCTTTATGCGGCGGCGCGTTTTGCGTTCCTCCTCCTTCTCCTCCTCGGTGCTCTCGTGCCAGGGCACGGAGAATATGAGCGATTCGTATGGCCTCAGCTTTACCACAAGGCGGTAAGGCCTGCCGTCGCACTCCTCCTTTACGGCTGTAAGGGAATACTCTTCCTCGTCCGCATAAGTGGAGAATATCTTTTTATATTCGCCCGAAACGGGCACTCCTATCTCTATCGGATCGCGGTCGACGGGCGCGAAGTTGATCACGAACACGAGCGCGTCGTTATAATTCCAGGGGTTGCGCCTTATGAACGAAAACAGGTTGCGCATGTAGTCGCCGCTGTTTATCCACTCGAACGTGTTCTTCTTGCCCGCGTCGTTATACAGCACCGCGTGCGTGGTGTACAGATTCAGCAGCCTGCGGTAGCACTCCAGAATGTCCCTGTGGCCGGGGTCGTCGCACAGGTACCACTGCAGCGAGCCCTTATAGTCCCACTCGGCCTCCTGGCCGAAGTCCTGGCCCATAAAGAGCAGCTTCTTGCCGGGGTGGCCCATCATCATGGTGTAGGCCGTCTTCAATGCGCCGAACTTGTCCTGGTGGCTGCCGGCCATCTTGTTGAACATCGAGCCCTTGCCGTGCACCACCTCGTCGTGCGAGAGAACGAGTATATAATTTTCAAGGAAAACATAGTCGAACGTGCCCGTCATCAGATGGTGCTTGTAGCGACGGAAAACGGGGTCCTCGTTATAGTAACGGATAGTATCGTTCATCCAGCCCATGTCCCACTTTAGGCCGAAGCCGAGGCCGTCGTTTTTGGCGGGGGCGGTCACGCCGGAGACTATCGAGCTGTCCTCGGCGATTATTATCGCGGAGGTGCGCTGACGGAGCACGGTATTCAAATGGCGGAAGAACTCGAAGCTCTCCATGTTAAAGTCGGTGCCGTACTTATTGGGACGCCACTCAGATCTGCCGAAGCTGTTATAAAGCATGGCCGCAACTGCGTCGGCGCGCAGCCCGTCGACGTGGTATACGTTCACCCAGAAAAATGCGGAGGCTATCAAAAAGTTTGATACTTCGGGCTTACCAAGATCGAATGCCTTTGTACCCCACTGCGGATATTCGGCGCGGAGCGGATCGGCATACTCATACAGCGGAGTGCCGTCGAACCAGTCAAGTCCGAACTCGTCCTTCGGGAAGTGCGCGGGCACCCAGTCCAAAATGACTCCTATGCCGTTTTGGTGCATATAGTCGACGAAATACATGAAGTCCTCTGGCCTGCCGTAGCGAGCCGTCGGCGAGAAATAGCCCGTCACCTGGTAGCCCCACGAGCCGTCGAAGGGATATTCGCAGATGCCCATTACCTCGATATGCGTATAGCCCATCCACTTTACGTAATCGCACAGCTCGTGCGCGAGGCGCCTGTAGTCGAGGAACTTATCTTCGTCCCACCACTTGTCCCAGTCCTTTTTCCACGAGCCGAGGTGCACTTCATACACGGCCATGGGCTTTTCCAAAAAGTTTTCCTGTTTCTTCTGCTCGCGCCACTTCCCGTCGCCCCACTCGTACTTTGAAAGATCGGCGACTACAGAGGCGTTGGCAGGGCGCAGTTCGGAGGCGTAGGCGTAGGGATCGGCCTTCATGACCTCCGAGCCGTCGGCGCGGACGATGAGGTACTTATACTTCACGCCCTCGCACATGCCGGGCACGAAGAGCTCCCAGATGCAGTCATCGACCTTTTCCATTACGTCGCGCCAGGGGGTCCAGCCGTTGCCGTCGGAGACGACGCACACCGCGCGGGCCGAGGGCGCCCAGAGAACGAAGTGCACTCCGCGCACCCCGTCTTCCTCGACGACATGCGCACCCATCTTATTATAGAGCTCATAATGCACGCCGTGGTGGAAATAGTATCTGTCCAAATCGGTAAAAAATCTTTTGACCATATTGTTCCCCTTTATCGTTATTTATTTTAAATTAAATTTTTATTTGATTTTAATTATTTATTTTAATTTATTTTTTTGCTTACAAATTAACACACTGCCGTTAAATTGAATAATGTATTGATGCGGCAATTGAGCTTAACATTGGAGCATAGTTAATCATATATA